>NZ_FMWW01000013.1:0-1199 GCF_900103205.1 Pseudomonas sp. NFPP12
GATGACGTCTACAAAGACGCCGGCAAGGTCGAGGCAACGATCACCAAAGCCGAGGGTGGCAACTTCGAGCACCTGGAGACCAACCCGACTCCAGCTGTGACTGATGTCACCGATACCATCGACACCAGCACCGTTTCCCTGACTGCCACGCCGAGCGTGGCTGAAGGTGGAACCGTGGTGTACACCGCCTCCGTGACCGCGCCAGTGACCGGTTCTCCAGTGGTCGTCACTCTGTCCAACGGTCAGACCATCACCATCCCGGTGGGCGAATCGTCCGCCAGCGTCAACTTCACCGCGCCAAACGATGCGTTGGCTGGCGGTAGCTCCCTGAGCACCACCATCACCAAAGCCGACGGTGGTAACTACGAGAAGTTGGAAGTCAGCGACAAGCCGGCAGAGACCTCGGTTACCGATACTCCAGACACTACAACCCTGAGCCTCTCGGCTACGGAGTCCGTGGCTGAAGGCGGCTCCATCGTCTACACCGCCACATTGACCAATGCAGCTGGCACTCCGGTCACTGTGACCTTGAGTAACGGTGCCGTGATCACTATTGCTGCCGGTGCCACTTCGGGCACGGCAACTGTCGCCGCGCCAGCCGATGATGTCTACAAGGACGCCGGCAAGGTCGAGGCAACGATCACCAAAGCCGAGGGTGGCAACTTCGAGAACCTGGAAACCAATCCAGCTCCAGCAGTCACCGACGTGACTGACACCATCGATACGTCGACTGTCAGTCTGACTGCAACACCAAGCGTGGCTGAAGGTGGAACCGTGGTGTACACCGCGTCGGTCACCGCTCCCGTGACTGGTTCCCCGGTCGTAGTGACTCTGTCTAATGGCCAGACCATCACCATTCCAGTGGGTGAGTCGTCCGCCAGCGTCAACTTCACCGCACCCAACGATGCGTTGGCGGGCGGTAGTTCGCTCAGCACGACCATCACCAAAGCCGACGGTGGCAACTACGAGAAGCTGGAAGTCAGCGACAAGCCGGCTGAAACCAGCGTCACCGATACCCCGGACACCACCACTCTGAGCCTCTCGGCTACGGAGTCTGTGGCTGAAGGTGGTTCCATCGTCTACACCGCGACTCTGACTAATGCTGCGGGTACGCCTGTTACTGTCACGCTCTCTAACGGCGCGGTGATTACTATCGCCGCGGGCGCCACTACCGGCACCACCACCGTCGCGGCCCCGGC
>NZ_FMWW01000013.1:2169-18338 GCF_900103205.1 Pseudomonas sp. NFPP12
AGCACCACCGTGACCGATACCGTCGACACCACCAGCGTCAGCCTGACTGCCACTGGCACCGTCGCTGAGGGCGGCCAGATCACCTACACCGCCACCCTGACCAACGCCGCCGGTACTCCGGTGACCGTGACCCTGAGCAACGGTTCGGTGATCCATATCGAGGCCGGGAAAACCACCGGGACGGTCACCGTTGCGGCGCCGGCAGACGACGTCTACATCGACGCAGGCAAGGTCAACGCCACCATCACCAACGCCACTGGCGGCAACTTCGAGAAGCTGGTCACGGACACCACGCCAGCGGTGACCAACGTCACCGATACACTGGACACCACTTCGGTGGGTATCAGCGGCAGCGCCTCGGTCACCGAAGGCCAGACCGCCAGCTACACCGTGAGCCTGACTCACCCGGCGCAGACCGAAGTCACCCTGAAGATCAGCTACAGCGGCACCGCCACCGACGGTTCGGACTTCAGCGGCGTATACACCGTGAAGATCCCGGCCGGCGCCAGCAGCGCCACCTTCAACGTCGCCACCATTGACGACAAGATCACCGAAGGCACCGAGAACTTCACGGTCAAGATCGACTCGGCCACTGGCGGCAACTTCGAGAACCTGGTGGTGGGCAGCAACAACAGCGTCACTACCTCGATCATCGATAACGACGCTCCGCCGGTCATCGACCTGGATGCCAACAACTCCAGCGGTGCTACCGGGGCCGACTACAAGGTCACCTTCACCGAAGGCACCACAGGCCCCGGCGTGTCGATCGCCGACACCGACCTGAGCATCACCGACCCGGACAGCACCCTGCTCACCGGCGCCACCATCGTGCTGACCAACCGCCAGCCGGGGGACTCGCTGAACCTGGGCAACAGCGTCAACGGCATCACCATCAATGCCAACAGCAAGGACGGTTCGATCACCCTGACCCTGTCGGGCAGCGCGACGCTCGCCGACTACATGCAGCAGATCAAGAACATCACCTTCACCAACAACAGTGAAGACCCGAGCACCACGCCACGGACCATCACCGTGACCGTGACCGACGGCGGCAACTACTCCAACGTCGCCACTACCACGGTCAACGTGGTGGCGGTGAACGACGCCCCAACCGCCACTGGCGGCGCCGTGACCGGCAACGAAGACACCCCGCTGGCACTGACCTGGTCGAACTTCGGCGTCAGCGACGTTGACAGCCCGGCGTCCAGCCTCGGCGTGAAGATCACCCAGCTGCCCAGCGACGGCAAACTGCAATACCTGGACGGTTCGACCTGGAAGGATGTGGCCAACAACCAGACCTTCAGCAAGGCCGATATCGATGCCGGAAAACTGCGCTTCACACCGGACGCCAACGAATCCGGAACCAATGGCTACGGCGGCAACGGCGTGGGCAACCAGCAAGCCGATTACGCCCAGATCAAGTTCCAGCCAACCGACGGTCAGGCCCTGGGCAACACCGGCACGGTAACCGTCGACATCACCCCGGTAGCCGATGCGCCGACCCTGAGCGTGGCCGGCAACAGCGTGAATTCGGTGGGCCTGCTCAAGGAAGTCTGGACCAACCTCAGCGGCCTGGGCACCGACGGCAGCGGCGCTTCCGCCAGCACTCTGAAATCGGTGATCGACGCTGCCGGCACACCCAACAGCAGCAGCCTGGCGACCAACGTCCAGTCCGACGGCAACATCACGCCGGGCACCGCGTCGAAGACCTCAGGCCTGATCTACCTGGAAGCAGGCAAGGCCTATACCTTCTCCGGCACCGGCGACGACAGCCTGCTGGTGACCATCGGCGGCAAGAACGTGGCCAGCACCACCTGGGGCGCCGGCGGTAACCTCAACGGTACTTTCACCCCGACCACCAGCGGTTACTACACCATCGATATCTACCATCACAACCAGAACGGCGTAGGCAACTACGACGTCAACCTCTCGGTCAACGGCGGGGCTGCGGTGGACCTGAGCAACGCCGGCGTGCCGCTGTACACCGGCATCACCGACCTGACCAACGCCGGAGTCTCGGTGTCCGACCTGCACGGCACCAACGGTGAAGGCTACTACGACGGCTACAAGCTCAACGAGGGCGGCGAAGGCGGCAGCGTGCATCTGTCGAAGATCACCACCGGCCTGACCGATACCGACGGCTCGGAAACCCTCAGCGTGAAGATCAGCGGCATTCCGGCAGGCTCGGTGCTCAGCGATGGTGCCGGGCACACCTTCACCGCCACCGCGACTTCCGGTGAAGCCAACGTCACCGGCTGGAACCTGGGCAACCTGACGGTCACGCCGCCGCCGTACTACAACGGCACCTTCAACCTGAACGTGACCTCGACCTCCACCGAGTCCCTGGGCGGCTCTGCCAGCACTTCGGCGCAGATCCCGGTCAAGGTCTACCCGGCGGTCTACAACTCGGTGGTCGCCACCTCTGGCGACGACACCGTTACCGGCACCGACGGCAACGACATCGTGGTTGCCGACATCGGCGGCCTGACCGTGGTCCCGGGCACCAACTACAACATCGCCTTCATGGTGGACAGTTCCGGCAGCATGAGCAGCGCCTCGATCACCGCGGCCAAGAACTCCCTGACCTCGGTGTTCAATACCCTGAAGAACAGCATCGGCGGCAGCAGCTCGGGGACGGTGAACATCTTCCTCGCCGACTTCGATACCCAGGTCAACAAGTCGGTATCGGTTAACCTCAACGACCCGAATGCCCTGGCCCAGCTCAAGGCAGTGCTGGATTCGATGACGTCCGGCGGCGGTACCAACTATGAAGACGTGTTCAAGGCCACGGCCAACTTCTTCCAGAGCAGCCAGGCCACCGGCAACAGCAACGCCACCAACCTGACCTACTTCATCACCGACGGTCAGCCGACCTACTACCAGAGCGGCGAGCAGACCAACCCGACGCTGTACGGCAACGTGCGCCTCGACGATGTGGTGACTACCAGCAACTACAAGCTGGGGGATACCTTCAGCAGCTACATCGACAACACCCACTACCTCTCCGTGAACTCTAGCGGTTCGGTGGTCCTGCAGACCTACACCAATGGCTGGGGCTGGAGCAGTAAGACCCTGGGCACCCTGCACGCCCAGGGCGACGGTACCTACGAGCTGTCGAACCTGGCCGGCTCCGGCAGCAGCACCGACTACTACACCACCATCAACTCCAACAGCGGCTTTGCCCTGCTCAGCGGCCTGTCGAACGTCGAAGCCATCGGCATCAACAGTGGTGTCAGCCTCAACGACCTCAAGCCCTACGACAGCGACGGCAAGCCGCAGACCAACATCGACCCGAACGACCTGGCCAACTCGATCATCGGCCACACCGAAGCGACCATGCCGGGGGCCGACAAGGTCAGCGGCGGCGACGGCAACGACATCCTGTTCGGCGACCTGGTGAGCTTCAACGGCGTCGCAGGCGAGGGCTACCAGGCCATGCAGGCCTATGTGGCCAAGCAGACCGGGATCGACGTGAGCAAGGTCACCACCAGCAACGTGCACCAGTACATCACCGAGCACTACACCGAGTTCGATGTGTCTGGCAGCCACGACGGCAACGACACCCTGCTGGGCGGTGCCGGCAATGACATTCTCTTCGGCCAGGGCGGCAACGACCTGCTGGACGGCGGCAAGGGCAATGACATCCTGCTGGGGGGTACCGGCAACGACACCCTGATCGGTGGCAAGGGCAACGATATCCTGATCGGCGGTTCGGGTGCCGACACCTTCGTCTGGAAGGCCGGCGACACCGGCAACGACGTGATCAAGGATTTCAAGGCCAGCGAAGGCGACCGCATCGACCTGCGTGACTTGCTGCAGGGCGAGAGCGCCAGCACCATCGACAACTTCCTCAAGATCACCACCGTGGACGGGGTCTCGACCCTGCAGGTCAGCTCCGAGGGCAAGCTCAACGCCGCCGGGGGCCTGGCCAACGCCGACGTGACGATCAAGCTGGAAGGCAACAACTGGTCCAACGCCAACATCAATTCGTTGATCGCCGGCAGCGACCCGACCATCAAGATCGATCACAACAACAGCTGACCGGTCCCTAGCGGCCACCCC
This sequence comes from Pseudomonas sp. NFPP12, assembly GCF_900103205.1. Lineage (NCBI taxonomy): Bacteria > Pseudomonadati > Pseudomonadota > Gammaproteobacteria > Pseudomonadales > Pseudomonadaceae > Pseudomonas > Pseudomonas sp. NFPP12. The sequence continues at coordinate 6,232 of NZ_FMWW01000013.1, forward strand.
CAGGGTGGTCGCCGGGCCCCGGCAGGCAGCCCGCGGCGTGACGAGCGCCGCGGCGCACCGCATACTCGCGCTCTGAATGCTGCGTTGGCCTATGCTGCTGCCTGCCTGACGCCGGAAACACATGCCTGAGGGATTCGCCATGTTCTACGTGCAACGCGATGCACAGGGCCAGCTGATTCGCGTGGAAGCCGCCGCTTACGCCGAGGCCACCGAGACGCTGCCCGCCGACCACCACGAGATCCAGACCTGGTACGCCAACGAGGCGGTGGAAGTCAGTCTCAAGCAACTCAAGCAAAGCGACCTGGAAATGATCCGGGTGCTGGACGACCTGATCCAGCTCCTGACCCTCAAGGGCGTGATCCGCATCACCGACCTGCCGGCCGCGGCCCAGGCCAAGCTGATGGACCGCACCCAGGCCCGCGAGGCGCTGGGCGGTTTGAGCCGGTTGATCAATGACGATGAAACCGGACTGATCTGAACCCTTTTCGCCAGCCGACTCCTACTGTAGGAGCCGGCTCGCCGGCGAAAGTGGTTTCAACCCCAGGGGGCCGGCTCGCCGAACAGCTGGCCCTGCACCCCGTACAAGCCCATCTCGCGAATCACCTGCAGCTCGCCCTCGGTCTCGACCCGTTCGGCAATCAGCGGCAGGTCGATGCTGTGGGCCGCGCGCTGGATGGCTTCGATAAACAGGCGCTTGTCGCTTTCCTGATCGATGTCGCGGATGTAGCTGCCATCGATCTTCAGGTACGCCAGCCCCAGGCGCGCCAGGTTGCCGATCATGCTGAAGCGCCCACCGAAGCGTTGCAGGCTGAGGGAGAAACCCAGCTCGCGCAGGCGCCGGGTCAGCTGTTCCAGCATGGCCTGCTCGGGTAATTGCTCTTCACCGATCTCCAGGGTCAGGCGCGGGCCCAGGTCGGAATGCTGGCGGAGGATCTCGAACACCCGATTCAGGGCGTGCGGGTCCGCCAGGGTCGCCGCCGACAGGTTCAGCGCCAGGCAGTCTTCGTGGCTCGCCATCTGTCTCAGCACCTGTTCGAGCATCAGCAGATCCAGGCGCGAGGTCCAGCCGAAACGCTCCAGCCACGGCAGGAAACGCCCGGCCGGAATGGTCTGGCCCAGTTCATCCAGCAGCCGCGACAGCACTTTGTAGTGCAGCACCAGGTGGGTGTCTCGAGCGGCCACCACCGGCTGGAAGTACAGCTGGAAGTGCTGCTCCGACAGCGCCCGGTCCAACAGCCGGTGCCAGCCATGGTGGTCATCCCCGACCTGGGCACTGGCGCCTTGATCGAGGCAGGCCCAGCTGGTGTCACCCTGGGCTTCGGCCTGGGCCAGGGCCTGGTCGCCGAGGCTCAGCACCGCTTGCGGCGAATCACCGTGAGCAAACGCCGCCAGGCCGATGGAGGCCACTGAGGCAACATCGGTGGCGCCGGTGGCGTGCAGGTTGCCCAGGGCACTGTCCAGGCTCTGGGCCAGCTGGATGGCTTCCTCACGCACCAGCCCCGGCGCCAGCACCGCGAACTCGCCACCACGGACCCGGGTGACCAGGTTGTGGGTTTCCGGGTACTTGTCGCACTCGCGCAGCAGTTGTTCACCCACCGCCTTGAGCAACTGGTCGGTGCGCTGGCCGCCCAGGCGCTGGTTCAGCCCGGCCAGGTCCTTGACCCGCAACAGCAGCAGGTAGCCGGAACTGGCCTGCTCGGGGTTGCTTACGCGGGCGTGCAGCTGCATTTCGAAATAACGCCGGTTGGCCAGCCCGGTCAGGCTGTCCTGATAGGACTCGGTGCGCAGTTTCTCGCTACGCTCGGCCTGCTCCTGGAACAGCGCCTTGAGCTTCTCGACCATCTGGTTCATGGCCTGCACCACCCGCCGCAGCTCCGGAGTCCGGGGCAATTGCGGCAGGCTGAGGAATTCACGACGGGCAATGGCGTGGGACTGCTGGACCATGTAGTCCAACGGCTTGAGCTGGCGCCGCAGCAGCAGGGCGCCGAGCACCGCGCTCACCGCACCGCAGATCAACAGCCAGCCCAGGCTGCCCAGGGCGCTTTGCCAGAGCTTGGCCACGGCGAACATCGGGTGGCTGAGCACCTCGACCCGTGCCGCCTGTTCCCAGCCGCGACTGACGATGGCATCGCCACCCGCCGGTTCCAGGCCGATCAGGCTGACAAACCAATGGGGCACGTTGCCGACTTCCGGGATGCCGCTGCGCTCGACAAGGGTCTTGTCGGTGGCCAGGTCCACCACCCGGATACTGGCGTAGTAGCCACTGTCAAAGATCGAGCTGACCATCAGCTCGACCATCGCCGGGTCGTCGATGTTCGGCGTCAGCGACAGCGCCAGGGCAGTGGCGGCATCCTGGGCGTGGGAGCGCAGCTGATTGACATACTGGGTGCGCGAGCTTTCCAGGCTGACCATGAAGCTGCCGCTGAAGGCGACCACCAGGAACACACAGATTGCGATCAACAGTTGTTTGAACAAAGACATCTGAGCTCGTGCTCCTAGTTAGTCGTCTCGACCGGAAAACCTTCGGCCTGCATTTTTTTCAACACGTCCTGCCAACGGGACAGGCGCTTGGTGTCGCCCACCCGCTTGTTGCCCTTGGCCCCGGGCAGCCACAGACCCTCGGCATTGAAGGAGTACACCGGCAACAGGTCGGTGCGCTCGCTGGCCGGGCGGATCGAGTCTTCCAGGCTGTCGAGCACCAGAGGCATGGCCTCCGGGCTGGAATAGTAGGTCAAGACCATGTGCGCACGGTTCTGGCGCAGGGCCTTGACGTAGGTGATGCGCAGTTTGTCACTGGAAACCCCGAGGTGGCGCAGGCTGAAATACTTGGCGATCGCGTAGTCCTCGCAATCGCCGGCGCCCTTCCACAATGCCTCGATCGGCGTTTCCCAATAATCCACCTGGTGCCACAGATCGATGTCTTCCACGTAGCGCATGTTCTTGTTGAAGAACAGGTTGACCACCTTCAACTGTTCGCGCTCGGGCACCTGCTTTTGCGTGGCCAGCAGGTGCTGCCAGGCATCGATGCGCGGCTGCCCTTCGCCCAGCGGACCGTAGAGCGCCGTGGCACGGCGGCTGATCAGGGAGAAATCCCAGTCGGCGTGCAGGCTGCCCAGCAGTGCGCCGGCCAGCAGCAATGCCGCGCAGAACCAGCGCAGGGTCCGAGAAAGAGCTAAACGTGCCGCCAATGCAATGCGTCCATGGGAGCTATCGTAAATCGGCTGATGGTGAAGGCTGGCCCGGCAAAAAACAATGGCACCTTACAATCACCAGCCGCCGGAAAAGAGCCGGCGCGAAACATTCAGAGCATAGCCGCAAGCCGCGTTCCGGCGACGAACAGCAACCGCCCGCCCGGCCCGGCACACGCGTGCCTTCACGGACGACAGGCACTATGTTAGAAACCATCCGCAGACTGCGACGCCCTCTTCAGGCTGCCTCTGGCCGGCGCAGTGCCGGCCCACTTGCTTAAGGAAAAGCTGTGTACACCGACACCCGACAATGGACGCTGGTGATCAAACCCGGGCAAGCCACCCGGATCCGCCTGATCTGCTTTCCCCAGGCCGGGGCGGCAGCCGAGCAAATGCGGGTCTGGTCCAGTGGCCTGGCCGATCATATCGAGCTGGTGGTGCTCAACCTGCCGGGGCACGGTCCGCGCCGTGACGAAGCGCCCTGCGACAACTGGCCCAGCCTGCTGGAAAACACCTTCACCGCCCTCGACCCCTGGCTCGGCGAGCCCCATGCGCTGTTCGGCCACGGCCTGGGCGCGCTGCTGGCCTACGAGACCAGCAAGCATGCCCAGGAACGCTTTCCCCAGCAGACCCGCCACCTGTTCGTCTCCGGCTGTCGCAGCCCGGATAGCCTGCCGCGCCGGCCCTTGCTCCACTCCCTGCCCATCGCCGCGTTTCGCGAGGCGATCCTGACCCTCGGCGCCAGCCCCCTGGAGATGCCCCGCGGGCAGAACGACCTGCAATCCTACGAACGCCTGCTGCGCAACGGCCTGAAGCTTTTCGAAACCTGGTACGACACCTCCAGCGGCTGCCTGGATGTGCCGTTGACGGCCTTCTACGGCAGCGAGGACCCGCTGGCCACGGCCAACCTCATGCTCAACTGGCGCGAGTTCACCGGCCGCGAGTTCGAGCTGATCGAAGTGGCCGGCAATCACTTCTTCATCAAGTCCCAGCGCCAGCGCTTGTTGCAGGTGATCAATACTCACCTGGGGCTGCTGGGCGACCACCCGGCCTGATCGGTCCCCATGAAAAAGCCCGCCCTGCCGTGAGGCGGGAGCGGGCTTGAAAGTGACGCGAAACGTCAGATCTTGAAGCTGTCCACCAACTGCTTCAGGCGGCTGGCCTGCTGCGACAGGGCATCGCAATCCTTCAGGGTTTCGTTGAGGTTGGCCACGCCCTGCTGGTTCAGCAGATTGATCTGGTTGATGTCGACATTGAGGGTCTCCACCACGGCCGTCTGCTCTTCGGTCGCCGCCGCCACCGACTGGTTCATGCCATCGATCTCGCCGATCCGCTGAGTCACGCTGACCAGCCGCGCGCCGGCCTGGTTGGCCACTTCGACGCTCTCTTCGCTGGACGCCTGGCTGGCGTTCATGGTCGACACCGCCTCACGGGAGCCGACCTGCAAGGAGGTGATCATCTTGTGGATCTCTTCCGCCGACTCCTGGGTGCGATGAGCCAGGTTGCGCACCTCGTCGGCCACCACGGCGAAGCCACGACCGGCTTCGCCGGCACGGGCCGCTTCGATGGCCGCGTTGAGGGCCAGCAAGTTGGTCTGCTGGGAGATGCCCTTGATCACATCGAGAATGTGCCCGATGTTGTCGGTGCTGGCGTTCAGGGTCTCGATCTGGGTGCAGGACAGGCTGATCTTCTGCGACAGCTCGGTCATGGCCTGGATGGTCTGTTCCACCACTTGGCGACCGTCGTCGGCCTGCTCGCTGGCGCCACTGGCGTGCTGCGAGGCATCGGCGGCGTTACGGGCGATTTCCTGGGTTGCGGCCCCCAGTTCGTTGATCGCGGCGGCCACGCTGTTGGTGCGGGCGCTCTGCTCGTCGGAACCGATGATCGAAGCGTTGGACGAAGCCATCACGCGCTGGGACAGGTCGTGTACCTGGCGGGTGGCCGAGGACACTTCGGAAATCGAGGCATGGATCCGCTCGACGAACTGGTTGAACGAGCTGCCCAGTTCGCCGAATTCGTCCTTGCTCTCCACCACTAGGCGCCGGGTCAAGTCGCCCTCGCCCTGGGCGATGTCCTGCATCGCACGGCCCATGGTGATCAGTGGGCGCATCAACACCTGGATCAGCAGGGTCAGCAGTACGGCGATCACCGCCACGGCGATAAACATCGCGATCAAGGCGGAAGTACGGAATTGGCTCAGCGGTGCGTAGGCCTTGTCCTTGTCGATGGACAGACCGATGTACCACTCGGCATTCGGCAAGCCGGTCACCGGGGTGAAGGAGAGGATGCGTTCCTGTTTGTTCAGGACCACTTCCTGGTTGCCGTTTTCGATCCGTACGTTGGCGCCGGGGTAGATGTCCTTGAGGTTCTTCATCACCTGGTCCTTGTCCGGGCTGACGATCACTTGACCGTCGGCACTGACGAGGAAGGCGTGGCCCAGGCCACCGAAATCCACCGAGTTGATGATCTTCACCAGGGTTTCCAGGCTCAGGTCGCCACCAACCACGCCCAGCAGTTCACCCTGCTTTTTCACCGGCATGGCGATGGTCACCACCAGGCCACCGACAGCCGCCATGTAGGGCGGGGTCAGCATGGTCTTGTCGGCGGCGACGGCCTGCTTGTACCAGGGGCGCTGACGCGGGTCGTAGCCGTCGGGCATCTTCGCGTCAGGGCGCTGGGTGAAGGTGCCGTTGGCCTGGCCGACGTAGGTGAACTGGAAGTTCGAGGTAAAGGCCGGTTGGTCCACCAGCCCTGGGAAATCTGCGTTCTGACCTTGGTGAGCAACGTTCTGCGCGAGGTTCTCGAGCACCAGGATCCGCCCGCTCATCCAGTTCTGCACACTGCTGGAGGTGAGCTCACCGGCCTGCTGGATAGAGGATTCGAGGTTCTGTCGGATGGTGTTTCGCTGCAGGTAGTCGTTGTACAAGGTGAACAACGCAAAAGCCAGAACCACTACGCCGGAGGCGGCCAAAAGGATTTTATGGCTGAACTTGAGATTCATTTCATGGGACTTCTTATGCCGAAAGTGGGGATGCGTCCGTAATGCAACATTCCATGTAACAGCGCAGGCGATGTTCTCTGACCGCTCTACTTTGGTGCACGCATGTCTTATCAGTCTTTCGGCAAGAATCTGCGAACCCTTAGAGATTTTTCTGAATTACTCGCCTGAATTTACCTAATCCCGCCGAACGGTGTTCCAGAGCATCCGCGGCACATTTTCAGATGACCGACAGTGCGCTGCTTATTGCCAAATCGATAAAGCCTCAATGACAATGCGACTAATTATCATTAGTGACACTCAGGCAATCCGCGTCCATGTCATCACCCGAGTTCGCCATACAGACGCTCTACAGCCATCACCATGGCTGGCTCAACAGCTGGCTGCGCCAGCGCCTGGGCAATGCCGCGGATGCTGCCGACCTGGCTCAGGACACCTTCGTACGCCTGCTGCAGAAAACTGAACGCCTGGAACTCAAGGCCCCCCGGGCTTTTTTACGCACCATCGCCCGGGGGCTGGTAATCGATCACTGGCGCCGCGAGGAAATCGAACGAGCCTATCTGGAAACCATCGCCCACTTGCCCGAAGCCGAAACACCCGGCGCTGAAGCTCGGGCGTTGATTCTGGAGCTGCTGGAAAGCATTGCGCGGATGCTTGAAGGGCTGAAGCCGAAAGTACGTCAGGCTTTTCTACTGGCTCAGTGCGAGGAACTTACCCACAAGCAGATTGCTCAGCAGATGGGCCTATCCCTGCGTACCGTCGAGCGTTATGTCGCCCAGGCGCTCTACCATTGCTACCTGCTGCGCTACGAGAGCTGAAGCCTGTGGATAACTTTCCCGCCAGCCTGCCGCTCAAGCCCAATCCCGATCACCTGGTGGTCAAGCAAGCAATCAACTGGTTGCTGCGCCTGCGCAACAACGGTGCCAACCCCAAGCTGCAGCAACAGTGCGATCTGTGGCGGGCGGCGCACCAGGAGCACGAACTGGCCTGGCAGCGGGTGCAATCGTTGCAGCAGGAACTCACGGCCAACCTGCGTTCGGTGCCGGGGGCTCAGGTGGCCTTGCATACCCTGGAACACAGCAGTCAGCGCCTGGACCGGCGCCAGGCCCTGAAACTGCTCAGTGGCGCCCTGCTCCTGGGCTCCAGTGCCTGGGTCGGCAAGGATCTGCTGGGCTGGCAACAATGGAACGCAGACTTTGCCACCGCCGTCGGCGAGCAGCGGGGCTTCCAGTTGCCCGATGGCACCCGCCTGGAGCTCAACACCGACAGCGCGGCGGACCTCAACTTCAATGCCGAGCAGCGCCTGATCAAACTGCGCCGGGGCGAGATCATGGTGTCCTGTGGAGCCGATCACGGCCCTGCCCGCCCGCTGCTGGTGGAGAGCCGCCACGCCCTGCTGGAAGGCTTCGACGCCCGCTTCGTGGTGCGCATGGAGGAACGCTGCACGCGCCTGAGCGTGACCCACGGCAGCGTGGCCATTCATGCGCCGCACACCGCCGATGGCCGTAGCGCCCGGGTGGAAGCAGGTCAGAGCTATCAGATCAGCCATGGCCTGGCCGAACCTGCGGCCCCCCTGGCGATGGACGTCGGCGCCTGGGCCGATGGCCTGATCGTTACGCGCAACATGCGCCTGGACGACTTCCTCCAGGAGGTCGGCCGCTATCGCCATGGCTATCTGGGCTGCTCGGCAGCGGTCGGCAATCTGCGCCTTTCAGGTGTGTTCCGCCTGGAAGACACCGACAAGTTGCTGGCCATCCTGCCCCAGACCCTGCCAGTGCAGTTGCGCTACCGCACCCGTTGGTGGGTGACCTTGGGGCCCGTGGCTTGAAATTCACTGGGGTGATTTTTTTTGGCGGGTTTTGCCAGGACGTCCGGCTTAGTCAGTAAGCACTTCAATCTGCTTCCTGCGACTTCAACGGAACCTACCATGACTCTGCGCGACACCCGCCCAAGCTCTCCCTGCGCCCGCCCCTTGCGCCAAGCCATCCACGCCGCCCTGCTGTGCTCCAGCATCGGTCTCGGCACAGTGGCGCCCCAGGTGCTGGCCGCCGATAGGGCTGTTGATGCCCCGCGTCACAGCTACAGCGTGGCCCCGGGCAACCTCGGCGATGCCCTCAACCAGTTCGCCCGGCAGGCCGGGATCACCCTGTCCACCACCCCAGCCCTGACCCAGGGCAGGCAATCCCCCGGGCTCCAGGGCGACTACTCCATTCCCCAGGGCCTGAACCAGCTGCTGCGGGGTTCGGGACTGGAGGCGGTCAGCCAGGACGGCGGCAGCTACGTGCTGCGGCCCCTGCCCCAGGGCAGCGCCCTGACCCTGCCCGCCACTGAGGTCAAGGGCTTCGCCCTGGGCAACGCATTGGGCAGCATGGAGGGCTACAACGCGACGCACAGTCAGATCGCCACCAAGACCAGTACCGCGTTGCTGGAGACCTCGCAAAGCGTCTCGGTGGTCACCCGTGAACAGATCGACGACCAGGGCGCGCAAACCGTCGCCCAGACCATGCGCTACACCCCCGGCGTGCTGACCAATCCCTATGGCGCCACCCATCGCTACGACTATGTAGCGATGCGCGGCTTCAACGATGGTTCGGTGGACAACATCTACCTCGATGGCCTCAAGTCCATGGGTGACAGCGGCACCTACAGCAGCATGCAGGTCGACCCCTACTTCCTCGAACGGGTGGATATTCTCAAGGGCCCCTCATCGGTGCTTTATGGCCGCAGCTCCCCTGGCGGCCTGGTGGCCCTGACCAGCAAAAAGCCTCTCTACGAGCCCTATCACCAGATTCAGGCAACCGTGGGCACCCAGGGCAAACAGGGCCTGGGGTTCGACTTCAGCGGCCCGCTCGATGACGACAAGCGCGTTGCCTATCGGTTGATCGGCCTGACGGACAAGTCTGACACTCAGTTCGACCACGCGAAGGAAAAACGCTTCGCCCTGTCGCCGACCCTGAGTATCGACTTCAGTGAAGACACCTCCCTGACGCTCCAGGCCTATTTGCAGAATGACCCCGATGGCGGCTACCACGGCGGCATGCCCGCCAACGGCACCCTGAACCAGCGCAATGGCCAGCGCATTTCTGAGCATTTCTTCGAGGGCGAGCCCGGCGTGGATGGCTACAAGCGCGATCAACAGTCCTTCGGCTATCAGTTCGAGCATCGCTTCAACGACACCTTCACCGCCCGCCAGAACTTCCGCTACCTGGACTCCAAGGTGAAGCTCGACCAGGTCTATGCCTATGGCTGGACCAATGCCACCAGCAACGACCTGAACCGCTATTACTCGGGCGGAGATGAGAAGCTCCACTCCTTCATCGTCGATAACATGCTGCAGGCCGAACTACTCACCGGCGACGTCAAGCACACCTTACTGCTGGGAGCCGACTATCAACGGCGCAAGACCGTGGTCGACTGGGACCAGGGAACGCTGCAGCCGATCAATGCGTTCAACCCGGTCTATGGCAACTCGACGATCAACTACTACAGCCACACCAGCTATTTGCGGCGCCTGGAACAGACCGGCGTGTACTTGCAGGACCTGATCGAGCTGAACAAATGGCGCTTCTCCCTGGGGCTGCGCCAGGACTGGGTGGAGACCTCGGATGAAAACCGCCTGGCTGAAGCCCAGCGTCCACTGGGCACCGAAATCAGCGACAAACGCACCAAGCTCACTGGACGTGCGGGCGCGCTCTATCTGTTCGATAACGGTCTGGCGCCTTACGTCAGCTATTCCGAGTCATTCAACCCCAACTCCTACGCAGACAGCGCAGGCAATCCGCTGCCACCTACCGACGGCACTCAATGGGAAGTCGGGCTGAAATATCAGCCACCAGGTACGGACAACTTGTTCACTGCCTCGTTGTTCCGCATCGACCAGGAGAACCTGGCGTCGAAGCTGCCCCAGGAAAACTTCTATCGTGCGGTGGGTGCTGTTCGCTCCCAGGGGCTGGAGCTGGAAGCCCACATGCAACTCACCGACAACCTGAAACTGCTGGGCAGCTATACCTTCACCGACATCCAGTATTCGAAGTCGATGACCAGCACCCTGAGCAGCGCCACCAACCTCATCGAGAACAAGGGCAACTCGCCTACTCAGGCACCTCGGCAGATGGCATCGCTGTGGGCCGACTACAAGTTCGACAGCGCGGCGCTGGATGGCCTGCGCTTGGGCGGCGGTGTGCGCTATGTGGGCTACAGCTGGGCCGATGCCGAGAACACCATGAAGGTACCGGCCTACACGCTCTTCGATGCCTCCATCGGCTATGACCTGGGCAAGCTGGGCCTCAAGGGAGTGGATGTACGGCTCAATGCCAACAACCTGACCAACGAGTCCTACGTCGCCTCCTGTGCAAGCTTGAGCTACTGCTACCTGGGCGAAGAGCGCAATGTCGCCGCCACGGTGAGCTACCAGTTCTGATCTAGGTTGACGCCAACAAAGCCAGCGCCTGTCAGCAGCCGCTGGCTTTGTCGTCTCTACGGGAAAATGTCATGCGCGCCATTCTGGTTCTATTGCACCGCTACATGGGCCTGGCCACCGCAGTGTTCCTGCTGCTGGCCGGGCTGACCGGGAGTGTCCTGGCCTTTCATCACGAGCTGGATGAGTGGCTCAACCCCGAGTTCTATCACACGCCTGGCAAGGGGCCGGTGCTGGCCCCCGGCGCACTGGTGGATCGCGTTCAGGCCGAGCACCCGAGGCTGCAGGTCTGGTACATGGAATATCCACAAGAAGCCGGGCATGCCGCGCTGCTGGCAGCGGTGCCACGCACCGACCCGGCCACCGGCCAACCGTATACCGAGCGCAATCAAGTATTTTACTTGGACCCGGTTACGGCCCATCAGCAGGGGCAGCGCTTTTGGGGCGCCTGCTGCTTCCAGCGGCAGAACCTGGTGCCTTTTCTGCTGGAGTTCCACTACAACCTGAGCCTGCCCGGCAATTGGGGGCTGTGGTTGATGGGGCTGGTGGCCATTGCCTGGGTCATCGACTGTTTTGTTGCCTTGCTGCTGACCCTGCCTCGTGGACGGCCGTTCTGGCACAAGTGGGCCACGGCCTGGAAGATCAAGGGCGGCCATGCCTATCGGCTCAACTTCGACCTGCATCGCGCCGCAGGCTTGTGGTTATGGCTGCTACTGCTGCCGATCGCCATCAGTAGCGTAGCCATGAACCTGCCGAGCCAGGTGTTCAAACCCGTGGTGTCATTGCTCTCGTCCATCGAACCCAGCGTCTATGAAGCTCGGGGACGAGTACCGGCGGCAGAGCTGGGGATAACCCGGCTGACTTATCAACAGGCCTATGAACGGGCTCTGGAAGAGGGGCAGCGGCTGGGCTTGAAGGAGACGATTGGTGAGTTGTATTACAGCTTTGAATACAACTTCTATGGAGCAGGTTTTGGTCGGCATGACAGCCAAACCCATGGTAAGTCCTGGCTGTTCTTCCACGGTACGGATGGGCGCTTGCTGGGGCAGGAGATAGCGGGGCAAGGCACCCTCGGAGAGCGCTTCTACCGACTGCAACTGCCCATACATGGAGGCAGGATCATCGGTACCACGGGGCAGGTGATCATTGCTCTATTGGGCGTTCTGATTGCCGTGCTGGCACTGACCGGCATCTATATCTGGTGGCGTAAGTTAATCGCCCGTAGAAGCAGCAAGATGCGTAAGAACAGGGCGTAAGGGGCAAACAAATGTGGTCTTGATGACTGCTTACTCGATGCTGATGAAGCCCTGAATCCACCCTGCAATCTGCTTCTGCCACACAGCCCTGGCTTTATAGCGCACAAAAACAAAACCCCTGTCTGCGTGAGCAGACAGGGGTTTTGGAATTTGATCTTGACGATGACCTACTCTCACATGGGGAAACCCCACACTACCATCGGCGATGCATCGTTTCACTTCTGAGTTCGGGATGGGATCAGGTGGTT
>NZ_FMWW01000010.1:0-60188 GCF_900103205.1 Pseudomonas sp. NFPP12
TGATAGGTTGGGTGTGTAAGCGCTGTGAGGCGTTGAGCTAACCAATACTAATTGCCCGTGAGGCTTGACCATATAACACCCAAGCAATTTGCTTAAGAAGCGAGTTGCGGTGTGTGAAGACGATACAAACCGAAAGTTTGCGAACACACAAACCTATTACATACCCATTCGCTGGCACGTTGCACAAGCAACGGACTGGCTACCGAATTTCTTGACGACCATAGAGCGTTGGAACCACCTGATCCCATCCCGAACTCAGAAGTGAAACGATGCATCGCCGATGGTAGTGTGGGGTTTCCCCATGTGAGAGTAGGTCATCGTCAAGATTAAATTCCGAAACCCCAACTGCACATGCAGTTGGGGTTTTGTTTTTGCGCGTTGAAAAACTTGCGGTATACAAGTAGCCGCCAAGTCGCCATTGATCAGCCGCGATGGAAATCCCCTCAAAGTCCGTGGGTGGTTTTTGGTATGGTGCAGCTCTTTTTAAAGGACTTGAGTTCATCCGCACGGAACAGCGTCGACCTCTATTCATCGAGAAGCTGTAGCAATGCCCGAAGCGATTCCGATCAAGGACCACGAGAAAGAAAGCCGCCTGGTCAACAAACGGCTGCTGGCCTGTGCCGTATTGGTGGTGGCCATCACCTGCGCCCTGGTGGCGCGGATGTATTTTCTGCAAGTGGTGGAGTTCGACTACCACTCCACCGTTTCCGAGAACAACCGCGTTCATGTGCTGCCGATCACTCCCACCCGTGGGTTGATCTACGACCGCAATGGCGTGGTCCTGGCGGACAACCGCCCCAGCTTCAACCTGACGATCACCCGCGAACGCACCACCGACCTCAAGGGCGAGCTGGACACCGTGGTCGATCTGCTGCACTTGCCCCCGGAAGACCGCACGCTGTTCGACAAGGAGATGAAGCAGGCCCGTCATCCCTTCGTCCCTGTGACCCTGTTCTACGAGCTCACCGAAGAGCAGATCGCCGTGCTCGCGGTCAACGAATACCGGTTGCCCGGCCTGGACGTGGAGGCCCAGTTCGTCCGCCACTATCCCCTAGGCGCACACTTTGCCCACTCCATCGGTTACGTCGGGCGGATCAACGAGAAAGAAGCCAAGACCCTGGACTCGGTGGAGTACCGTGGCACCCAATCCATCGGCAAGACCGGCATCGAGAAATTCTACGAAGCCGAACTGCACGGTCATGTCGGCTATGAGGAAGTAGAAACCAACGCCCAGGGCCGGGTGATGAGAGTACTCAAGCACACCGATCCGATCCCTGGAAAGAGCATCGTCCTGAGCCTGGATATCAAGCTCCAGGAAGCTGCTGAGGAGGCCCTGGGCGATCGCCGTGGTTCCGTGGTGGCTCTGGACCCGGCCACCGGCGAAGTTCTGGCCATGGTCAGCAAGCCAAGTTTCGACCCCAACCTGTTCGTCACCGGCATCAGCTTTAAGGAATACGCTGCGCTGCACGACTCCATCGACCGGCCCCTGTTCAACCGAGTGCTGCGGGGCCTCTACGCGCCGGGCTCCACCATCAAGCCGGAAGTGGCGATTGCCGGCCTCGATAGCGGCGTGGTTACCGCTTCGACCCGAGTCTTCGATCCGGGCTATTACCAACTGCCGGACTTCGACCACAAGTACCGCAACTGGAACCACAGCGGCGATGGCTGGGTGGACATGGACGCAGCGATCATGCGTTCCAACGACACCTACTTCTATGACCTGGCGCACAAGCTCGGCATCGACCGCCTGCACGACTACATGGCGATGTTCGGTCTGGGCGAGAAGGTCTCTCTGGACATGTTCGAAGAGTCTCCCGGCCTGATGCCCTCCCAGGCCTGGAAACGCGCCACCCGTCGCCAGCCATGGTTCCCGGGGGAAACCGTGATCCTCGGCATCGGCCAGGGCTATATGCAAGTCACGCCGCTGCAACTGGCCCAGGCCACCGCGCTGATTGCCAACAAGGGCGTGTGGAACCGTCCGCACCTGGCCAAGACCATCGATGGCGTGGCCCCGGTGGACGAGCATCCGATGCCCAACATCCTGCTGAAGAATCCCCGTGACTGGGATCAGGTCAACCACGGCATGCAGATGGTGATGCACGATCCCCGCGGTATCGCCCGCGCCGCGGCAGCCGGGGCGCAGTACCGCATCGCCGGCAAGAGTGGTACGGCCCAGGTGGTGGCGATCAAGCAGGGCGAGCGCTATGACCGTCTCAAGACCCGCGAGCGCAACCGTGACAACGCCCTGTTCGTGGGCTTCGCCCCGGCGGAGCATCCACAGATCGTGATTTCGGTGATGATCGAGAACGGCGAAGCCGGTGGTCGGGTGGCCGGCCCCGTAGTGCGGCAGATCATGGACGCCTGGCTACTGGACCAGAACGGCCACCTCAAGCCGCAGTACGCAGCCCCGGCCAAGGCCCCTGGCGATCCCCACGTCTGAATCATTTCAACATCAGGCTACCCGGCGCCGGCTCATGCTGACTGAGCATGTGCTGGATGCTCTGCAGAAACAGTACCTCGGCCCGGCTCATGCGCTGCTCGCGGTTCCACAGCAGGTGAATGTCGACATCGGCAGTGCCTTCGTGTGGCGGCAGGCGCCACAGCAGCCCGGCTTCGGTATCGGCGGCCACCACATGTTCCGGCAGGCAGCCGATGCCGAAGCCGGCGATCACCAGGCGTCGTACTTCCTCCAGGCTCGGCGAGGAGGCGACGATGCGTCCGCTGAAGCCCTGCTGGTCACGGAAGATGGTCAGCGGCGAGAGCATGCCGCCGATCTGGTCGCTGGTGAAACTGACGAAGTTCTCCCGTTGCAGATCGCCCTCGGCCACATCCCCACGGCCGAACAGCGGGTGGTGCTTGCCGCAGAAAAACGCATAGCGCTGACGCAGGAACAGCCGCTGTTCCAGGCGCGGCTGTGGCCGGCGGTTAAGGCTCAAGCCCAGGGTCGCGGTCTTTTCCTGCAGGGCGCTGACGATGTCCGAGCTGCGCATCACTTCCACCTCCAGATCGACCCGCGGGTGCTGACGATGGAAGTCGGCCAGGAAGTCATCGAAGCGTTCGCTGAAGATCCGGCTGATGATCAACAGCCGCACTTTGCCGATCACCTCGTCGGCGGGCTGTTCCAGCATGCTGCTGACCTGGGACATCTGGCCGTAGATCTCTCCGGCCAGTGCGAAGATCTGCTCACCCACTTCGGTCAGGGCAAAGCGTGGGCCGCGCCGGGCGATCAACTGCCGGCCCAGTTGTTCTTCCAGGCGCTTGAGGGCCTGGCTGACCGCCGGCTGGGTCAAGTGCAGGCGCGCCGCTGCACGGCTGATGCTCAGCTCCTGGCCAATCACCCGAAAGGTGCGCAACAGGTTCCAGTCGAGGCGGTCGTTGAGCAGGCGGCGGGCATCGCGGTCGGACATGGCAGGGGCTCTGGTTCGGGCGGTAGCTGAATAATAAGCCAGGATAATAATCGAGATAACCAATAGAAAATTGACTAATTATCCCCCGGAACGGATAAATCCACCCCAGACAGGTGCCAGCAGAAGCCCCTGCGCCCGACCCTTCCTCCTGCCAAAAAAATAATCAAGGGAGCCAACCATGAAGCCTTCCGCTTCGCCTCAGCCTCGCCGGGCTGCGGCCGCCGCCTTTATCGGCACCATGATCGAATGGTACGACTTTTACATCTACGCCACTGCCGCGGCGCTGGTGTTCGGTACCTTGTTCTTCCCCTCCGACGACAAGCTGTTCAGCACCATGGCCGCCTTCGGCACCTTTGCCGTGGGCTTCTTCGCCCGACCTTTAGGGGGCATCATCTTTGGCCATATCGGCGACCGCATCGGCCGCAAGAAATCCCTGGTCATCACCCTGCTGATGATGGGCGTGGTCACGGTCTGCATCGGCCTGCTGCCAACTTATGCACAGATCGGTGCCCTGGCGCCGGTGCTGCTGATCCTGCTGCGCATCGTCCAGGGCATTGCCGTGGGCGGTGAGTGGGGCGGGGCGGTGTTGATGGCCGGCGAGCACGCGCCCAAGGGCCGGCGCAACTTCTTCGCGTCTTTCGCCCAACTGGGCAGCCCCGCGGGGCTGATCCTTTCGCTGCTGGCCTTCAGCGCCGTGACCCGCCTGCCCGAGGACGCCCTGATGAGCTGGGGCTGGCGCCTGCCGTTCCTGGCCAGTGCGCTGTTGCTGCTGGTGGGCCTGGCGATTCGCCTGGGGGTCAACGAGTCGCCGGAGTTCCTCGCCAGTCGCGAGCTGGCGGCCAGGTCGCTACGCAAGGAGCAGGCTCCGGTAATGGAGGTGCTGCGCACCGCCTGGCGTCCCTTGCTACTGTGCATCGGCGCCAACACCCTGGGGATTGCCGGGGTGTATTTCACCAACACCTTCATGATTGCCTACACCACCCAGCAGTTGGAGATACCCCGTTCACTGATCCTTGAATGCCTGTTCGTGGTGGCGCTCATCCAGTTCTGCATTCAGCCCCTGGCCGCCTGGACCGCCGAGAAAATCGGCGCCACGCGCTTTCTCTGCCTGGTGTCGCTGCTGGCCATGGCATCGCCCTATCCGATGTTCGTGCTGGTGAGTTCCGGGCAGGCGCCGCTGATGATCCTCGGCATTGCCCTGGCGGTGGTGTGCATGGCTTCCTTCTATGCGGTGATCGCCGGTTACGTCAGCGGCATGTTCGAGACCCGGGTGCGCTACACCGCGATCTCCCTGGCCTATCAGGTATGCGGTGCCCTGGCCGGAGGCCTGACCCCGCTGATCGGCACCTGGCTGGCCCATCGGTTCATTGGCCAATGGTGGCCGATGGCAGTGTTCTACAGCCTGATCGCTGCCGTTTCGCTGATCTGCGTGCTGGCCCTGGCACGCCGGCACGCTCACGCCCATCGCCTGGAAATGGCATCCCACGCCTGATTGTCTGGAGAATCTGATGATGTTGAAAATCAATGGCCAGCGCCTCTGGACGAGCCTGATGGCCATGGCCGAAATCGGTGCCACGGCCCGTGGCGGCAGCTGCCGCCTGGCCTTGAGCGATGAAGACCGGGCCGGTCGCGAACTGTTTGCCCACTGGTGCACCGAGGCCGGCATGAGCCTGAGCGTCGACCCCATTGGCAACCTGTTTGCCCGGCGCCCAGGTAGCGACCCGGACGCTGCCCCGGTAATGATGGGCAGCCATCTGGACACCCAGCCCGAAGGCGGGCGCTTTGATGGGGTCTACGGTGTGCTGGCCGGATTGGAAGTGGTACGCACGCTCAATGACCTAGGGATCCAGACCCGCAAGCCCCTGGAAGTGGCGGTCTGGACCAACGAGGAGGGCGCGCGTTTCACCCCGGCGATGTTCGGCTCGGCGGTGTTCACCGGGGTCATGGCCCTGGACGCCGCCCTGGCGGTGCGTGACGCCGATGGCATCAGCGTCGCCCAGGCCCTGCAGCGCACCGGTTATGCCGGCAGCCGGCCCCTGGGCGCAGCGGTGGATGCCTACTTCGAAGCCCATATCGAACAGGGCCCGATCCTTGAAGACAACGCCAAGAGCATCGGCGTGGTCAGCGGCGGCCAGGCCATCCGCTGGCTCGATGTGCAGGTCGAAGGCCTGGCGGCTCACGCCGGCACCACGCCGATGCCGCTACGCAAGGATGCGCTGTACGGCGCGGCGCAGATGATTCTTGCAGTGGAGCAGTTGGCAGCGGATTTTGCCCCCCAGGGCCTGACCACCGTGGGTGAGCTGAGCATCGCCAAGTCGTCGCGCAATACCATTCCCGGCCTGTTGAGCTTCACCGTCGACCTGCGCCACCACCAGGATCGGCAGATCGCCGCCATGGAGCAGCAGGTCGAGGAACGCCTGCAGGCCATCGCCGGCCAGCGCGGGCTCAAGGTCAGTATCAGCCGGCACTGGGTCAGCCCGGCCACGCCATTTGATGCCGAGTGCGTGGCGGCGGTGCAGCAGGCGGTGGATGGCCTGGGCTACGCTCAGCAGTCCATCGTCAGCGGCGCTGGCCACGACGCCATCTTGCTGGCCCGCTATTGCCCGACGGCCATGGTGTTCATTCCCTGTGTCGGTGGCCTGAGCCACAACGAAGCCGAAGACGTGTTGCCCGAGGACGTGCGCCAGGGCGCCGATGTATTGCTTAACGCCGTGCTGGCCCGTGCCGGCCAGGTTGAATAAGGAGAAGGTCATGCGCAGTTTTTTCCACCCCGAACAGTTGCTCCACCATCCACGCAGCTACTACTCGCGCGGCCAGATGCGCATACCCCAGGAGGTGCCGGAGCGCGCCCAGCGCCTGGTGCAGGCCGCACACTCCCTGGGTTTTGCCGTCGAGCAGCCACGGGATGCCGGGATGGCACCGTTGCTGGCGGTACACGGCGCACCGTACTTGGCGTTCCTGCAGGATGCGCACCAGGGCTGGAAGGACATCCCCGAAGACTGGGGCGATGAGGTGATGTCCAACATCTTCGTGCGTGAGCCCAATGCCCTGCGCGGGGTCCTGGCCCAGGCCGCGTGCTACCTGGCCGACGGCAGTTGCCCGGTGGGTGAGTCGACTTGGCGTGCAGCCTACTGGTCGGCGCAAAGTGCCGTCGCCGGGGCCCAGGCGTTGCTCGACGGTGAGCCGGCGGCCTACGCCTTGTGCCGCCCGCCGGGCCACCACGCCCGGTCCGAGGCGGCCGGGGGCTTCTGCTACCTGAACAATGCGGCGATCGCCGCCCAGGTCCTGCGGGACAAATACGCCCGGGTGGCGGTGCTGGACACCGACATGCACCACGGCCAGGGCATCCAGGAAATCTTCTACGAGCGTGCCGATGTGCTGTATGTCTCGGTGCACGGCGACCCGACCAACTTCTACCCGGGGGTGGCCGGGTTCGCCGAAGAGCGTGGCGCCGGGGCGGGGGAGGGCTACAACCTCAACCTGCCGATGGCCCATGGCGCCAGCGAAGGGGATTTCCTCGCCCTTCTGGAACAGGCCCTGGAGGCGGTGAAGGCGTTCGATGCCGAGGTGCTGGTGCTGTCTTTGGGGTTCGATATCTATGAACTCGACCCGCAGAGCAAGGTGGCAGTGACCCGGGACGGCTTCGCCATCCTTGGCCAGCGAATCCGCAGCCTGGGCCTGCCGTGCCTGATCGTCCAGGAAGGCGGCTATCACCTGGAAAGCCTGGAAGACAACGCCCGCGCCTTCTTCGCAGACTCTGGCGCCTGGGCCCTGTAGGCACCACCAGCCCCGCCCGCTCGCAGGAGCCGGCTTGCCCGCGAAAGGGTCCTTACGTCTTGCACCCGACTAAAGGCCCTCGTTCGCTGGCAAGCCAGCTCCTGCACAAGCTGGCATGCATTCGTCTTAGGAGCCGGCCTGCCGGCATAGGGGGCTCAAGCCCTGCGCTCGTCTCGGGGCCTCTTCGCTGGCAGGCCAGTGCCAACGGGAGGGGGCGTGCGGTACTTGCCATTTGCTTTACGTTAACGTCAAGATGCTCGAGCGCCCGTTCCACTGGCGCAGGTTTTGCTTGATCTCCAATGACAGGGTAAGCAATTCAGGGCTGCCCGATGATCCGGGCAAAGCCCCTTTACTGCCCCCTGAACCCGGTGTAGACATTGACCACGGCTTGCGTGCTTCGCGCAATCCAAGGGAGTGGAGCGGGATGCAGCGGGCGGACCGATTCGGAGCGCTTGATGACTCTTATAAAAACAATAAAGGGTGAGCAGCAACACGAAGCCCGGCTGGCCCGGGAACGGCTGCACCTGGAAGGCCAGATCCCCGACGGGGTTCTGCGTGCGGAAATCGATGCCTCATGGCGGCGCAGCCTCAGCCATGGCGTGCACTTTGGCAGCCAGCACCAACTGACCCTGGAATCCAGCGCCAGCCTCGAAGTGCTGCTGGCCAGCAACCGCCTGTTGCTGGACGCGGCGATCCCGGCCATCGACTACCTGAGCCAGCATCAGGGCAAGGACGGGATGATCATCCTGGCCAATGCCGACGCCACCATCCTGGCCATCGAAGGCCGCGCCGACCGTCTCAAGGACAGCGGCGTGCAGGACATCACCCTTGGCGCCTGCTGGAGCGAAGCCACCCGCGGCACCAACGCCCTGGGCACGGCCCTGGTGGAGGCCCGGCCGACCCTGATCGACTGCGGCGAGCACTACCTGGACCGTCTCAGCCATTTCTCCTGCACCTCGGTGCCCATCCAGTGCCCCCAGGGCGAGATTCTGGGCGTGCTCGACCTGACCCGCGAAGGCCCCCTGGGCCGGGCCCAGGACAGCACCGCGCTGCTGGCCATGGCGGTCAGCCAGATCGAAGCCCGGGTGTTCCATGCCACCTACCCGGAGCAGATCGTCCTGGCCTTCCACAGCCGCCGGCAATACCTCGAATCACCGTGGCAGGGGCTGCTGGCCCTGAGCCTGGGCGGGCAGATCCTCGCGGTCAGCGGCCAGGCCTGCCAGTTGCTCAACACCCCGCGCGCAGCCCTGGTGGGCCGGCGCTGCGAAGAGTTCCTCGGGGTCGATGGCCTGCAACTGCTCGCACGCCTGCAACAGGGCGCCGTGGGCAGCCTGCAAACCGCCAAGGGCGAGCTGTTCTACAAGGCCCTGCGGGCGCCGCAGCCAGCGCTCAACCTGCATCGTGCGCCACGCAGCGCTCCGAAAGCCGCAGCCATGCCCCAGGACCTGGAAGCCCTGGCCGGGGGCAACAGCCGTTACGCCCGCACCTTGCGCATGGCCCGTCAGGGCCTGGCCAATGACCTGCCGGTGTTGCTACTGGGAGAAACCGGCACCGGCAAGGAAGTCCTGGCCCGGGCCCTGCACCGCGCCGGCAGCCGCGCCGAGAAACCCTTTGTCGCGGTCAACTGCGCGGCGATCCCCGAAGGCCTGATCGAGTCGGAACTGTTCGGCTATCGCGAAGGCGCCTTCACCGGCTCGCGTCGTGGCGGCATGATCGGGCGCCTGCAACAGGCCCACGGTGGCACCCTGTTCCTCGATGAGATCGGCGACATGCCCCTGGCCCTGCAAGCCCGCCTGCTGCGCGTGCTGCAGGACCGCAAGGTGGCGCCCCTGGGGGCCGGCGAAGAACAGGACATCGACATCGCCCTGATCTGCGCCACCCACCGCGACCTCAAGCAGCAGGTGCAGGACAAGGCTTTTCGCGAAGACCTGTACTACCGGGTCAACGGCATCAGCGTGCTGTTGCCGGCCCTGCGCGAACGCGAAGACCTGCAGCCCCTGGTGGACAGCTTGCTGGCCAAGCTCGGTGGCGCCCAGGTGATCCTCAGCGATGAGCTGCGTCGGCTGCTGGCGGACTACCACTGGCCGGGCAATATCCGCCAGCTGGAGATGGTCCTGCGCACAGCCCTGGCCCTGCGCGAAGACGGTGAGTGCCACATCGGCCTGGAGCACCTGCCCGACAGCATGCTCGATGACCTCAATGCCAGTGCCCGACCGCAGACCGGGAGCATCCGCGAGAACGAGCTGGAGCTGATCCGCAGTGCCCTGGACACCCACCAGGGCAATGTCTCGGCGGCAGCGGACGCTCTGGGCATCAGCCGCGCGACCCTGTACCGCAAGCTCAAACAGTTGCGCGCCTGATGCGGCGCCTGATCACCCGGCTGGTGGACAGCCGCGACCCCCAGGCCCTGAGTGCCGCCCTGGGCTGGCTCTACAGTTTCGTGCGGCCCCACCGGCTGGCCATCGGCGGCCTGCTGGGGCTGTCGGTGTGCGCTTCCCTGCTGGTGCTGGTGCAGCCCTGGCTGACCAAGCTGCTGATCGACGACGGCCTGCTGGCCCGGGACTTCTCGCGGCTGGTGCTGATCGCCGCGCTGATGATCGGTGCCGGGCTGCTGGGCACCGTGCTCTCCGGGGTCAACCGCTACCTGCATACGCGGCTGTCCGGGCGCATCCTGTTCGCCCTGCGCGACGACCTCTATCGGCATCTGCAGCGCCTGTCGCCGAGCTTCTACGGCCAGCGGCGGATCGGCGACCTGATGTCGCGCCTGGATGGCGATGTGGCGGAGATCCAGCGCTTTGCCGTGGATTCATTGTTCTCCGCCGTGTCCAGCGTGATCGGCCTGGTGGTGGCCCTGGCCATGCTCCTGACCCTGTCCTGGCAACTCTCGCTGCTGGCCCTGGTGCTGATTCCCCTGGACGTGCTCTGGCTGCGCTGGATGCGGCGCAAGGTGGAGCGCGATGTGCGCCAGTTGCGCGAGCGTTCGGCGGACATGTCCTCGTTCATGGTGGAAACCCTGCCGGTGATGAAGTTCATCCAGAGCGCCGGCCAGCAGCAGCGCGAGGCCCGGCGCCTGGATGGCCTTGGCCAGGGCTACCTGCAACAGCTGCTGAAACTGCAAGTCACCGAGTTCTTCACCCAGGCGGTGCCCGGTACCCTGACCTCCTTGTCCCGGGCCTGCGCCTTCCTGATTGGCGGTTACTGGGTGGTGCAGGGCACCTGGCAACTGGGGGCGCTGATTGCCTTTTCCACCTACCTGGGCATGGCGGTGGGCCCGGTGCAGAGCCTGTTGGGCCTGTATGTGGCAATCCAGCGCATGACCGTGAGCCTCGGCCGGGTCATGGAACTGCGTGGCGAGGAACCGGGCATCAGCAACCCCGAGGCGCCGCTGCCGGTGCCGGAGCAGGGCGAGCTGCATTTTCACGCAGTGCACTTTTGCCACCCGGGCCGCGGCTCGACCCTGCAGGGCATCGAGGCGCGTATTCCCTACGGCCGCAAAGTGGCCCTCAGCGGCACCTCGGGCGCAGGCAAAAGCACGCTCATCGACCTGTTGCAGCGCCATCACGATCCGCAGTCCGGGCAGGTGCTGCTGGGCGGCGTCGACCTGCGCCAGCTGGACCTGGCGCAGTTGCGCCGGCGGGTGGCGGTGGTCAGCCAGGATATCGTGCTGTTTCGCGGCAGCCTGGCGGACAACCTGGCCTACAGCGTGCCCGATGCCAGCCGCGAAGCCGTGGCCGAAGTGGCGCGGCTGGCGCAGTTGCAAGGGCTGATCGAGTCCCTGCCCGAAGGCCTGGACAGCCCCCTGGGGGAACGCGGCCAGCAATTGTCCGGCGGGCAGAAACAACGCATCGCCATTGCCCGGGCCCTGCTCCAGGACCCGATGATCCTGGTGCTGGACGAAGCCACTTCGGCGGTGGACGAGGCCACCGAGCGCGAGGTGATCGAGGCCATCGACCACCTGTTCGCCGGGCGCACGCGGATCCTCATCAGCCACCGACCCTCGACCCTGGCCGATGCCGAACTGCGCTTCGAATTGCGCGATGGCGTACTGCATGCGCTGGAGGTGGCCCATGAAGCCTGAGCTGCGCATCGGCGTGATCGACAGCGGCCATGCCGCCCATCAGCGGGTGGCGGGCGGACGACGCTTCTTCCTGCAGCCCGAAGGGATAGGCCAGGGCCCCTTGCAGGAAGACGCCCTGGGCCATGGCAGCGCGATCATCGAGGCCATCGGCCAGCGCGCGCCGACGGCGCAGGTTTATGTGGCCCAGGTGTTCGACCGGCGCGCAGTCACCAGCGCCGCGCAAGTCAGCGCCGCGCTGCACTGGTTGCTTGCGCAGGACGTGCGCCTGATCAACCTGAGCCTGGGCCTGCGCCAGGATCGCGACCTGCTGCGCCAGGCCTGTGCCGCGGCCGAGGCCCGCGGGGTGCTGTTGTGCGCATCCAGCCCGGCCCAGGGCGAGGCGGTGTTTCCGGCCAGTTACCCCGGGGTGCTGCGCGTCACCGGCGATGCGCGATGCAGCGCGCAGCAGTGGTCATGGCTGAACACCGCCCAGGCTGATTTCGCCGCCTGCGTGCGCGGCAGCAGCCCGGGGCAATCCGGCGCCAGCCTGGGGTGCGCGTCCCTGAGCGGGCATATCGCGGCCTACCTGGGTGCCCACCCGCAAGCCGACAAGGCACAGGTCCGGCAGTGGCTGCAGGACAACGCCCACTACCAGGGGCCGGAACGCCGGCAACAGCCATGCACACCATCCTGATCCTCGGCGCGGGGCCGGCCGGGGCCGCAGTGGCCCTGGGGCTGCGCCGCCTCGGCTACCCGGTGACCCTGGTCAGCGACTGGCGACGCTTTCCGGCCCTGGAAGGGGTCTCGCTGCGGGTGCTTGAAGCCTTGCGCGGTGCCGGCCTGGAACAGGCGCTGGCTCAGGCCCTGCAACCGTCCCAGCGGCAGGTGGCATGGAACGGTACAGAACATGCGCAGAATATCGAATACCTGCTGGATCGCCCGGCCTTCGACCGCGGCCTGCGGGAGGCCTTGCGCGAAGCGCAGGTCAAGCTGATCGAGGGCCGGGTGCTGGGGGTGCAGTCCAGCGAGGCCGGGCATCGGGTCCAGGTGCAAGGGCAGGGCGAGGTGCGCGGCGAGTTCCTGGTGGAGGCCCGTGGCCGGCAGGCGCCGGTGCTGGACAAAGCCTTGCGCCAGGGGGGCGGTAAGGGCCTGCGCGGCCCGGAAACCGTCAGCCTGCTCAACCGCTGGCAGGGCCCTGGCGGCAGCGCCGCCAGCGCGGTGCACAGCCTGGAGGACGGCTGGGCCTGGATGGCCCGGCGCGAGGACGGCCAGTGCTACTGGCAGCTGACCCTGGATGTGGAGAGCGCCGGGCTGCCGGGCAAGGCGCAGTTGCTGGAGTACTGTCGCCAGCGCCGCCTGGGCTCGGCCATGGCCCGGGAATTCTTTGCCGGTGGCCAGGAGCAGCAATTGCACCTGCATGCCCGCAGCAGCACGGCGATCCTCAACCCCCAGGCCTGTGGCGCGAACTGGCTGCGGGTCGGCGATGCGGCCATGGCCGTGGACCCTTTATCCGGCAACGGCATTTTCCAATCCCTGTCCTCGGCGTTGCAGGCCCCGGCGGTGATCAACACCTTGCTGCAGCAGCCGCAACGTGCAGCGCTGGCGCAGCGTTTTCACGGGCAGCGGGTGGAACAGTTGTTCCTGCGTTTTGCGCGCATCGGCCGGGACTTCTACGCCGACGAGCAACGCTGGCCCGAGCAGTCGTTCTGGCAGGCCCGCCGGCAGTGGCCGGATTGCCAGCCGGCGCACCATGCCGTGGACTTTTCGGCCTTGCGCATCGAGCGCGCCCCGGTGCTGCGCGACGGCCTGGTGGATGAAGCCGAAGTGGTGATCACCCCGGACCAGCCCCTGGGCATCTGGCATGTACAGGGCGTGGAACTGGCGCCGCTGTTGCGCCGTTTGCGCAGCCAGGGGGCGGCCCAGGCCCTGGCGCAACTGAGCCCGGACCAGAATCGGCTGATACGCAGCTGGTTGCTGGCCCAAGGCTACCGCCCCTGAACGGGGATCGTAGGAGCGAGCTTGCTCGCGAACCGCGCAGCGGCCATCCACCGGAGTGAACCTGCGGTCTTTTTCGCCGGCAAGCCGGCTCCTACAGGGGGCACCGGGAGCTGGCGCAGCCCCCGGGCTTGCACTGGTCAGCTACGGGGGTTGAGGTACACCCGCTGGCCGCCTTTCCAGGTTTCGCAGACCTTGATGTCGCGAATCCGGGTGGCCGGGAACTTCTCGTCCAGTGGGTCCTGCTCGAGGATCACGAAGTCGGCGAAGTTCTGGTCCTGCAGGGAGCCGGTCCAGGCCTCGGCATGGCACTGCCAGGCAGCGTCGTAGGTGATGGCTTTCAGCGCCTGCTTGCGGGTCAGGCACTGGCCCTCATTGAGGATGGGTTGCAGGCGCGGGTCATGGACGAACAGGTTGTCATGATTGCGGATGCCTTCCATCTTGCGGGTCACCGCCTGCTCCATCGAACGCAGGGGCCCCAGTGGGGTCACCGAATAGTCGCTGTGCAGGGAAATCCGCAGCTCGTGGTCCAGGGCCGACTTGCAGAGGTCGAGCATGTTGTGTGCCTTCTTTTCGAAAATGGCTTTATCGAAGGCGTAGCCCCAGTAGCCGACATGGCCAATCAAAAAGCTCGGTGACAGGCCCAGGCGCTGCATGGTTTCCAGGGTGCTTTTGCTCAGCAGCGAGCAGTGTTCGATGCGATGGCGCTTGCCCAGGCCGCTCTGGCCCTGCAGGGCCAGGTCATAGGCCTGCAGAGTGAATTCGATGGCCTGGTCGCCGTTGGCATGGATCATCAGCGGCCAGCCTTTTTTCACCGCCGCGTGGATAAATTCCTGGTATTTGACCGGGAGTGTTTTCGGGGTGTCCTCGCCCTCGTCGCACAGATTGAAGTTGCCCACCGGGCGGGCGGTCTCGCAGCAGTAGGGCGCGACCTGATAGCCGGTCAACCCCTGGTTGGACCCGTCCGAGATCACCTTGATCGAGCCCTGATACATGTGCCTGGCCTCTTCCCGCGTGGCCGGCCGATAGTCCGGCAGCAGCTTGAGGGCTTCGAGCGAGTTGTTGCAGGCGGCGGCGTAGCCGATCCGCAGCGTTCTGGGGTGGGACAGGAAGTAGGCGTTCAATACCAGCTTCGACAAGGGGTCCATCATCGCGTCGTACAGCAGGGTGATCCCGCGGCTGGCCGCGGTGGTGAAGAAGGTGTCCAGGCGCTCGAAGATCTTCAGCATTGCAAGCTTCTGCCTGGCGGGAATCGACAGGATCCCGGCCACTATCTGGGTTTCCTGCAGCACGCCATTCTCGACCATGACCCCGGTTCTTTCATGCACCAGATCCCGGGCCGCCGTGTTCATGTAGGCGGTGTGCATGGAGGCACTGATCAGCAGCATCGGCCGCTTGGCCTCGATGGTGTCCAGGTAGCCCTCTTCGGGCGTGTCGCCACATTGCAGGGTCATGAGTTGGTTCAGGCCGCCCGGCATCACCTTGAACGGCATCAGCGCCGGGTCGACCAGGTGCCCGAGGACCCAGCTCGTGCTGTCTTCGGGGAGGTTGTTCTGGATGGTTTCCTTCAGCCAGCCCCAGGTATAGAGCGGCCGCAGGCGCTGGCTGTTTTTCTCTGGCGCCTGCTGGGTATCGCCGTCGTCGGGCTCGATGGCGCCCAGGTTCAGCCAGCCATCCATGGCGCAGCTCTGCACGATGTGGGCGTGGGGCTCGACCAGGCCGGGCAGCAGGGTCTTGCCGTGCAGCGACTGCTTCTTGTAGTCGATGCCCAGGGCCTGCATGCGGGCTTCGACGGCGGCCAGGGTGCCCGCGGCGACCACGTCGCCGGCATGGATGCCCAGGGCTTCGACCCGCTCATCCATGTTGCCGTCGCGCAAGGGGTAGATGATGCCGTCATGAAACACCAGGGACTCGCCGTTCGCGTCCCTGGCCGGGCCCTGTGCCGCGTTGGGGTGGCTGGCGATATAGCTGGCGGGGTCGAGGGTGTCTTTCAAGGCTTCCCAGACGGGGTTGTGGCAGCCGCACTGGATGTAATCGTGATCATTTCCATTTGATCCCATGATGCTTTCCTCGGGTTTTCGGTGGTGATGAGGCGTTGTGGGGGGATGAGCCCAGGCTCTTCAAACGAGGTGGCCAGCCGGCTCGGGCTGAGCGTAGCAGCGCTTTGCACGGCGAACAGGACGGTCGTCGGGGGGCGCCGGACCACCTCCGGCGCCCCGGGTGGGGCGGTTGGCGCGGGGCGGATCAGAGCTTGATCAGCACTGATTTCAACTCGGTGTAGTGCTCGATGGCCGCGTGCCCCATTTCCCGACCAAGCCCGGACATCTTGTAGCCGCCAAACGGCAGTGCCGGGTCCAGGGCACTGTGGCAGTTGACCCACACCGAACCGGACTTGATCCGCGGAATCATCCGGTGCACCGCCGCCAGGTCGTTGGACCAGATGCTCGCGCCCAGGCCGTAGGGGCTGTCGTTGGCCATGCGCAGGGCGTCGGCCTCATCGTCGAAAGGAATGGCCACCAGCACCGGGCCGAAGATCTCTTCCTGCACCAGCGAATGCTTCTGGTCCACATCCACTATCACCGTCGGCTTGACGAAATACCCCGGGCCGAACTGTTCGCCGCCGCAGGCGATGGTGGCGCCGCTTTCGCGGCCCATCTCGATGTAGCGATAGACCCGCTCCTGCTGGCGCGCGGAAATCAGCGGGCCCATCTCGACGCTGGTGTCCAGGCCATTGCCCAGCTTCATGGCATTGGCGATGCCGGCGATGTCGGCTACCACCTTGTCGAAATGCTTGCGCTGCACATACAGCCGGGAGCCGGCGCAGCAGACCTGGCCCTGGTTGAAGAAGATCGCGCTGGCAGCCCCGGCCGCGGCGCTGGCCAGATCGGCGTCGGCCATGACGATGGTTGGCGACTTGCCCCCCAGTTCCAGGGTTACCCGGGTCATGGAGTCCATGGCGATCTTGCCGATTTCCTTGCCCACGGCGGTGGAGCCGGTGAAGGTCAGCTTGTCCACCAGGGGGTTGCGGGTCAGGGCACTGCCGGCGGTGATGCCGGTGCCGGTGACTACGTTGAACACGCCGTCGGGGTAGCCGGCTTCCTGCACCAGCTCGGCCAGTTTCAGGGCGCTGAGCGGAGTTTCATCGGCGGGCTTGAGCACCAGGGTGCAACCGGTGGCCAGGGCCGGGCCGAGTTTCCAGCAGGCCAGCAGCAGCGGGAAGTTCCAGGCGACGATGGCGCCGACCACGCCCACGGCTTCGCGGCGGATAAAACTGTGGAACTGATCGTCAGGCATCAGGGGCAGCGAGACCTCGACGCTTGAACCCTCGATCTTGGTCGCCCAGCCGGCCATGTAGCGCAAGAAATCGATGGACAGTTGCACGTCCATGGCCTGGGCCACGGCGGCGCTCTTGCCGTTGTTCAGGCATTCCAGCTGGGCCAGCAGTTCGGCGTCGCGCTGCATCAGGTCGGCGAGTTTCCACAGCAGGTTCTGCCGCTCCCGGGGGCGGGTGCGGGTCCAGGGCGAATCGTCGAAGGCCTGGCGCGCTGCCAGCACCGCGCGGTCCACATCGTCCACCGTGGCCCGGGGCACCAGGCACAGCTGTTCGCCGGTGGCGGGGTTGCGCAGGGGCATGGTCTGGCCGTCGCCGGCCTCGGTCCAGTGAGCACCGATCAGCATGCGCGGGGCGCGCTGGATAAAGGCCGTGGTAGCGGCGAGCAGTGGGGCAATAGCCATGGCGAAGCCTCTTGTTGTAGGTGAGGCAGGGGCTTTCGCAATGGCTGTGCCAGTTCCACCCAGGCGCCGCGGCCCCGCTATGGCGGGGCCTGGGGCGCAGCACCGGGGCTTGCGCGGCGGCAGTTTTTCGCAAACTGCGACAGCCCGGTGAGATTCAAGAGACGCATCGGCTGGCAGGTTCCGGGGGCCGGTAGGGGGCTCTAGATGTGCAGCCAGGCCAGGGTGCCCAGCAGCACGCTGCCGCCGGCCGCGCCGTAGGCGAGCTTCTTCAGCCATTCCTTGCGGGTCAGCAGGGTGATGGCCGCCATCGAGATGGCGATCTGGATCGCCATCATCGCCTGGGCCCAGCGATGGTGCTGGTGCAGCGCGGCTTCCGATTGCTCGTCCCAGTCCCGGGCCTCGGCTTCCAGGGCCTCGGCCTTGAGGCGCACCGCTTCCTTTTCCTTCTGGTAGCGCTGGGCTTCGATGCCGTAGTGCGCGGCATCGACTCCGGGAATGTGGGTCGCCAGCTCCGCCAGGTTCTGCCGGCTGGATTTGGCCTGGTAGTAGCTCCACTGGTTGGCGGCTTCGGTCTTTTTCATCGCGGCATTGTTCTTGTCCATCGCCGCCAGGCTTTCCGAGGAGCCGGCCTGATAGCTCAGGAGCGCTCCCAGGGTGGCCATGATCGCCGTCATCACCGCGATCTTGCTGGCGAAGCGGTCACTGCGCGCGTGGGCTTGTTCGCTCACGTGTTCCAGGTGCTTTTCGTGGGGGCTGGGCACATCGAAGTCTTCGGTCATGGCGATCCGATCGGCTGGGTAGGGGGTGTTTCAAATTGTATCCATGGCCACTGGCGCCAGCAGGGCCAGTGTGAGTTCGTTCAGCTGGCCGACAGCCTGGAGCTGTGGGCCCAGGCCGGAAGGGCCGCGCTTGGGATCAAGGTTGACCATTTCGCGATAATCGAAAAGAAATTCTCGTTAGACGGTCGCAAGCTGGCCTTTCTAAAGTAGGCGCTTCGAATCCGTGAGTACTTCCCATGCCCATTTACCCGAGGCCTGCATGGGCCCTGTGCGCCCTGTTGGCCGGTTGCACCCTGGGGCCGGAACGGCCGCCCGGCAGCACTGTGCCCCTGCCCGTGAGCCACCTGGACGCAACGGCCGAGCAGGGGCTCGACCAGTGGTGGCAGCTCTACCGTGACCCTGGGCTCAATGCCGCGGTACAGGAAGCCCTGAGCCAGAACCGCGACTTGCGGATGGCCGCGGCCAACCTGCTGCAGGCCCGGGCGCTGCTGCGCGAAACCGATACCCTGCGCCAGCCTTCCACCCAGGTGACGGCCCGCGCCGGCTACGGCAGTACCGCCGACGACCAGCTGGAAGCCGCCTTGCAGGACAGCCAGCACATCCGCACCGGCAGCCGCTATGGGGTCGGCCTGGATGTGCAGTGGGAGGCCGACCTGTTCGGCCGCCTGCACGGCCTGGCCGATGCCGCCCGGGCCGATGCCGAGGCGGCCCGGGCCGCCGAAGATGGGCTGCGGGTGGTGGTGGCCGCGGAAACCACCCGTGCCTGGTTGCAGGCCTGCAGCTACGGCCAGCGCCTGCAGGTGGCCGGCGAGTCCCTGGCGCTGGTGGAGCAGGGCCGCACCCTGAGCGGCCGGCTGTATCGGGCCGGCGCCGCGGTGACCCTGGATGTGGTGCGCGCCGAAGGCCTGGTGGGCCAGGTGCAGGCCAGCCTGCCGCCGCTGCAGGCCGGACGGCAACGGGCCCTGGCCGAACTGGCCGTCTTGCTGGGGCGCCCCCCGGGTGATGCACCGGCGGCGGCCCAGGCTTGTCGCCAGGCCCCGACCCTGGGGTCGCCCATGCCCCAGAGCGATGCCCTGGCCATGTTGCGTCGGCGCCCCGACGTGAGCCAGGCCGAGCGCCGGCTGGCGGCGGCCACGGCGCGCATCGGCGTGGCTCGGGCCGACCTCTATCCAAGGGTCAGCCTGGGGGCCGGGGTCTTCACGTCGGCGCACCAGCCCTCGGGTTTCGACGAGCGTGACGCGTCGGTCTGGCAACTGGGGCCGCTGTTGTCCTGGAGCTTGCCCAACCTCAATGCCGCCCGCGCCCGCATCGCCCAGGCCAGCGCCGGAGAAAGCGCGGCGCTGGCGGATTTCGACCGCAGCATCCTGGCGGCCCTGAAGGAGCAGCAACAGGCCCTGAGCGACTACCAGGCCGCGTTGCAGCGCCAGCAAGCCCTGCACCTGGCAGCCGAACGTGACCACCAGGCCTTGCGCCTGGCCGGGCTAGCCAGGGCCGCCGGTGCCTCCACGGCCCTGGATTACCTCGATGCCCAGCGCACCGATGTACGTACCCGGGCCGCGGCAGCGCAGGCCGATGCCGCCGTCATCGATACCCAGGTGCTGGTGTTCAAGGCCCTGGGCGGCGGCTGGCGCAGCGCGCCGCCGATTGTCCTGCCGCAGCCGAGCCGGGCTGCGGCCAACCCTTTCCCGCGAACCCCCAACGAGCCTTTGCAATGACCCAGACCCCTGTTCCCGCTTTCCCGGCGCAAGCCGTCACCCGCCGTCGCTTACTCGGTTATGCCGGGCTGGCGCTGGTGTTGCTGCTGGTTCTGGCCTGGGGCCTGCGCTGGTGGTTCAACGGGCGTTTCCTGGTGGAGACCGACGATGCCTACCTGCGCTCGGACATCGTCACCATCGCGCCCCGGGTCGCCGGCTACCTGGTGGCGGTCGAGGTCCGGGACAACCAGCCGCTCAAGGCTGGCGACCTGCTGGCGCGGATCGACGACAGCGACTACCGGGCCCGGGTCGAACAGGCGGAAGCGGCGCTGCGCGAGGCCCAGGCCGAACAGCGTGCCGGGCAGGCGCGGCTGGCCAATCTGGCCGCCCGCCAGCAACAGCAGCAGAGCCTGATCGCCGAAGCCCAGGCCCGGGTCGGCGCCGCCGAGGCCGAGGCACAACGGGCCGGCCAGGAAGGGCGGCGGCAGCAACACCTGGCCAGCCAGCAAGTCAGCAGCGTGCAGCAACTGGAAAACGCCGCCGCCCTGGCCCGTCAGGCCGATGCCGCCCTGGGCGCGGCCCGCGCCAGCCTGGCCGCGCGGCGCCAACAGGTACAGGTGCTCGATACCGAACAGCAAAGCGCCCGGGCGCAACTGGACAAGCTCGAAGCGGGCGTGGCCCGGGTCACGGCCCAGCGGCAACTGGCCCGCATCGATCTGGCTCGCACCTTGATCCGCAGCCCGGTGGACGGTATCGCCGGCCAGCGGCGCCTGCGCCTGGGGCAGTACGTCGAAGTCGGCGCGCCGCTGTTGGCGGTGGTGCCTGAGGACGCCTATGTGGTGGCCAACTACAAGGAAACCCAGGTCGACGGCATGCGGCCCGGGCAAGCGGCGCGGGTCGAGGTCGACGCCCTGGGTGGCCATGTACTGGAGGGACGGGTGGAGAGTTTCGCCCCGGCTTCCGGCGCCGAATTCGCCCTGCTGCCGGCGGACAACGCCACCGGCAACTTCACCAAGATCGTGCAGCGCATGCCGGTGCGCATCCGCCTCGATCCGGGGCAGCCGCGACAGGCGCAGCTGCGCCCCGGTATGTCGGTGGTGGTGACCGTGGACACTCGTCATGACTAGTGCCCAGGCCGTATCGGAAGGCACCGGCGAGGCCGCCGCACAGGCAATCTCCCTGCGCACCTGGGTGGCGGTGCTGGGCAGCGTGGTGGGCTGCTTCATGGCCGGGATGAACGTGCACGTGACCAACGCTTCCCTGCCGGACGTGCGTGGTTCCCTGGGGGCGACTTTCGAGGAGGGGTCGTGGATCACCACCGCCTACCTGGTGGCGGAGATCATCATCATTCCCATGACCGGCTGGCTGGTCTCGGTGTTTTCCATGCGCCGGGTGCTGATGGTCGGCACCGCCGGTTTCGTGCTGTTTTCGATCGCCTGTTCCCTGGCGCCGAACATCCACAGCCTGATCTTCGCCCGGGTGCTGCAAGGGGCCTTTGGCGGGGTGCTGATTCCCCTGTCGTTCCAGCTGATTGTCACCGAGCTGCCGGCGGCCCGGCATCCCATGGGCATGGCCCTGTTCGCCGTGGCCAACAATGTCGCCCAGGCCGCGGGACCGTCCCTGGGCGGCTGGCTCACCGATGCCTATTCGTGGCGCTGGATCTTCTACCTGCAAGTGCCGCCGGGGCTGTTGCTGCTGGCGGCCATCGGCTGGTCGGTACGGCCCCAGCCCATGGTCCTGGCAAAGTTGCGCCAGGGTGACTGGGGCGGCATCGCCAGCATGGCCGTGGGCCTCTCGGCGTTGCAGATCATGCTGGAGGAGGGTGGCCGTTACGACTGGTTCGCCTCAAGCTTCATCAGCCATTGCGCGATCCTGGCCACGGTCGGCCTGCTGGCCTTCGTGGCCATCGAACTGCGTCGCGAGCAGCCGTTGATCAACCTGCGCCTCTTGGGGCGCTACAACTTCGGCATTGCCAGCCTGATGCAATTCACCTTCGGTGCGGTGGTGTTCGGCGTGGTGTTCCTGGTGCCCAACTACTTTGCCCAGATCCACGGCTACAACGCCCGGCAGATCGGCCTGATGATGATTCCCTACGGCCTGATCCAGTTCGTCATGTCGTTCGCCACCCCGCGGCTGATGCGCTGGACCAGCGCCCGCACCATCATCATTGCCGGGTTCGCCATCACTGGCATCGGCTGCCTGATGAACATCCACCTCAACCCCGATGCCTCGGTGAACGTCATCGTGCCCTCGCTGGTGGTGCGTGGTATCGGCCAGTCGCTGGTAGTGGTGGCGCTGGGGGTGATGGCGATCCAGGGGCTGGAAAAGGACCAGGTGGGCTCGGCCTCCGGACTGTTCTCCATGGTGCGTAACGTCGGCGGGGCCATCGGTATCGCGCTGTCCAGCCAGATCGTGGTGGAGCGCGAGAAACTCCACGCCCAGCGCATTGGCGAATCCGTCAGCCTGTTCGCCCAGGCCACCCAGGAGCGCCTGGTGGAACTGGTGCGCCTGCTGGCCCAGGCACCGGTGGAGTACGCAACGGCCCTGCATTCGGCGGCGCTGGCGCCCCTGCGCCAGCAAGCCCTGGGCATGGTGGACAAGGTGCTGCACCGCGACACCCTGCTGCTGGCCTACAGCGATGCCTTCTTGCTGGCGGGGCTGGCCATGCTGTTGTGCGTGGTGGCCGGTGTGCTGCTGCGCCGGGCCTGAGCCCTCAGCGGTAGAACTCCGAAGGCGGCGTGCCGAACTGGCGCTTGAAGGCGGCGGCGAAGGCGCTCTGGCTGTCGTAGCCGTGCTGCAGCGCCACTTGCACCACCGGCATGCCCTCGGCCAGGCACTCCAGGGACATCAGCAACCGCGCCTGCTGGCGCCAACGGCCAAAGGTGATGCCGGTGTGGCGTTGGAACTGGCGATGGAAGGTCTTGGCGCTCATGGCCAGGCAGTCGCCCCATTGTTCGGCGGTGCGGTTGTCCGAAGGGTCGTCCGCCAGCGCCTGGCACACCCGCAGCATGCGCGGCTCATGGGGCCAGGGCAGGCTGAACGGCAGCACCGGCAGCGAGCGCATCTCATCGAGGATCAGGCGCATCAGGCGGCCGTCGCGGCTGTCCGGCGAATAGTGCGTGCCGACCTGGGCGGCGGCCAGGATCAGCTCGCGCAGCAACGGCGAGACCTCGATCACGCAGTCATGCTCGGGCAGGCCGGCAATGGCATCGACATTGATGAACAGGCTGCGCATGCGCACCGCGCCGCGCATGCGTACCCGGTGCTCGACGCCGGCCTGCAACCACACCCCGCGGCTGGGCGGCACCACCCAGCGGCCGGACTCGGTGTCGATCACCAGCACGCCCTCGATGGCATAGGCCAGCTGCGAGCGTGGATGGCTGTGGGCAGGTATTTCATGGCCGTTGGGGTAATCCACGGCGATGCTGGTAACCGGCATGGACAGGCAGTCGATGGACGAGACAACAAGCAGATCGGACATGCAGCGCAGCGCCTCCGTCCTGGAAGGGATCATGGGGCGCTTATCATAGGTGAAAATGTCCATTTTGCGATAATCAAAGGGCGTTTAGCGCATTACATTCAGAAGATCGCTACCTAGACTACAGATCACTCCTTGCCCGCCGACGGTTGCAACCGCCCATGAACCCCCTGTTCCTGACCCTGCTACTAGCGCTACCCCTGCCTTACGGCCGGGGTCTGCCGGTGCTGCCAGGAACCTGGCACCCAGGCTGATCTCCCCCAGACTCCGGCCTCGAAGCGCTTTCCATGATGAAA
The DNA here is from genome assembly GCF_900103205.1 of Pseudomonas sp. NFPP12. Taxonomy (NCBI): domain Bacteria; kingdom Pseudomonadati; phylum Pseudomonadota; class Gammaproteobacteria; order Pseudomonadales; family Pseudomonadaceae; genus Pseudomonas; species Pseudomonas sp. NFPP12. The sequence goes on from NZ_FMWW01000010.1 coordinate 23,219, forward strand.
GCAGGGGAGATCCATCGCGTTCTCCATTGTGCTTTCGAGGTCAGTATGCTCGCCCATCCCCATACCAAATACCGTGCCTTTGCTCCCGTGGACCTGGACTCGCGCCAGTGGCCGTCACGTACCATCACCCAGGCTCCGATCTGGCTGTCCACCGACCTGCGCGATGGCAACCAGGCGCTGTTCGAGCCGATGAACCGCGAGCGCAAGCTGCGCCTGTTCGAGGAACTGGTGCGCCTGGGCTTCAAGGAAATCGAAGTGGGATTCCCCGCCGCCTCGCGCACCGATTTCGAGGTGGTCCGCGAGCTTGTGGAACAGCAGCGGATTCCCGCCGACGTCACGCCCATGGTGATGACCCAACTGCGCGAGGACCTGATCCGCGAAACCGTACGCAGTGTGCAGGGTGCGCGCCGGGTCATCGTCCACCTGTACAACGCCATCGCCCCGGTCTGGCGGCGCGTGGTCTTCGGGCTTTCGGTGGACGAGGTCGAGTCCCTGGTAGAGCGCCATGTCAGGCTGTTGCGCGAGTTGACCGACCAGCATCCGGAAACCGAATGGGTGTTGCAGTATTCCCCCGAAACCTTCTGCATGGCGGAGCTCGAGGTGTCTCTGCGCATGTGCAACACCGCGATCCGTACCTGGGACGCCGGCCCGGGGCGCCCGATCATCATCAACCTGCCGACCACCGTCGAGGTGGCCACCGCCAACGTCTTTGCCGACCAGATCGAATGGATGCACAAGCGCCTGGAGCGCCGCGACCAGGTCACGCTGTCAGTGCACCCGCACAACGACCGGGGCACCGGCGTGGCCTGTGCCGAACAGGCGTTGCTGGCGGGCGCCCAGCGGGTGGAGGGCTGCCTGTTCGGCAACGGCGAGCGCAGTGGCAACCTGGATCTGGTGACCCTGGCCCTGAATCTCTATACCCAGGGCATCAGCCCCGGGCTGGATTTCTCCGATATCGCAGCGGTGGCCCGGGTTGCCGAGGAGTGCACGGCGCTGCCGATCCATCCGCGCCATCCCTATGTCGGCGACCTGGTGTTCACCGCCTTTTCCGGCTCGCACCAGGACGCCATCGCCAAGGGCTTTGCCGCCCAGGCGGCCGACGGTTTCTGGGAGGTACCCTACCTGCCCATTGATCCGCAGGACCTGGGGCGGACCTACGACAGCATCGTGCGGGTCAACAGCCAGTCCGGCAAAGGCGGGATCGCTTTCCTGCTGCAGCGTGACCACGGCATCGTCATGCCCCGGCGCATGCAGATCGAGTTCAGCGCCATTGTGCAGAAGCTGGCTGATGCCAGTGACGCCGAGTTGAGCAGCGACGCTTTATGGGAGGTGTTCCAGCGCACCTATCTGGCGTGCTCAGAGGGCACGGCCGGCCTGCGGTATCTCGCTCATCGGTTGTTCGATGCCCCCGAGGGGCAGGGGATCGAGCTGCGGGTCGCCACCCCCGGGAACCAGGAGGCGTGCTTGCATGGCGTGGGCAACGGACCTGTCGCGGCGGCCCTGGCCGCCCTGGGCTTGCCGCTGCGCATCGACAGTTTTGAAGAGCGCAACCTGGGGGCGGGGGCCGATGCGCAGGCGCTGGCAATCGTCGAAGCAGTGTGGCCGGGCATTGCCGGGTCACGTTTTGGCGCCGGCTGTCACGCCAATATCGTCACCGCCTCGGTGCAGGCCGTGATCAATGCCGCGGCGCGGTTTTATCCCGAGCAGGCGCCGGCATTCGTCCCCACCCAGGCATCGCTTGCGGAGCGGGTGGCTCCCTGAGTGACCCGCACCAGCAGTCGGCGCCCCAGGGGGCCGACCGCTGGAGCCCGGGCAAAAAAAAGCCCGCTGTAGCGCGGGCCAAATGGGATTCGTTAAGGAGTGATTGGCAATATAGGGGCGGCGAGGTGAAAGCACCGTGAAAAAAAAGTCGTGCAGGGATAAACCTCCAGCATCTTTGCCCAAGTCGTAGGGTGTTTTCGGATATGTCCGATATTACTGCCCCTGGAGCCCGCGTATATTCCCTCCTGCTCGCCCAGCCAAAGGGGGTACTTCGGTCTGGATGCCACTGCCGAAGTGATGGGCGAGCACCTTTTTCCCTCCTGCCGTTTCTTTCTCCCTGGCTGTTTCCTTCCCGCTTGGCCTGGCCAATATTCTCATCCCATTCCCTTCAGGGCAGATCGAGCCGGCGCCGGATTTCGGCCCACAGTTGCGCGTCGTCGAAGTCGTTGATCACGCGGTGGGCGCCGGCATCCAGCAGGGTTTGCGGGCGCTGGCTGGTGGCCAGGCCGAACGTGCAGATCCCGGCTTTTACCGCGGCTGTCAGCCCGGGTACCGAGTCTTCGAAGGCCAGGGCCTGGTCGGCGGTGGCCTGCAGGCATTCCAGGCCGCTCAAGTAGGGCAGGGGATCGGGCTTGGCACGAGGCAACTCCTCGGCCACCAGCACCGTCTGGAAGCGCTGCCGCAGGCCCAGCACCTCGAGCATGTGCTCGGCATTGGCCCGGGGCGCGTTGGTGACCACGCACACGCCGATGCCGTGCTCCTGGGCAAAATCCAGCAGGCGCAGCAGGCCGGGCATGGGCATCAGTTGCGGGGAGAGTTGGCGAAAGCGCACTTCCTTGCGCTCGGCAAAGGCTTCATGTTCCGCCACGCTGCGCTCGGGGAACAGGTAGCGGCACATGTTGGCATTGGCCTGGCCGCTGACATGGGCTTCGAATTCTTCCTGGGTGAAGGTCCGGCCCTCTTCTTCCAGCAGCAGTTGCTGCAGGGCCAGCAGGTGCAGGGCGTCGGTGTCGGTCAGGGTGCCATCAAGGTCGAAGAGCAGAGCATTGAGCATGGGACAGTTCCTGTCGGGCCCCATCCGGGCCGGTTGGCTGAATCGATCAAGCCCGCATCCTAGCAGGCTTGATCCCAACCGTGACCGGTTCGCTCGGGGCCTCAGCCCTGTGCGTTGTCGCCTTCGCCCTGGTCTTCCACTTCGTCAGGCTGCGGGCAGTAGTCCTGGGGGTTGGCCGGCCACAGCACCTGGTCATGGCTGTCGTGCACCTGTTCGGCGCCGCAATCGACCTGGCTGACCTGGAAGCTCGGAGTGCCGTCCAGGCGATACAGGGCCTTGAGGCTGCGGGACTGGTCGTCGCCCATGCCTTCCACGGCATAGCCGAAGATGGCGCCGCGGGTTTCGTCCACCACCAGTTCCTGCCACTTGCCGGGGATCAGCCGCTTGCCCTTGAGGTCGTACAGCGCCGAGGTGGCCAGGGCCGAGGTGTCGTCGGTGGCCAGCAGGTAGTGGCCGCTGTTGTCCAGGTGGATGTCGACGTACTGGCCCGGCTCCAGCAGCACCTTGCCGCTGGCGTCCATCAGGCCCACGGTACGCACCTGGGTGGCCTGGCCGAACAGGGTGGCCTGCTTGGTCGGGCTGTTGGCGGTGCTGAAGACGAACAGGTCGGCATTGATCGCGCCGATCTGGGCGTAGGTGGGCTTGAACAGCTCGACGCCCTTGTCCACATCGAAGATACCGAAGGTGGCGCTGAACACGTTCTGCAGCACCGCGACCTGGTTCAGCCCCGGTACCTGCCGGAACATTCCCAGGGGGCTGAAGCCGGCCGGGTCCGCCGAGTCGTAGACCGGCTGCACCTTCCATTGGCCCTGGCGGTCGATCAGCCCGGCCTTGCCGGAGCTGCCGTCGGCATTCTTGGCGGTGACCAGCGCGCCCTGCTTGCCGAATACCTGGCAGGTGCCGAACTGGGCCTGGATCACGGTCTTGCCCTGGAAATCCATGTAGCCGCAGGGGCTGTCGTATTTTTCCCGGAAGGCCACCAGGCCGTCACCCGGTTCGCCCATCCAGTTGTAGGTGGCGGCGCTGATCAACTGGGCCTGGGCATCGGCCAGGGCCTTGCCCTGTTCGGTGCTGACCACCAGATGCTGGTTGGCAAAGTAGTCGATGCTGTCGAAGTCGATCTTCTTCTGCTCGCCGGTCTTGAGGTTCAGCGCCCACTTGTCGTTGCCGCGTTCGGCGATCATCCACCAGCCGCGCTTGGCGAAGTCATCGCGGACCATGCTGCTGTCATACAGGGCTTCGGTCACCACCTCGCCCTTGGCACTGAGAATGCCGCGCTTGCCGCCGATCTCGTAGACGATGAAGTCGTCGTTGCCGCCCACGTACAGATCGTCGAAGCGCGGTGGCTGAATCTGTTTGCCGCTCTGGTCGATGATGCCCAGCTTGCCGTCCTGGCCGAAGCCGAAGTAGCCCGGGGTCAGCAGCCGCAGGTCATCGGTGAAGGCGGCCTTGAGGGTCTGCTTGCCATCGGCGCTGCTGAGGTTCCAGGTACCGTCCTTGGCGAACAGGAAGGTCTTGTCCAGGGGCAGGGCGACCACGGCGTCGTAGTCGTTGTCGGCGCTGACCAGCACCTTGCCGTCCTGGTCCAGCACCGCGCATTCGCCATTGGCGCAGATCGGCATGACCATGGCCGCCGGCGCGGGGGCCGCAGCGACGGCTGCAGTCTTGGGACTGGTTTCTTCCTTGCATCCGACCAGGGTCAGGGCAGACAACGAGAGGATCAGCGAGCCGAGACGGGCACAGGCGCTTCTATCCATGAACTTCAGGTTCCTTGTAAGAGGGGAGGTGCGGCACACCCCATGGGACGGGGCAGGCAAAGCGGGGGTGATTCTGCGGCGCCGCCGGATAAATGCAAGATCCAATTGCAAAGAAAACCAGCGGTACAGCCTCGTCGCCGGCCTTGAGAGCTGTTCTGGCGCTGGCTAATCGCTGTCTCAGACTGAGACGTTTGTCTCGAAATTGAACGTCGGGTAACACCCGCAAGCCCGCCAGGGACCGGCGTCTTCGCCCAAGTCGTTGATTCCGGGTTCTTTTATAAGCTGGCACGCTCCGTGTATTGCATATCAGCAGACGTTTCTCTTGCCTCCATGACCGGGCGTGCCGGGCATGGCAGAAACCATAAAAACGACTCGCTAAAAATAAGAAAGCACCGTGGGAGGTTTGACGTTGATGAAGAGAAGACTGCGCCTGAGGCTCAGTGCCAGCCTGCTGGCCATTGCCACCTGTACCGCCTTGCATGCCCCTTCGAGTTTCGCCGCGCGGGATGCACAGAGCATCCTCAAGGAAACCTGCCAGGGTTGCCACACCCCCGAGGCCGGGGAAGCCCTGAGCCGCATCAGCCACCAGCGCAAGACCCCGGAAGGCTGGCTGATGAGCATTGCCCGCATGCAGACCATGCACGGGCTGCAAATCAGCGATGACGAGCGCCGCACCCTGGTCAAGTACCTGGCCGATACCCAGGGCCTGGCGCCCAGCGAGACCGACGGCGTGCGCTACGCCCTGGAGCGACGGCTGAACACCGTCGAGCATTTCGACGAACAGACCACCCAGATGTGCGCCCGCTGCCACTCCGGCGCGCGGATCGCCCTGCAACGCCGGCCGGCCCAGGAATGGGAGCGGCTGGTGAATTTCCACCTTGGGCAATGGCCATCCCTGGAGTACCAGGCGCTGTCCCGGGACCGGGAATGGCTGCCCACCGCCCTCAAGGAAATGGTGCCGCTGCTGGCCCAGCGTTATCCCCTCGACAACCCCGCCTGGACAGCCTGGCAACAGGCCCGCCCGCAAGCGGCGGCGCTGGCGGGGGACTGGAGCTTCAGCGGCCACCTGCCGGGCAAGGGCGAACTGGCCGGGGTGATGAGCGTCAGCGCCGGGGAAGGCGATCAGTTCAAGCTCAGCGTCAAGGGCCAGTACGCCGATGGCAGCCCGTTCAATGGCGAGGGCAGCGCGATCCTCTACAACGGTTATGAATGGCGCGGCAATGTCACCGTGGATGGCGTGGTCATGCGCCAGGTGCTGGCGGCCCAGGGCAATGCACTGCAAGGGCGGATGTTCGAGGCCGAGCACGACGAGCGCGGCCTGGACTTCATCGCCGCCCGGCAAGGCAGCCAGCGGTTGCTGGCGGTGCAGCCGGGTTACCTGAAGGCCGGTGAGGAGGCCGAGGTGACCCTGGTGGGCGCGGGCCTTGCGGGCACTCCGAGCTTCGGCAAAGGGGTGGAGGTCGTGCAGGTGCTGGAGCAGAGCCCCGAACGCATCCGCGTCAGGCTCAAGGCGGCGGCCAGCGCCCAGCCGGGGCTGCGGGAAGTCAGCGTCGGCAGCCTCAAGGGCGCGACGCTGGCGGTGTACCAGCGCATCGCCGAGGTCAAGGTGGTGCCGGCATTTGCCGTGGCGCGGATCGGTGACGGCGGCGGTTCGACGCCCAAGGTCCAGGGCCGCTTCGATGCCGAAGCCTGGGGCAAGGGGGCCGACGGCAAGGCCTACCGCATCGGCGTGATGCCGGCGCAGTGGAAGGTCGAGGCCTTCGATGCCCAGGCGGCCAAGGATGAAGACGTCAAGTACGCCGGCAGCATGCAGGCCGACAGTGGCGTGTTCACCCCGGGGGATGCCGGGCCCAACCCGCTGCGCAAGATGTCCACCAACAACGCCGGCAACCTCAAGGTGATCGCTGCGGTGGAGGAGGGGGGCAAGGCCCTGACCGGTGAAGGCCAGCTGATCGTCACCGTGCAACGCTGGAACAATCCACCCATTCCCTGAGGGGCGTCGAGCGATACCGACAGACACTTTCAGGCAATGACCGCAGGCCCCGAACGCGGGGCAGGCACAGGAGGTTGTAATGGGCGCAATTCTGAATCTGGTGGAGCGCAACCTGCATGAAGTGCAGGTGGACGCCAACCGCATGCTGTTCCATATCCCCAGCAGTTCGCTGTTTGCCAGCGATGCCTTGACCGGCAGCATCATCGATGCGCTGCGCGGCCCGGGCTGTACCCCGGAAGACTTGATCCAGCGTCTGGCCGGCGCCTATGACGGTGCCGACGTCAGCGACACCCTGCGCGAGCTGATGGCCCTGGAACTGGTTAGCGACGGCTCGCCCCTGACCCCGGAAATCGGCGTCAAACGGGTCGAACGCACGGCGATCAATACCGTGGTGCTCAACGTCAATACCGGCTGCAACCTGAGCTGCACCTACTGCTACAAGGAGGACCTGGACAAGCCCTCGGCGGGCAAGAAGATGGGCCTGGACACGGCCATTGCCTCGGTGGAAATGCTGCTCCAGGAGTCCCCGGACGAGGAGCGCTACACCGTGGTGTTCTTCGGCGGCGAACCCTTGAGCAACCGGCCGCTGATCGAGGCCATGGTGGACTACTGCGAACAGCGCTTTGCCGCGGCCGGCAAGTTCGTCGAGTTCGTCATGACCACCAACGCCACCCTGCTCACCGAAGAGGTGGTGGACTACCTCAACGCCCACCGCTTCGGGCTTTCGGTGAGCATCGACGGGCCCAAGACCGTGCACGACCGCAACCGCATCACCGTGGGCGGGCAGGGCACCTATGACGTGGTGCGGCGCAAGGCGCAGATGCTTCTGGAACGCTACGACAGCCGGCCGGTGGGGGCGCGGGTGACCCTGACCACCGGGGTCACCGACCTTGAGACCATCTGGGATCACCTGTTCAACGAGCTGGGGTTCGCCGAAGTGGGGTTCGCCCCGGTGACCTCGGGGGACATCAGCAGCTTCAACCTCAGCAGCGAGGAGCTGATCGAAGTCTTCGCCAGCATGAAGCGCCTGGGCCGGCGTTACCTGGCGGCGGCACTGGAGCACCGCAATATCGGCTTCTCCAACCTGCACCAGCTGATCACCGATATCCACGAGGGCCACAAGAAGGCGCTGCCCTGCGGCGCCGGGCTGAAGATGCTGGCGGTGGACCACAAGGGCGAGCTGAACCTGTGTCACCGCTTCACCGGCTCATCCCTGCCGACCTTCGGCAATGTGCATGACGGTGGGGTCAAGCAGATGGAGCTCAATGACTTCCTGTCCCAGCGCCTGGACCGCACCAACACCGGCTGCGACAGCTGCCGCATCCGCAACCTGTGTTCCGGCGGCTGCTACCACGAGAGCTATGCCCGCTACGGCGACCCGGCGCATCCGACTTATCACTATTGCGAACTGATGCGTGACTGGGTGGATTTCGGCATCGAAGTCTACAGCCGGATCATGGCGCACAACCCTGCGTTCATCAGCAGCTACATCACTCCGCGCAAGGCCCACTGACATGAAACATCTCAAGCCGATCAACAACAAAGCTCAGAAACTGACCGAGGCCGCGGCCCAGGACCGTATCGAAGAAGTGCTGGCGATGAACTCCGTGGCCGGCTGCGCCTCGACCACCGACCCGGGCTGGGAAATCGATGCCTTTGGCGGCGTCTCGTCGCTGTGCCAGCCGATGGAGGCCGACCTCTACGGCTGCTCCGACCCTTGCTGGTGGCCGGCCCAGGTGCCGGACATGATGAGCACCTACCCCGACTGGAACAAGGACGCCCAGGCCTCCAACGACAACTGGCGCAACCTCGGCACCGTCTTCCCCAAAGACAAGTAACCGGACAGCACAAGGATTCCAGCATGCGAGCTATCACAGTGTGCGGCCTGGCCGCCGGCGCGGTTCTCAGCGCCTGTTCTTTCACCGCCCTGGCCGACGAAGGCCTGGCCCTCAACAGCGGTCACGAGTACATGGTGACCACCAATTACCCGAACAACCTGCACGTTCTCGATCTGGCCACCGACAGCCTGTACAAGACCTGCAAGATGCCCGACGCCTTCGGCCCCGGCACCGTGCAACTGTCGCCGGACCGCAAGATCGCCTACGTGCTGAACAACCACTATGCGGATGTCTACGGCGTCGAGCTCGATAGCTGCAAGCAGGTGTTCCACGCCAGCATCACCCAGCATCCGGGGGAGAAGGCGCGCTCGATGTTCGCCTTCACCGTCAGCCACGACGGCAAGGAGCTATACACCGTGGCCAACCCGACCCTGTTGCTCAATGACCGCTATGAGGTCAAGGAGCCGCGGCTGGATGTCTACGCCACCGACGCCGGGCTCAATGCCAAGCCGCTGCGCAGCTTTCCCGCGCCGCGCCAGCTGACCATCATGCAGAGCGGCGACGACGGCACCCTGTATGTGGCCGGGCCGGACCTGTACAAGGTCGACGTCAAGACCGGCAAGTTCGAGGTACTGATCCCCAGCCGCCACTGGAAACGCCCCAACTACAGCGCGCCGGACGTGCTCTACGTGTGGAACCAGCAGACCTTCCGCCATGACTTCTCGCTGCTCTACACCGCGGCGAAGTTCAAGGACAAGAAGCAGGACCCGGCTACCGCCGAGCCGCTGTACGGGCTGTTCAGCGTCGATCTTGCGACCGGCAAGACCGAGACCACCGACTTCGGCCCGCTGACCGAGATCTACTTCAGCGGCATGCGCTCGCCCACGGACCCCAACCTGATGTTCGGCGTGCTCAACCGCCTGGCCAAGTACGACATCAAGCAGAAGAAACTGCTCCAGGCCGCGACCCTGGAACACTCCTACTACTGCATCTCGTTCAACCGGGCCGGGACCAAGATCTACCTGGCGGGGACCTTCAACGACGTGGCGATCTTCGATGTCCAGAGCATGAAGCAGATCGGCAAGATCACCCTGCCGGGCGGCGACATGGCCATCACCACGGCGCAGATCTTCGTCCGCTGACCCCGCCGCCAGCCACCGGCTCCTGTAGGAGCCGGCTTGCCGGCGAACAGGCCGGCAAGCCGTGCAGGGCCCTCGCCGACGCCTTCGTGGGCAAGCCCGCTCCTACCGTGCGGGGACCGGGCAGCTCAAGTCGCCTTCCTTGCACTGCAGGTACTGTTTGAAACTCTCCACGCGGGTCTTGGTCAGGGCCGTGATGCAGTTGCTGTAGGCCACCGGATACAGGCTGCCACCTTCCACGCCCGAGGTGGAAAAACTGCACTCGGCATCGCGGAACGCCACCCAGGCGCGCTGGGCGCTGACCAGCAGCTTTTTGCTGTGTGGCTGGTCTTTCAGGCGCTGGTTGATCTGTTGGTAAAGGGCGTTCAGCTCCTTGTCCGCGGCCTTGTGCTGGACGTTGGCGCACAGGCTCATATCGGTCTGGGTGGTGTTGTTGCACTCATAGGCCTGGGCCAGTGGAGCAAGCAGCAGCGGCGCAAGGGCCAGCAACAGGATCGGACGCATGGAAAGTCTCGCAATCGGTCAATGAGGAAGAAACAGTCTAGCCGCGGCTGGGTTGCCACTCGGGCCAGCGTTGCAGCGCTTCGTCGGCCAGCCAGGGCACATCGTGGGAGGTCCAGATATGCACCTGTGGCGTCTGCCCCGGATCATCGTCCAGGGTCGCCACCCGCAGGATCACGTGGGGCTGCCCCGGGCGCTCCGCCAGCAGGTGAGAACCGCAGACCGAGCAGAAGTGCCGCAGCTTGCCCGGGGACGATTCGTAGGTGCTCAGCCGTTCCTGGCCCTGGGTCCACTGGAAGTGTTCGCGCATGACTCCGGCGGTCGAGGCAAAGGCCGCGGCGTGGGCCTTGCGGCAGGTCTGGCAATGGCAGTGGCCGATGGGCATGTCCAGGCGCTCGACCCGGTATTGCACCGCCTTGCACAGGCAACTGCCATGCAGCGGCCGGGCAGGCGCGCGACGCCGGGCGGCGGCCAGCAGGTCGTCGGCCATGGCCTGGATCTCCTCGCCCATGTGCAGCTTGGCCAGCCAGTGCGGCGGTATGCCCTGGGCCCCGTAGAAGGCTCCGGCCAACTGGCCGACGATGGCGGCGGTGGTGTCGGCGTCGTCCCCCAGGTTGGCGGCGGCCAGCACTGCTTCGGCATAGCTGTCGCTGTGCTGGAAGCACCAGAGCGCGGCCTCCAGGGAGTCGACGCAATAGCCGTTGCCGCGAATCTGGTCGCGGGTTTTATCCAGGTAATTGCCCTGGGCCAGGGCCGCGACCTTGCTCTCGCGAAAGCCCTGGGCGTCGAGCCGTTGCAGTTGCTGCTTGCTGGCACCGTCCAGGGCCTTGGCGATCAGCCCGGCCAACAGCTGGCAGCATTCGATGGCTTCGGCGGCGCCGTGGGTGGTACGCGAACTGGCCCCGGCAAACTCGCGGACCTGGGCCAGGTCGGGGTAATGGAACAGCACCACCGGCGCCAGGCGCATCAGCGAGCCATTGCCGGCGGTCTGCGGGTCGCTGGAGCCCGCCAAGGGCTGGCCGTGTTCCTGATAGTCGGCCAGGGCCTGGCGCACCGTCATGCCGATATCGAAGCATTCGCCGGTGGCGCTCAGGTAGCCCCATTGCCACCAGTTGAGGTAGCGGCCCATCTGGTCGGCGGGGTCGAAACCGTCCTTGCGCAACAGGCTTTCCCCCAGGCACAGGGCCATGGAGGTGTCGTCGGTCCACTGTCCGGCCTTGAGGTTGAACGGGCCGCCGCCCAAGAGATCGGTGACCGGGGGGAAACTGCCCCGTGGCTTGAATTCCACACTGGTGCCCAGGGCATCGCCACAGGCCAGGCCCAGCAGGCTGCCACGGTAGCGGTCGGTGAGGGTGAGGGGCATGGCAGGTCCTTTGCAGAGGTATTGGCGCCGGCGACAGTAGCATTTTTCGTTCTGGGCAATCAGTGGGTCCTTCGGCCAGATAAAGGTTGCGCTCGATTCAGAGAGGTCTAGTGTTCATCACTGGAGGTGGCCCATGAATTCTTCAGATCGCATCGAACGCAAGATCCTGCTCAAGGCCGACCCGGCCCAGGTCTGGCAGGCGCTGAGCGAGGCCGAACGCTTCGGCCGCTGGTTTGGCGTGGCCCTGGCCGGCCAGCAGTTCATACCCGGCCAGCGGGCCCGGGGCGCGGTGACCTACCCAGGCTATGAGCACCTGACCTGGGATGTCCTGGTGGAGCAGATGCTGCCCCAGGAGCTGTTCTCCTTCCGCTGGCACCCCTACGCCATCGATCCCGCTCAGGACTATTCGGCAGAGCCCAGCACCCTGGTCCGGTTCGAACTGGAAGAGCACGCCGGTGGTACCTTGCTGCGGGTCACCGAGTCGGGCTTCGACGGCATTCCCGCCGAGCGCCGGCTCAAGGCCTTTCGCATGAACAGCCGGGGCTGGGACGAGCAGATGAGCAATATCGAGAACTACCTGCAGCAGGGTTGAAACAGGCAGTTGCAAGCGGCACGTTGCAGAGCCAGGCCTGTCGCCTGAAACTGGCCGCTTCCCGTCTGGAGCAGCCCCTTGTTCGAAACCTATATGAAACGCTGGCGCCTGACGCCCGATGGCGATCCCATCGTCACCCCGGGCAGCCGCCTGTTGCCGGTGCGTCTGCAAGACGGTGCGCCGGCCATGTTGAAGATTGCCCTGGATGAACACGAGCAGGCCGGCAACCGGCTGATGGCCTGGTGGGCCGGGGAGGGGGCGGCGCGGGTTCATGCCCAGCAAGGCGATGCCCTGCTGATGGAGCGCGCCATGGGCAAGGGTTCGCTGATGCGCATGGCCCTGGCGGGCCAGCACGATGAGGTCAGCCATATCGTCTGCGCCACCCTGCAACAGTTGCACCGGCCACGGGCACAACCGCGGCCGCCGCTGGTGTCGCTGGATCGCTGGTTTGCCGACCTGCGCGAGGCGGCGCCGCAGCAGGGCGGGTTGTTCCTGCGCTGCCTGGCCGAAGCCGAGCACCTGTTGGCCACGCCCCGGGAACCGGTGGTGCTGCATGGCGATATACACCACGACAATGTGCTGGACTTCGCCGAGCGCGGCTGGCGGGTGATCGACCCCAAGCGGGTCCATGGCGAGCGCACCTTCGATTTCGCCAACCTGATCTGCAACCCGGACCTGCCCAGCGCCACCGACCCTGTGCGCTTTGCCCGCCAGGTGCAGGTGATTGCCCGGGCGGCGCAGCTGGAGCCGCGCCGGCTGGTGCAGTGGGTGCTGGCCTTCAGTGGTTTGTCCGCTGCCTGGTTTCTCCAGGACGATCATCAGCCCGGGGCGCAGCACCAGCTCAAGCTCGCGGCTTTGGCCGCCCAGGCACTGGAGGGGTGAACTAGGGGTTTGCGTAAGTGCGGTATAGCGAATTTCCTACACGCGCTGTAATTCAATGCGCCTTCTGCGCACCGGGCTTTGTGTTTAATCTTCTTTCCCACAACTGCAGCGCAGGAAGCGCTCAGGATCAGGGAAGGTCGACCATTAGCACGGATGCTGCAGACAGGAAGTCATGATGGTCTTGGAAAAAACCCGCTTCGGCGGGTTTTTTTTCGTCCGGCATTTCGTGCCTGCAGCCTGGGTGTGGTGGCCGCTTTGATACTTCACGCAGCGGAACATGAACGTGGCAGGTTCTTTTCAGCCCGACGCTAAGCGCGGGCTTCTGCAGGTGTGCTTAGCGGGTGATTTCGTTGCGGACCTTTTCCAGAGCCTGCTCCAGCAGCGGCAGGCCGATGGAGCCCAGGGCCAGGCGCAAGGCCTGGGGCACATGGGCGGTGGTGGCGAAGGGCTCGGCCGAGGTCACCGTTACCCCCTGATGTTCCAGGGCCGCCACCACGGCATCGGCCCGCCGTCCTTCCGGCAGTTTCAGCCAGAGAAAATACGATGAGCCATAGGCCTGGTAATCGCAGCCCTTGAGCACCCTCCGGGCCAGTTGCTGGCGGCTGCGGGCATCGTTGCGCTTCTGTTCTTCCAGGCTGTCCACCAGCCCCGACTCGATCCAGCGACAGCCCAGGGTCACGGTCAGCGACGGGGTGCTCCAGGTGGACACGCGGATCGCCCGTTCCAGGGCCGGGATCATCTCCAGGGGCGCGACGATAAACCCCAGGCGCAAGCCCGAGGCGACGCTTTTCGACAGCCCGGAAATATACAGCGTGCGCTCCGGGGCCAGGGTCTGCAGCGGCGGCGGGGCCGGTTCGGCGAGGAAGGCGTAGGCGCCGTCCTCGATCAGCAGCAGGTCATGCTCGCGGGCCAGTTGCGCCAGGCGCCGGCGTTCGGCCAGGGGCATCACCGTGCCCAGGGGGTTGTGCAGGGTCGGCATGCAGTACAGCGCCCGCACTGGGCGCCGGCGGCACAGGGCCTGCAGGGCGTCGAGGTCCATCTGGCCGTTGTGCTGGGGCAGCGCTTCGAGGTCCAGGCGATGGACCTGGGCCAGGGTCTTGAGGCCGGGGTAGGTCAGGGCGTCCACTGCCAGGATGTCCCCGGGCTGGAGTAGCGCCAGCAGGCTCACCGCCAGCCCCTGCTGGGCGCCGTTGACGATCAGCACCTGCTCGGCGGCGACGCGGATCTCGCGGTTGCGCAGGTGCCGCGCCGCGGTCTGGCGCTCATGGGGGCGGCCGCCCTGGGGCGAGGAATGCAGCAGGGCATCCAGGTCGCCGGAGGCGGCTATCGCCCGCAGCCCCTCGCGCAGGCTTTCCGCCTGGCCGGGCAGGGACGGGTAGTTGAACGCCAGGTCCACCGAGGCGGCACTGGCCGGGTGCTGTTCCAGGCCCATGCCCCGGGGCAGGCTGGTGTCGCGGACAAAGGTGCCGCGCCCGGGCTCGCCCACCACCAGGCCGATGGCTTCCAGCTCGTGATACACCCGCAGCGCCGTGGCCAGCGCCACCTGCTCGCTGGCCATCAGCGCCCGCACCGTCGGTAGCTGAGTGCCTGGGCACAGCTGGCCGGCGCGGATGCGCTGGGCGAAGTGATCGACGATGGTTTTGTAGCGGGTACGGCGCATGCTCGGCCACCTTGTGTATCTAGAACACTTTTTTGTTTGTATCAGATAGGGCGCCTAATCTAGCGGCTTTTGCGCAGGAGCGCTCACATGCCGGACCTTTCCACCCTGTCGATCTTCCTCGGCGCCGTGCTGCTGTTGCTGCTGTCGCCGGGACCCAACATGGCTTTCGTCATCAGCCACGGCGCAGTCTATGGCTGGCGCGGTGGGGTGGCATCGGGGCTGGGGATCGGCGCAGCGGATATCGGCCTGACCCTGCTCACGGCCACGGGCGTCACCGCCGTGGTGGCCAGCTGGCCGCCGGCGTTCGACCTGATCCGCTATGCCGGGGTTGCCTACTTGCTGTGGCTGGCCTGGAAGGCCCTGGGCCAGCGGGGGGGGCTGGACCTTGCCGATACACCCCGGGTGCCGCTGGCCACGGTGTTTGTCCGGGCCCTGTGCAACAGCCTGCTGAATCCCAAGGCGCTGCTGTTCTTCATGGTGTTCCTGCCGCAGTTCGTGCGCCCCGAGCACGGCAGCATCGCTGTGCAACTGGTGGTCCTGGGCTTGCTGCTGACCCTGGTCAGCGGGGTCTTCCATACCAGCCTGGGGATCTTCGGCGCGGCCTTGCGTCGTGGCTTGCCCGGCAGCGATTCGCGGCTGGCCCGCTGGCAATCCTGGCTGCTGGCGGCGGTGCTGCTGGCCCTGGCCCTGCGCCTGGCGCTGCTGGCGCGTCCGTTCTGATTCATCAGCCAATGGAGTTTGACCATGTACATCGCCGCCTTTATCTACCAGCCGGGCCAGCGCGACGAGGAGTTCCACCGCCTCAGCGCGCTGATCGACGAAATTGCCATCAGCCTGCCGGGCTTCGTCGGCGCCCAATCCTGGACCAGCGCCGACCAGGGGCTGATCAACGCCAGCTATTACTGGGAGGACGAAGCCTCGATCCAGGCCTTTGCCAGCCACCCCAGGCACATCGAAGCCAAGCGCCAGTACCGGCGCTGGTACGCCGGTTATCAGGTGGTGATTTCCAGGGTCGAGCGCACCTATGGCGATGGTGCCATCACCCAGTTGCTGGGCAATGCCCGCCAGGGCCCGGTGCGCCGTGCCTGAAGGCTCAGCCGGCTGCCAGCCGTGCGGCCGCGCGCAGGGTGATTTCCCGGCGCTTGTGCAGCGAATCCGCGGCGCGCTGGCGGGCCTGCTGCACCACGCTGGCGGGGGCGGTATCCGGGCTGCCGGCATTGAACGGTGGCGCCGGGGCGTACTCCAGTTGCAGCTGTACCCGCTGCGCGGTGGCGGCGTCGAACAGTTCGGCGGCCAGGGTCAGGGCGAAGTCGATGCCGGCGGTGATACCGCCGCCGGTCAGCAGGTTGCCGTCACGCACCACCCGCTCATGCACCGGTATCGCCCCCAGTGGCGCCAGCAGTTCGTGGTAGGCCCAGTGGGTGGTGGCGCGCTTGCCCTGGAGCAGGCCCGCGGCGCCGAGCACCAGGGAGCCGGTGCACACCGAGGTCACGTAGCGCGCCCGGGCGGCCTGTTGGCGGATGAACGCCAGGGCCTGCGGGTCTTCCATCAGCGCCCCGACCCCGGTACCGCCGGGGATGCAGATCACATCCAGCGGCGGGCAGTCGGCGAAGCTTGTGGTGGCCTGCAGCACCAGCCCCGAGCTGGCCACCACCGGCCCCGGCTCCTTCCAGATCAGGTGCACCTGCACATCCGGCAGCGAGGCCAGTACGTCGTGGGGGCCGGTCAGGTCCAGTTGCTGGACTTTGGGGAACAACAGAAAACCTATCTGCACTGCCATTGCCTGTTCCTTGTGTCGATAAAGTGGACGGCTTGACTCTAGCGCTCTAGGATTTGGCGCATACGCCAACCAGCCCTCGATTTACGCCAACCATGCCCACTGCGCCGAAAAACGTGTTTGTCCTGGCCTTCGCCAATGCCCAGTTGCTGGATGTCAGCGGGCCGCTGCAGGTGTTCGCCTCGGCCAATGACCGGGCCCGCGGCCTGGGCCTGCCCTTGCCCTACCACCCGCGGGTGATTGCCAGCCCGGGCGGGGCGACCCTGAGCTCCTCGGGGCTGGCGCTGCTGGCCGAGCCGCTGCCGCTGCCGCAAGAGCCCTGCGACACCTTGATCGTTGCCGGTGGCTGGGGCGTCTACGAGGCGGCCCGTGATCCTGAACTGGTGGCCTGGGTGGCGGCCCGGGCTGCGGCGTCACGGCGGGTGGCGTCGGTCTGCACCGGGGCCTTTCTGCTGGCCGCCAGCGGCTGGCTGGACGGGCGCCGGGTGGTCACCCACTGGACCCGCTGCGAGCAGTTGGCCGAGCAATATCCGCAATTGCAGGTGGAGGCCAATCCGATCTTCATCAACGATGGCCCGGTGTGGACCTCGGCCGGGGTCACCGCCGGCATCGACCTGGCCCTGGCCCTGGTGGAGGCCGACCTGGGGCGCGCAGTGGCGCTGGAAGTGGCGCGGCAACTGGTGGTGTTTCTCAAGCGCCCGGGGGGCCAGTCGCAGTTCAGCGTAACCCTGTCGCTGCAGAACCAGGGTGGGCGTTTCGACCGGCTGCACGCCTGGATCGCCGAGCACCTGGACCGCGAACTGACGGTGCCAGTGCTGGCCGAGCAGGCGGGAATGAGCGAGCGCAGTTTCGTCCGTCACTACCGCGCCGACACCGGCCAGACCCCGGCCCGGGCCATTGAACTGATCCGTGTGGAATGCGCCAGGCGCCTGTTGGCCGACAGCACCCTGCCGATCAAGCGCATCGCCGCCCAGTGCGGTTTCGGTAGCGAGGAAACCCTGCGTCGCAGCGTGCTGCGGGCCCTGGGCGTGACGCCCCAGGCCTACCGCGAACGCTTCGCCAGCATTGTGCAGCCCTGAGCGCGGGTTTCAGCCTTCTACCAGGCTTAGTTGGCCGTCGGCATACAGCACTTCGCGACCGATCCAGGTCGGGTCTACCTGGGGCAGTACCGCCGAGGGCTTGCGCAGTTCGCGCAACAGGGTCGAACCGTGGGACAGGCGCCCGCCCATGCGTGCGATCACTGCCCGGGCCTGCTGATAGTGGGCATGGCGCCCGGGGTCGAGGGTGTCCTCCAGCAGAATGTCGACCCCCAGCACGCCCTGGACCTGGCCCGGGTAGATCATGAACCCCGCCGCCTGCTCGCTGCCTTCGCGGCCGTCCTGCCAGAAGCTGCCGCCACGGTTGCGCACCTGCTCATGGGGGGCGAACCAGTAGCCGCGATCAGCCTCGGGCACGGCGTGGTGCAGGCGGAAGAAGATCCGCATCAGGTTGTCCCGGTACCACTCGCGCACTTGCAGGTAATAGCCGCGCATGCCCGGCAAGCCCAGGCGGTGGACCAGGGTGATGGCCGGGCTCCAGTGCGGGAAGGCTTGCAACGGCAACTCGGCGCACTGCGGGCGCGGGGTGCCGGGGTCGGTTTCCCAGGGCAGGCGATGGGGGCTGTTGTCCAGGTTGTCGTAGGCGGTGGGCGGACGCCCCAGCAGCGCGCCGCCACTGCTGGCCAGGGCGGTGGCGATGCACAGGTTGCCCTGCACCACGAACACATAGAAGCGGCTGAACCAGTCTGCCAGTTGCTGGCCGTCGGCCCCGGCGGCGTGCAACTGCGCCAGTTCCCGGTCGAAGCGCCGCAGGCCCGGCTCCAGGCTCAGCAGGTGGCCGCGGGCGATGTGCTGCATGCGCAGGAACCGTGGCAGCGAGCGCAACAGGCGCAGGGGCCGCAAGGGCAGCTGCGGGGTGGCGCCGCCCACCTCGCCGGCATAGCTGGAGGAGGGCAGGCCCCAGTCGGCCAGCCGCGCCAGGAACAGGTCATTGTTGATATAGGAAGCACCGCCGAACACTGCGGTGAAGGGCTCGTTGTCCTGCAGTACACGGGCGTCCCAGCGCGCCATGATCGCCGGAATGCTCGCCGCCGCGCGGCGCTGGCCGTACTCGACGAAACGGCTGGGTTGCGGTGGCAGGATCTCGGCGATATTGGCCGCGGTCAGGTGCCGGCGCCAGCCGTAGTCGCTGATGGGGCGGTACTGCAGCAGCCACAGTTGCTGGCCGTCCCAGGCCCATTCCACATCACCGGGCACGTAGTGGAAGGTCTTGAGCACCCCTTGCAGGAAGTCCCACAGGGCGCTGGCGCTCAGGCCTCGGGTGGTGGCGAAATGGCCGCTTTCCCAGGCCGCGCCCAGGCGTGAAAGGATCGCCCGCTGCGGGCTGACCTGACCGTCGGCAAGGCTTTCCAGATGGCCCTCGACCCACTCCAGTTCCACCGCCAGGTGACGGACGAAGGCGATCCCCGACAGGGTCGGCTGGATAAAGCGCTGCACCACCACTTCCTCGACCCCGGCATCGCGCAGTTCGCTGATGCGCCCGGGCACTTGCTCGCTGGGCACCCGCAGGTAAGTGGTGCTCAAGCCGGCATTGGCAGAGTCGGCCTGGTCCTCGCCGTAGCTGGAGGAACGCACCGCCCACAGCGCCGCAGGCTGGCTGGCGAGCAGGACCGGCAGATGCGGGTCGCTGGCGCTGTCCAGGGACAGGGCGCTGGGCACCGGCTGGCCGGCCAGCTCCGCCAGGCGCAGGCGGCCGCCCTTGGTGTGGGCGACGAAGCCGTTGTCGGCGGATTCCAGCCAGGCGACGAACTCGGCGGGGTGGTCGATCCAGGGGTAATGGCCCCAGCCCGGCCGCAGGCTGACCCGCAGGTCGGCCCGGGCCAGGATGGCCGACCAGGCTGCGGCCTGGGCAATCCCCAGCAGCCGGTCCTGGTCGCCCCAGACCAGTTGCACCGGGTCCTTGATCCACTCCAGCAGCGGCAGCGCGGTATCGGCCCGCAGTTGCTCCCACAGCGGTACGAAGGCCCGGCACCGACCATAGCCGGCGCCCATGCGCCGGTACTGCTGGGCCGACCACGGCTGGCGCGAGAACTTGCCAGCGAACAGGGTCGGTTTATGGCTGAGCAAGCCATGAATCAGCAAGCGCGCGGGCAGCGGCGACATCAGCGCCGGCAAGCGCCGTTGCCAGAGAAAGGCCCCCACCGGCGACAACAGCACACTGCGGCAGAAGTGCCCCGGGCGGCGCTGCATGGCGTGCAGCACGATCAGCGCGCTGACCCCCACCGCGACAATCCCCTGGCCCGGCTCGGTCATGCCCAGCAGGGCCTCGGCGTATTCACCCAGGTCCTGGCAGGGCGGCAGCGGGTTGTCGCCAAACCCCGGCAGCTCCAGGGGCTGCACCTGATAGCGCTGGAAGTGCGGCAGGGCATCGTCCCACCAGTCGGCGGCGCTGCCATTGCCCGCCAGCAGGTACAACAGGGGCTTGCTCATGGGCATTCCTCAGCTCAGGTCAGGTCGCGCAGGGCGGCGTCCAGGGTTGGGTAACGGAAGCGGTAGCCGGCCTGCAGCAGGCGCGCCGGCACTACCTTCTGGCCATCGAAGAACAGCTCGGCCATCTCCCCGGCCAGGGCCCGTACCGGCGCAGCCGGCACGTGCAGCCACACCGGGCGCTTGAGCACCTTGCCGACAGTAGTGGCGAAGGTGCCCTGGCTCACCGCTTCCGGCGCCACCATGTTGTAGGTGCCGGACAGGGACGGGTCGTTCATGGCCCGGGCCATCACCTGCAACACGTCGTCGCGGTGTACCCAGCTCATGATCTGCCGGCCATCGCCCATGCGTCCGCCAAAGCCGAAATGGAAGGGCATCAGCAATGGCTTCAGGGCGCCGCCGGGACCGAAGACGATCCCCAGGCGCAGCACCACCTGGCGCACGCCGAAGCGGGTGGCCGGTTCCGCCGATGATTCCCAGCGCGCGCACAGGTCGGCCATGAAGCCCTCGCCGCGCTCGGCGTTTTCATCCAGGCTCTGGCTGGCGTCGCGCACGCCATAGAAGCCGATGGCCGAAGCCTGGATCCACAGCTCCGGCTTGTGCTGGACGTGTTGCAGCCAGTTGAGCAGGGCTTCGGTGGTGCCGACCCGGCTGGCCAGCAGTTGCGCCTGGCGCTTGGCCGACCAGCGCGGCCCGGCCACCGGGGCACCGGCCAGGTTGATGATCACGTCGAAGGCTTCGCCGTGGCCCAGCTTGCTCAGCGAGCGCAGGCAACGGGCACGACCGTCGAACAGGTAGGCGGCGCGCAGCGGGTCCCGGGCCAGCACGCTGACCGTGTGCCCGGCATCCAGCAGTTGGTTGACCAGGGTCTCGCCGATAAAACCGGTGCCACCGGTGACCAGCACCCGCTTGCCGCTGCCACCGGCAAAGGGGTTGGCGCCCTGGCCCTGGCGTTGCAGGCGCAGCGCCGCCAGGCCGTCGCGGATGCCCGAGGCGGTGACGCCCACGGCGAACAGGCTCAGGGCCCAGCCCTGCCAGCCCAGGTCGATGGGATTCAAGGCACTGGGCAGGCGTGACCATTCCAGCAGTTGCAGGCCGTACAGGGCGAAGAAGGCCCCGGCGTTGATCGCCAGCACGGTGTGCATGATGCGTTCGATGGCCGGCAGCTTGCGGCTGCGATCCTCGACCACGAAGTCCCACAGGGTCAGGCCGATTTCCAGGGCGAACAGCAGGGCGATCACCAGGGCCCAGATGCCCTGGAACGCCAGGTGGGCGATGCCCATGAACAGCACGCCGTAGAAGCACGAGCGCAGGGCATGGATGCTGAGCTCCTTGCGGGCGCTGTGACGCTGCGGCAGAGCCACGGTGAGTTCGTGATGGTAGAGAGTATCCAGGGCGCCGAGCACGCCCTGGGCGAGCAACAGGGCGATAGCCCACTGCAGGATTGGCAAATCAGCCACGATGGTGAAGTCCTTTTACGAGGGAAGACGAGAGGTACGGCGGTCGTGGCGCTGCAGCCACAGTAACGGCGGCAGCAGCACCAGCAGGGCGAAGCTGTCGATCCACAGGTGGGCGGTCATGTTCATCTGCCAGGACAGCCACATGTCCTGGGGCGCCCACAGCACAATCCCGGCCATCAGACAGGCCCAGGCGGCAGGGGCCCGCAGGCGGTTGCCCAGGTGCACCAGCCCCAGCAGGAACAGCGAATAGCTTTGCAGGGTGGCGCCGAACAGCCCCAGCCACCAGATCTGCTGGGCCCGCGCCGGTGCCGGCGCGGCGGCGCCCCAGAAGGCCTGTTCGATGCCCGCGAGGTAATCGTTGAACAGGCCACTGTGGCCGGCCCAGGTCAGCAGCAGCCCGGCCAGCAGGTGGCCGGCGCCGACGGCATACAGCCAGAGCACCAGGGCCCGGCGCAGGCCGGGTCGGGGAGAAGCGGCGACAGATAACATTCCATGTCCTGTGGGGGGATCGAGGCCGCGAAGTGTACCGATTTTTTCCGGCCCATGGCGTGCGCCGGTGCCCATCTCAGGGCTTGCCGAGCAACTCCAGCAGCGCGTCGAGGGTGGCTTGCGGCGCTTCCTGGGGCAGGTTGTGGCCGATCCCCGGGAGGATCCGCCGCTGATAGGGCCCACTGAACAGACCGACATCGGGGTCCGGCTCGGTGGCCGGGCCGACGCCGTCGTCAGCGCCGCACAGGGCGATGGTCGGCACCCGGATCGGCGGTTGCGCCTCCAGCGCCCGCTCGATGCTTTCCAGGCCCGGGTCGCCCGGCACATAGCCGAAGCGATGGCGGTAGGAATGGATCACCACCGCGACGAAGTCCGGGTTGTCGAAAGAGGGCGCGCTCAGGCCATAGAGCCCCGGCCCTTGTTTCCAGGTTGGCGACCACAGGCGCCACAACAGCTCGCAGAATTCCCGGCGGTTGGCCGTCAGGCCGTCCACCCCGCGCTGGGTATTGAAGTAGTACTGGTACCACAGCCGCAGCTCGGTCTCCGGCGCCCGGGGCTCGATGGCCCGGGGAATGTCCTGGATGTTGTAGCCGTCGGCGCTCATCAGGCCCTTGACCCGCTGCGGCCACAGCGCCGCGACGATGCACGCGGCGCGCCCACCCCAGTCGTAGCCGGCGAGGGTGGCCTGGGGCAGGTGCAGGGCGTCCATCAGCTCCAGCAGGTCCCGGGCCAGGGCCGCCTGCTGCCCGGAGCGCATGATCTGCTCGCTGACAAAGCGCGTCGGGCCGTAGCCCCGCAGGTAGGGAACGATGACCCGATAGCCGCGCTCGGCCAGCGGCGGGGCGATCTCGTCGTAGGCCCGCGGGTCGTAGGGAAACCCGTGGAGCAGGATCACCGGTTCGGCGCTGCGCGGGCCATGTTCCTCATAGGCGATATGCAGGCTGGGGGTGCTGACCTGGTGCAGGGAGGCTGGGCTGGGCATGACGACTCCGGATCCGGTGGGCCGGGAAAAGCTAGCGCAAAACTTGCGTGCTGTCCTCAAGCCTTAGCGGCATGCAGCCCGTGGGCGTCGCGCCAGCAGCCGGCGGATGTCTTCCAGGGAACTGTGGCCCTACGGTTCGGGGTTGATGTGCACGTAGCAGCGCAGGCCGCCGGTGAAGCTCATGAGGGGCCTGGTGAAGGAGCGCGAGTGCGGACTCTAGCGCTGTGTGGCCCGCAAGATCGCCTTCGCCGGCAAGCCAGCCCCTAGAGTTCGTCGCTGCGGGCCAGGTGCTTGAAGTGATGCCGCCACAGGTCGATGCCCAGGCCGCCGCTGCGGTCCAGGGACGAACCAACGGTCAGGTCGGTGAGCAGGGTCGGCTGCAAGCCGGCATCGAACAGGGCAAAACCTGCGGCCAGCACGCAGGTGTCGGTCTGGATACCGCACACCAGCACGCGCTCGGGGGCGAGGCTTTTGAGGTGCTCGAGAATCTCCGTCGTCGGCCCGTAGCCGTGCTTGATGAAGACCTTGTCGGCGGCCACCAGGCTCTGGTCATCCACCGCCGGCTGCCAGCCCAGTTGCCGGGCGAAGGGCGTGCGGCTTTCATCATGGCGCTCCACCGTGGCCACCGAGGGCATGCGCCCGAGCAGGCGGTTGATGCCGTCCACCAGCCACTGCGGAGGGTTGAAGCAGGGTTGCACGTCGATGATCAGCAGCACCTGGTTCATGACGCTTGCCCCAAACGGGCCGGCTGGCGCAGGCCGATGCAGTTGCCCCAGGGGTCCTGCACCTGGCAGATCGAGTCGCCGCCTTCAATGACCATGGGCCCGCGATACAGGCGCCCACCCAGCCCGGTCAGGCGCTGCACCTGGCCGGGCAGATCGGCGACCTGCCAGTACACCACCGTGCCCGCCGGCCCCTGGCCGACCTTGGCGTCGCAGGGGACGATTTCCAGGGACAGGCCCGCGAGCTGCAAATGGCCGAAATCATCCGGCTCGTGCAGCACCCGGCGGGCCTGGGGAAAGGCCTGGGCGTACCAATGGGTGGCGGCACGCCAGTCGGCGGCATGGATCATCACGGCGATGATCGGCGAGTCGGGCATGGGGCGAGTTCCATTTCTGTCGGGCACCAAGGGAAGAGCGCCCCGGTCTCAGCACCGGGGCCGGGCTCAAGGTTGCCAGACGCTCTTGTCGCCACTCAAGCGCCGGTCGAGAAAACTTGCCGCGCTGATCAGCGCCAGGTGCGTCAGGGCCTGGGGCGTGTTGCCCAGGTGGCGGCCGTGGCTGTCGAACTCCTCGGCGTACAGGCCCAGGGGGTTGGCGTAGCGCAGCAGTTGCTCGAACTCCAGGTGCGCCTGCTCCAGGCGCCCGGCCCGGGCCAGGCATTCGACGTACCAGAACGAGCAGGCGGCGAAGGCGCCTTCGGTGCCGGCCAGGCCGTCGATCTGGCTGTCGTCATTGCGGTAGCGGTAGACCATGCCGTCACGCACCAGGCTCTTTTCGATGGCATCCAGGGTCGCCAGCCAGCGCGGGTCCTTGGCGCTGACAAAGCGCACCAGGGGCATCAGCAGCATCGAACCGTCCAGGGCGGTACTGCCGATGTGCTGGACAAAATGCCCGTGCTCCTGGTTCCAGAACCGGCTCCAGATATCGTCGTAGATGGCTTGCCGGGTCTGGTCCCAGCGGGCGAAGGGGGCCGGCAGCGAACGCTTGGAGGCCAGGCGGATGGCGCGGTCCACCGCCACCCAGCACATCAGCCGCGAGTGCAGGAAGTGGTGCTGCTCGCCGCGCATCTCCCAGATGCCCACATCCTTGCTCTGCCAGCTGTCACAGACCTGGTCCACCACCTGTACCGTGTGTTTCCAGCCTTCGTGGGAGATGGCCTCGCCGTACTTGTTCACTAGGTACACCGCATCCAGCAGCTCGCCGAAGATATCCAGCTGCACCTGGTCGTAGGCCTGGTTGCCGATGCGCACCGGTTGCGCGCCGCCGTGCCCGGAGAGGTGCCCAAGCTCGGTCTCCGGCAACTCCTGGCGGCCGTCGATGCCGTACAGGATATTGAGCTTCATCGGTTGCCCATGGCAGTCGCTGACCCGGCCCCGCAGCCAGCCCATGTAGGCGTTGGCCTCCTCGACGAAGCCCAGGCGCATGAAGGCGTAGACGGTGAACGAGGCGTCGCGTACCCAGGTGTAGCGGTAGTCCCAGTTGCGTTCGCCGCCGGGGCTTTCCGGCAGGCCGAAGGTGGCCGCCGCGAGGATCGCGCCATGGCGCCTGGAGGTCAGCAGTTTCAGCGCCAGGGCCGAACGGTTGACCATCTCGCGCCAGCGGCCGCGGTAGTTGGACTGGCCGATCCAGTCGCGCCAGAACTTCAGGGTGCGCGTAAGGTGCAGCTCGCTATCGCCGTGCCGCACCCGCAGATCGTCGACGCCACCGAGGATGAATTCGGCGCCCTGGCCCTGTTGCAGCACGAACTCGGCCCGCGCCGAGTCCCGTTCAAGGTAAAGCGGCTGGTCGCCCAGCAGGCGCAGCCCGGGCTGCCCGGGGGCTTCGAAGCACACCGAGTCGCCTTCCTGTCGTGCCCCGGTGGCGGCCCGCCCATAGTCCAGGCGCGGCGCACAGTGCAGGCGCAGGGTGGCCTGGCCGCTGACCACCCGTACCCGGCGGATCAGCAGCGGCAGCTGCTCGGGGTCGTCGTCGATGGTCAGCAGGTCGGTGACTTCCACCACCGCCTCGGTTCCCAGCCAGCGGGTCTGCAGGACGTTGCTGTCGGGCAGGTAGATCTGCTGGCGCCGGGCGTCGGCCAGCACCGGTGCCAGTTCGAAGATCCCGGCGGCGGGGGAGTCCAGCAGCGAGCAGAAGATGCTCGGGCTGTCGAACTCCGGCCAGCAGAAGAAATCGATGCTGCCCTGGTCGTCGACCAGGGCGGCGCTGCGCATGTCGCCGATGATGCCGTGGGCGTCGATGGGGCGTTGTGCCGTGGGATGCTGCTCAGCCATTGCCGCGAAACTCCGGATAGAGGCTCATGCCGCCGTCGATGAACAGGGTGCTGCCGACCACATAGTCGGAGGCGTCCGAGGCCAGCCATAGCGCGGCATTGGCCACATCCTCGGGGTCGCCGACCCGGCCGTAGGGAATCAGCTTGAGCAGTTCCTGCTCTGCCGCGCCCTCGGTGGCGGTGCGGTTGATGGCGGTGCGGATCGCCCCCGGGGCGATGCCATTGATGCGGATCCGCTGCTGGCTGACTTCCTGGGCCAGGGTGCGCATCAGCATGTCCACGCCGCCCTTGGAAGCCGCGTAATTCACGTGCCCGGCCCAGGGAATCAACTGGTGCACCGAACTCATGTGGATGATCTTGCCCGCCGCCTTGGACACCCCGGCGCGCACCCCCTGGCGCTGGAAGATGTTCAGCGCCGCGCGAGCGCAGAGGAACTGCCCGGTGAGATTGACGCCGATCACCCGGTTCCAGTCGTCCAGGCTCAGGCTGGCGGCCGGCCCATCCTTTTGCAGGCCGGAATTGGCCACCAGGATGTCGAGAAAACCAAAGGCCTCGATGGCCTGGGCGAACAGCGCCTCGACCTGGGCCTCATCGGCTACATCGGCGCCAATGGCAATGGCCCGGCCGCCTTCGGCATTGATCCGCGCGGCCAACTGCTCGGCCGGCGCGGCCTGGGAGTTGTAGTTGAGCACCACGCTGGCACCGGCCGCCGCCAGGGCGATTGCGGTGGCGGCGCCAATGCCGGAGCTGGCGCCAGTGACCAGGGCTACCTGCTGGTCGAGGGATATCTGCATGCACTGCACTCCTGTCGCCGCTGTCGAAGGCCGGGGCTGATGCGCCCATGCGACACGCAACGCATCAGTGGCCCCTGTTGTGCTGACCCCGGACGCGGTTCAGGAGTTCAGTTCAGCGCGGTGGTTGCAACCCGCGCAGTAGCAGCTCAAGCGCTTGCAGGGCTTGTTGCAGGCGTTGCCCGGGCTGCTCGGCGGCGGCGATCCACAGCGCCGCGTCCACCAGGCTGCCATTGATCAGGCGCGCCAGGGCCTGGCTCGGCGCGGGCGTGATCAGCCCGGCTTCGACCAGCGCTTGCAGGCGGCGGCTGAGGGAGTCGATGCAGTGTTCCTCGGCTGGCTGCCGTTGCCCCAGCACGGCCCGGGCATCCTGCAGGACGATGCGGCGGATTTCGGCTTCCTGGGCCATTTCCAGGTAGGCCCGGCAGCGCTGGGCAAAGCCTTGCCAGGGATCACTGGCCGCTGCGGAAATGGCCTCCAGGCGCTCATCCATTTCACTGTCGATCTGCTCCACCACCGCCGCCAGCAACCCCTGCTTGTCACCGAAGTGGTGATACAGCGCGCCTCGTGTCAGCCCGGCTTCGGCGGTCAGGTCGTCCATCGAGGTCTTGGCGTAGCCCAGGCGGGCAAAGGCCTGGCGCGCGCTGGCAATCAGCCTGGCGCGGGTTTGCTCGATCATCGCGGCGCGTGGGCGGCTGCTCATGGACACAGTTCTCCAACAAATGGCGGGTTGACATACGAGGCGTATGTTTACATGATTTTTAACATACGAGGCGTATGTGTTTCTGCTGTGCCTGCCCTTTGTGGCAAGTTGCAGCCCCCCAAGGAGTCGTTGTAAATGGCAAACCCCTACCGCGAACTGTTCAAGGCCCCCGGCAGCCGGGCCTTTGTGCTGGCCGGGATGATCGCGCGCATGCCGATCTCCATGACCGGCATCGGCCTGATCACCATGCTGGCTCAACTGCACGGCGGGTACGCCCTGGCCGGCTCGGTGGCGGCGACGTTCGCCCTGGCCACGGCGTTCTGCGCGCCCCAGGTATCGCGCCTGGTGGACCGTTACGGCCAGAGCCGGATATTGCCCCTGGCCGCCGGCCTGGGGGGCGGGGCGCTGCTGGCCCTGCTGCTGTGCACCCGCTTGCAGGCCCCGCATTGGACCCTGTTCCTCTGCGCTGCCCTGGCCGGCTGCATGCCCAGCATGTCGGCCATGGTTCGTGCCCGCTGGACCGAGCTGTACCGCGGCCAGCCGCAGCTGCAGACCGCCTATGCCCTGGAGTCGGTGCTCGATGAGGTCTGCTTCATTGTCGGCCCGCCCTTGTCGGTGGGCCTCAGCGTCGGCCTGTTTCCCGAAGCCGGGCCCCTGGCGGCGCTGCTGATGCTGGTGCTGGGGGTCAGTGTGTTCGTCATGCAGAAAAGCACCGAACCGCCGGTCCATCCCCATGAGGAAGGGCACGCTGGCTCGATCATTCGTTCGGTGGAAATCCGCCTGCTGCTGTTGCTGATGACCGCCATGGGCACCATCGTCGGGGTGGTGGACGTGGTCAGCGTGGCCTTCGCCCAGCAACAGGGGCAGCCGGCGGCAGCGAGCATTGTGCTCTCGGTGTACGCCATCGGCTCATGCCTGGCGGGCATCGCCTTTGGCGCCCTGAAACTGGCCACGCCCTTGCCCCGGCTGTTCATGTACGGCGGCATCGCCACGGCGCTGACCACCTTGCCGCTGCTGCTGGCGAGCAACATCCTCGGCCTGTCCCTGGCGGTGTTCGTTGCCGGACTGTTTTTCTCGCCGACCCTGATCGTCGCCATGGCCCTGGTGGAACGCAGCGTGCCGCCGGCCAAGCTCACCGAGGGCCTGACCTGGCTGGTCACCGGCCTGAGCATCGGCGTGGCCCTGGGGGCCGCGGGGTCCGGAGCGCTGGTGGACCAGTTCGGCGCCCGCAGCGGCTTTTGGCTGGCCCTGGCGGGCGGCGCGGTGGTACTGGGGGCGGCGTTGCAGAGCTATCGGCGCATGCGCTGAGCTGATCGGTGGACTAATTTGTTCCCCTCGTGCTGCGTTTCTTTAGCGTCCATCCGTCGAGGGAATAACCGTGACTCAGTTGAACCTGCTGTGCCTGCCGTATTCCGGCGCCAGCGCCATGGTCTACAGCCGCTGGCGCCGCAAGCTGCCGCAGTGGCTGCACCTGCAACCGCTGGAGCTGCCCGGGCGTGGCGCCCGTTATGCCGAGCCGCTGCACACCGACATGCGCGAGCTGGCGCGGCAGCTTGCCCTGGAAATCCGGGGCACGCTGCGCACGCCTTACGCCCTGTTCGGCCACAGCCTGGGCGCTTTGCTGGCCTGCGAACTGGCCCATGCCCTACGCGCCCTGGGGTGCCCGGAGCCGGTGGCGCTGTTCGCCTCGGGCACTGCTGCGCCGACCCTGCGCACCGAATACGACCGGGGGTTTGCCGAGCCCAAGACCGATGAGCAACTGATCGAACAGTTGCGCACCCTCAACGGCACCAGTGAAGAAGTGCTGGCCAACCAGGAACTGATGAGCCTGACCTTGCCGATCCTGCGGGCCGACTTTCTCTTGTGCGGGCGCTTTCGTCCGGTGCAACGGCCACTGCTCAATTGCCCGGTGCATGTGCTGGGCGGCAAGACGGATCGCGCCACCACCGAGCAACTGATCGGCTGGAGCAAGGAAACCCACGGCAGTTTTTCGGTGGACATGCTGGCGGGCGGGCACTTCTTCATCCACGAGCACGAGGCCAAGGTGCTGAGCCTGCTCAAGGGCCATCTGGAGGTGCATCGCCGCCGCCACCTGCAACCGGTAGCCGCGGTTTCCTAGCGGCTACACACTTGCTTGCTGTAGCCACTGGCGCAGGCTGCGCACGGCCCGCAGGGAGGCAAGAATCCCGAGCTCGCCAGGGGTTCGGCTGGCGATCGCCAAGCAAGGTCCGGCGGGCCTTTGTGCAGCTTCGCGGCCTCGGCAGCGGCTACAGGGAAGAGGGTGGGGCGGTTGGTGGGGCTCAACCCAGGGAGCTGCCCAGGCGCCAGTAGCCCATCAGGGTCAGGTTGCGACGCTCCTGGCCGCGCTCGTTGATCAGGTGGCGGCGAATGTTCATCACCGTGGCCGACTCGCCGGCCACCCAGGCGTAGAAATCGTTGTCCGCCGGTTGGGCGGTTTCCCAGAGGCGTTGTTCGTCGTTGCGTTCGGAAACCTTGATCGGCCGGCGCTGGCTGTTGGCCGGCGGCAGTTCGGCCAGCTCCCGGGCGGCATGGATCAGGGTTTCGCCATGGCGTGCGCCCAGCAGGTCCCGGGGCAACCAGTTGATCCGCGCCAGCGGGTGGCAGCGCAGGTCGATGCAATCGCTTTCATAGGGCACTTCGATAAACGCCTGCACATCCGGATGGTCCGGATAACCCTGCAGTTCTTCCAGAATGCCGGCAATCGCCGGCAGCGCGGTTTCATCGCCCATCAACAGCACCTTGCGGATCCCCGCCGGCGGCAGCCATTCATAACCACCGGGGTCGCCGCTGTAGGCCTTGTTCGGCACCACCATCTGCAGGCGGTCGCCGGGCCGGGCATGGGTGGCCCAGGCGGAGGCCGGGCCGTTGACCCCGTGCAGGACGAAATCCACATCCATTTGCGCAGGGTGCAGGCGCAGGGCGCGAATGGTGTAGGTGCGCATCGGCGGTTGCTGCTCGGCCGGCAGCTTGCGCCGGGCCGCCTGCCAGTCGCCTTCCACCGGCAGTTGCGAGGGCGTGCCATCGGCCCCGGGAAACAGCAGCTTGATGCGCTGGTCCGGTGCCAGGGTGCGCGCTTGGGCGATGTCCTCGCCGGTAAACACCAGGCGGGCCATGGACGGGCTGAGGTGGATGCGCTGCTTGAGCTCGACGTTGATTACCCGGTAGCCCTTTGGCCTGGACCGGTCGATGCCGGTCAGTTTGCGCAAGCCTTGGGTGAGGAGGCCGGTCAGCGATTGAGCGGAGGACATGGGCGGGTACCTGCTGCAAGGGGAGGATAAGGAAGGAACGAAGGATGAGCGGGGTGATTTACTGCCGGCGGCGCCTGCCCAATCACCCTGAGGGGCCCGCAAGCGGGTTGTTCTGGCGCTGTGCGGGGTTAATTTTCCCCGGCCTTCATCCGTTCCGTAGGGATGACCGAGCCAATGCTCGATACCCAACAAGTAAGTACGGATGACTCCCGATGAATGCAGAAGACTCCTTGAAGCTCGCCCGCAGATTCATTGAACTGCCGCTGGAAAAGCGCCGGCTGTTCTTGAAGGCTCTGGACAAGGAAGGCGTCGACTTCTCTCTGCTGCCGATTCCGGCGGGGGTTGCGGTGCCTGATCGCCAGGCCCTGTCCTATGCGCAGCAGCGCATGTGGTTTCTCTGGCAACTGGATCCGCAGAGCGCGGCCTACAACCTGCCCAACGCGGTCCGCCTGAGCGGGCCGCTGGACCGGGCAGTGCTGGCGCAGGCCTTCGACTGGCTGCTGGAGCGGCATGAGAGCCTGCGCACGGTCTTTGCCCTGGAGGACGATGAGCCTCGGCAGGTGATCCAGGAGGCGCGGGTCGACATCGATTATCGCGAGCTCTGCGACCTCGACCCGGCGCAGCGCGAAACCAGGGTGCAACACCTGGCCGACGCCGAAGCGCGCCGGCCCTTCGATCTGCAACAGGGGCCTTTGCTGCGGGTCTGCGTACTGGGCCTGGGCGAGCAGGAGCACGTGATGCTGCTGACCCTGCACCATATCGTCGCGGATGGCTGGTCGATGGGGGTCTTGATCGAAGAGTTCCTGCACGCCTACGACAGCCTGCTCCAGGGTGAGGTGCCGAACGTCCCGGCGCTGCCGATCCAGTACCGCGACTACGCCCTGTGGCAGCGCAGCTGGCTGGAGGCAGGGGAGCAGGAGCGGCAACTGGACTACTGGCGCGCCAAGCTGGGTGACGAGCATCCGCCGCTGAAACTGCCCACCGACCATCCGCGGCCGGCCCATTCCAGCCGCCAGGGGCACCGCCTGGATTTTGCCCTGGAACAACCCCTGGCCCAGCAACTGGGCGCCCTGGCGCGCCAGCAGGGGGTGACCCTGTTTGCCGTGCTGTTGGCCGGCTTCAAGCTGCTGCTATCGCGCTACAGCGGCCAGCAGGACATCCGGGTCGGCGTGCCCATCGCCAACCGCACGCGCCAGGAAGCCGAGGGGCTGATCGGTTTCTTCGTCAACACCCAGGTACTGCGTACCGAACTGAGCCCGCAATTGACAGTGCAGCAACTGCTGGCCGATATCCGCGAGACTACCCTGGGCGCCCAGGCCCATCAGGACCTGCCCTTCGAGCGCCTGGTGGAAGCCCTGCACCTGGAGCGCAGCCTGAGCCACAGCCCGCTGTTCCAGGTGCTGTACAACCACCAGCCCCAGGTCACCGAACTGACCACCTTGCACAGCCGCTCCGGGCTGCAAGTGCAGGCCTTGCCGCGCAACGAGCGCACGGTGCAGTTCGACTTGACCCTGGACACTTTCGAACGCGGTGGCCAGTTGCAGGCCGCCTTCACCTACGACTGCCAGTTGTTCGAAGCGCAGACCATCGAGCGCATGGCCGGCCACTGGCAGAACCTGTTGTGGGCGATGGTGCGCGAGCCGCAGTCGGCGCTTGCCGAACTGCCGCTGCTCAGTGCCCAGCAGCACCGGGGCTTCCTGGCCCAGGGGGCTGGCGCAGAAGAGGTGTTCAGCGCCGAATCGGTGCTCGAACTCTTTGCCCGCCAGGTCGCCGCGCAGCCCGAAGCACCGGCCCTGGTATTCGCCGGGCAGTGCCTGAGCTACCGCGAACTGGACCTGCGTGCCAGCCGTCTGGCCGCAGCGCTGGTGGCGCGCGGCGTGGGGCCGGAAGTGCCGGTGGGTATCGCTGTGGAGCGTTCCCTGGAGATGGTGCTGGGCCTGTTGGCGGTGCTCAAGGCCGGCGGTGCCTATGTGCCCCTGGACCCGCAATACCCCGAACAGCGCTTGAGCTACATGCTTGAAGACAGCGGCGTACGCCTGCTGCTGAGCGAGACGGCGGTGCAGCCGCGGCTGCCGGTGGCGGCCCGGGTCGAGGTGCTGTTGCTGGATCAGGCACAGGCCTGGGCGCCGGACAGCGATCCGCTGGCAGCCTTGCCCGGGATGGCTGCCGGGAACCTGGCCTATTCGATCTACACCTCCGGCTCCACCGGTGCCGCCAAAGGCGTGAGCATCACCCACGGAGCCCTGGCCAACTATGTGCAGGCGATCATCCAGCGCCTGCCGCTGGGGGCTGCGCGCACTATGGCCGTGGTCTCGACCATCGCCGCGGATCTTGGTCACACCACGCTGTTCGGCGCCTTGTGCTCCGGCAGTTGCCTGCACGTGATCGACCTGGATACCGGGTTGGACGCCGACGCCTTCGGCGCCTACCTGCACACCCACCAGATTGATGTATTGAAGATCGTCCCGTCGCATTTGCAGGCGCTGATGAGTGGCGAAGAACCGGCCCGTTCCCTGCCGCGCCAGTGCCTGGTGCTGGGCGGCGAGGCCTGCCCGGCGGCTCTGGTCCGCAGGATCGCGACCCTGGCACCGGAGTGCGCGGTGTTCAACCACTACGGCCCCACGGAAACCACGGTCGGCGCCCTGACCATGGCCGCCGCCACGCTGGCGGCCGAGCGGGCGGTGGTGCCCCTGGGCCTGCCGCTGGCCAACGTCCGTGCGCGGGTGCTGGATGCATCCTTGCAACCGGTGGCGCCCGGCACTCCGGCCGAGCTGTACCTGGGTGGCGCCGGCCTGGCGCGGGGTTACCACCAGCGCGCGGCCTTGACCGCCGAGCGCTTTGTGCCGGACCCCTTCAGCGGCGACGGGCAGCGCCTGTACCGCACCGGTGACCTGGCGCGCTATCTGGACGGCGGGGTTATCGACTACCTGGGCCGCATCGACCATCAGGTGAAGATCCGCGGTTACCGTATCGAGCTGGGGGAAATCACCGCGGCCCTCAAGCAGTTGCCCCAGGTCGAAGACGCCGTGGCACAGGTGGTCAGTGTGGCGGGCGAGTCGCAAGTGGCGGCCTATGTGGTACTGGCCAAGGCTCAGGAACCGGAGGCGGCGTGGCAGGAGATCCGCCGGCAACTGGCGGTGGCCTTGCCCGACTACATGCTGCCCATGCATTTCCTGGCGTTGGCCGGCATGCCCTTGACCCCCAACGGCAAGCTCGACCTGCGGGCCCTGCCGCCATTGCAGCAGCAGGCGCCGGTGGAAGCCTTTGTGGCCCCGGTCAGCGAGCTGCAGCAGGGCATCGCGGCGATCTGGCAGGCGGTGCTCAAGGTCGAGCGGGTGGGCCTGGGCGACAACTTCTTCGCCCTGGGTGGCCATTCATTGCTGGCAACCCAGATCATGTCCCGGGTGCGTCGCCTGCTGGGGGCGGACGTGCCGCTGCGGGTGCTGTTCGAAACCTCGCGCCTGGACGAATTCGTCGAACAGGTACAGGCCTGCGCGGGCGCCGCGGCACTGCCGCAGATCGAGGTGCTGGAGCGTGATGGGCCCTTGCCGGCCTCCCATGCCCAGCAGCGGCAATGGCTGTTCTGGCAGATGCATCCGCAGAGCACCGCCTACCACACGCCGATCGTGGTCCGTTTGCAGGGGGAACTGGACCAGGCTGCCTTGCAGCAGACCTTCGATGCCCTGGCCCAGCGCCATGAAGCGTTCCGCACCACCTTCACCCAGCATCAGGAACGCCTGTGCCAGGTGGTGCATGCACAGGGCGCGATCAGCGTGGCCTGGGAGCGATTGACGCCGGGCCTGCCCCGCGAAGCCGTCCAGGCCCGCGCCCTGGAGGAGACCCAGCAACTGTTCGATCTGGAGCGCGGGCCCCTTTGCCGGGCCCGGGTGCTGCAGATCGCCGAGCGCGATTACCTGCTGGTGGTGACCTTGCACCACATCATTTCCGATGGCGCCTCCATGAGTGTGCTGGCCCGGGAATTCGTCGCGTTGTACCGCGGCTTGATCCAGGGGCAGGCACCGCAGTTCGAGCCGTTGAGCGTGCAGTACGCCGACTACGCCAACTGGCATCGCAGCTGGCTGGAGCAGGGCGAGCAACAGCGCCAGCTGGATTACTGGCGCCAGCAACTGGGGCTGGAGCATCCGGTTCTGGAGCTGCCTCTGGATCATCCACGCCAGGCGCTGGTCTCCCACCGCCAGGAACGCCTGGGCCTGCGCCTGCCGGCGGACCTGGAGCAAGGGTTGCGGCGTGTGGCGCGGGAACATGACATGACCCTGTTCCAGCTGTTCCTGGGGTCGTTCGCGTTGCTGCTGCACCGTTACTCCGATCAGCCGGATATCCGCATCGGGGTGCCGGTGAGTAATCGCCGCCACCAGGAAATGGAAGGGGTGATGGGCTTCTTCGTCAACACCCTGGTGATGCGCGTCGAGCTGGCGCCGAGCCTGCCGGTGGGGCAGTTGCTGCGTCAGGTCAAGGCCACGGCCCTGGCCGCCCAGGCCCATCAGGACCTGCCGTTCGATCGTCTGGTGGATGCCCTCAAGCCCCAGCGTGCGCTGGACCAGAACCCGTTGTTCCAGGTGATGTACAACCACCTGAGCATTGCCGGGGAAAGCACCGACGGCACCAGCCTGCCGGGCCTGCAAGCCGAGGAAATGGTCCTGCAGGGCGGTACCGCGCAATTTGACCTGACCCTGGAAACCCTGGAGACCGACGCCGGGATCAACGCTTCGTTCATCTATGCCGGCGAATTGTTCGAGGTCTCCACCGTCCAGAGCCTTGCCGATCACTGGCGCAATCTGCTGCAAGGCATGCTTGAACCGCAGCAAGCCCTGGGCGAGCTGCCGATGCTGGGCCAGGACGAGCAGCGCCGCATTCGCCAGGAGTGGGACCACACCGATGTGGTCTACCCGACCGAGCGTTTTGTTCACCAGCTGTTCGCCGATCAGGCGGCCAAGGCGCCGGATGCACCAGCGGTGTTCTTCGCCGAGCAGCGCCTGAGCTATCGCGAGCTGGATATTCAGGCCAACCAGCTGGCGCACAAGTTGATCGAACTGGGCGTTGGCCCGGAAGTGCGGGTGGCCATCGCCATGCCGCGTTGCGCGGAAATCATGGTGGCCTTCCTGGCCGTGCTCAAGGCCGGCGGGGTTTATGTGCCGCTGGATATCGAGTACCCCCAGGACCGCCTGCGCTACATGATGCAAGACAGTGGCGCGTGGCTGCTGCTGACCCAGAACCATCTGCTGGATCGCTTGCCGATTCCTGAGGGGCTGCCGACCTTGTCGGTGGAACGGGCCGCAGATTTTGCCGGCTACCCGGCCAGCGCCCCCCAAGTGGATCTGGCCGAGGAAAACCTCGCCTATGTGATCTACACCTCCGGCTCCACCGGGCTGCCCAAAGGCGTGGCGGTGTCCCATGGTCCATTGGCCATGCACAGCCTGGCCACCGGCGAGCGCTATGAAATGAGCCCGGCGGATTGCGAGTTGCACTTCATGTCCTTCGCCTTCGACGGCTCCCACGAAGGCTGGATGCACCCGCTGATCTACGGCGCCAGCGTGCTGATCCGTGATGACAGCCTGTGGTCGCCGGAATTCACCTACGAACAGATGCACCGCTACGGCGTCACCGTGGGTGTGTTCCCGCCGGTGTACCTGCAACAACTGGCGGTACACGCCGAGCGTGACGGCAATCCGCCGGCGGTGCGGGTGTACTGCTTCGGCGGCGATGCAGTGCCCCAGGCCAGTTACGATCTGGCGTGGCGAGTGCTGCGTCCGAAGTACATCTTCAACGGTTACGGCCCGACTGAAACCGTGGTTACGCCATTGATCTGGAAGGCCAAGGCGGGCGATCCGTGCGACGCGGCCTACGCGCCTATCGGCAATATCGTTGGCAACCGCAGCGCCTACGTGGCCGATGCCAACCTCAACCTGTTGCCGGTTGGCGTGGCGGGTGAGTTGTACCTGGGTGGCCTGGGCGTGGCCCGGGGTTACCTGGATCGTCCGGGGCTGACGGCCGAACGCTTTATCCCTGACCCCTACAGCACCACCGGCGCCCGGCTGTACCGCAGCGGCGACCTGACCCGCTACCGCACCGACGGCCTGGTGGAATACGTAGGCCGTGTCGACCATCAGGTGAAGGTGCGGGGCTTCCGTATCGAGCTGGGCGAGATCGAAGCGCGCTTGCTGGAGCAGGACCCGGTACTGGAAGTGGCGGTGATCGCCCAGCCAGGGCCGAGCGGCCAGCAGCTGGTGGGCTACATCGTGCCGGTGGACGCCGAGGTGGCGTTGAGCAACGAGCGCCAGGCGCAGTTGCGCGAGAGCATCAAGGCGCGCCTGCGCGAGAGCCTGCCGGACTACATGGTGCCGACCTACCTGCTGTTCCTCGAAGCGCTGCCGCTGACGCCGAACGGCAAGCTGGACCGCAAGTCGCTGCCGAAAGTCGATGCGC
>NZ_FMWW01000006.1:0-287525 GCF_900103205.1 Pseudomonas sp. NFPP12
CAACCGAGGCGCGCATTCTACAGCAGCCTCATTTGCTGTCAAGTGATTTTTTTAAGAAGTTTTCAAAGTTTCCTTTTTAACTTCAACCACTTGCGCTTCCGATCTCTCGTTAGCGGGAGGCGAATTCTACAGCGTTACACGCTGCTGTCAACACCTCTTTTCAACCGCTTTCGACCGAGAGGATCGAATCGTTAATAAGGCGAAAACTGACTGCCTTACCAACTGCTTCCGGCTTCGATGAACTGAAGCGTAACCGCTATCGAAAACTGCGTAACTCGTTGAATCTCAAGGAGTTTTCCGTTTCGACTGCGCCGGAAGTGGGGCGAATTATAGACCTGTAGAATCTGCCGTCAACAGTTATTTTCATAAATCTGTCATATCGGTCAGAAAAGCCCATAAAAGCAAAGGCCGGCCCCAAGGGGCCGGCCTTTATCGCTTCACTCTTACAGGCTAGGAAAGGCGAACTGCGAAGCTTCGTGGCTGGCGCGTTGCGGCCAGCGCTGGGTGATCGCCTTGCGACGGGTATAGAAACGCACACCATCGGGACCGTAGGCATGCAGGTCACCGAACAGTGAACGCTTCCAGCCACCGAAGCTGTGATAGGCCACAGGTACCGGCAGCGGCACATTGACGCCCACCATGCCCACTTCGATCTCGTCGCAGAACAGACGTGCCGCTTCACCGTCACGGGTAAAGATGCAGGTACCATTGCCGTACTCGTGATCATTGATCAGTTGCATGGCCTCCTCCAGGCTGTTGACCCGGACGATGCATAGCACCGGCCCGAAAATCTCTTCCTTATAGATGCGCATCTGCGGGGTAACGCGGTCGAACAGGCAGCCACCGAGGAAGAAGCCGTCTTCATGACCGGCTACGCTCAAACCACGACCGTCCACCACCAGTTGCGCACCTGCGGCCACGCCGTCTTCTACATAACCACTGACCTTGTCACGCGCCTGGGCGGTAACCAGCGGCCCCATGTCCAGGCCACAGGAAGTACCGGCACCAATCTTCAGCGCCTTGATCTGTGGCACCAGCTTGGCCACCAGGGCATCGGCCACCTGGTCGCCCACGCACACGGCTACCGAGATCGCCATGCAACGCTCACCGCATGAACCGTAGGCCGCGCCCATCAACGCACTGACGGCGTTATCCAGGTCGGCATCCGGCATCAGCACCGCGTGGTTCTTCGCCCCGCCCAGAGCCTGAACGCGCTTGCCGCGCTTGGTGCCTTCGGCATAGATGTACTCGGCAATCGGCGTCGAACCGACAAAACTCAGCGCCTTGACTTCCGGTGCCTCGATCAGCGCGTCCACCGCAGTTTTGTCACCGTGCACCACGTTCAGCACGCCCTTGGGCAGGCCGGCTTCATGCAGCAACTCGGCAATCAGCAGGGTCGAGCTTGGGTCACGCTCAGAAGGCTTGAGGATGAAGCAGTTGCCACAGGCGATCGCCAGCGGATACATCCACAGCGGCACCATGGCCGGGAAGTTGAACGGGGTAATGCCGGCCACTACGCCCAGCGGCTGGAAGTCGGACCAGGCGTCGATGTTCGGGCCCACGTTACGGCTGTACTCGCCCTTGAGGATTTCCGGCGCGGCGCAGGCGTATTCGACGTTCTCGATACCGCGCTTCAATTCGCCAGCAGCATCTTCCAAGGTCTTGCCGTGCTCTTCACTGATCAGCTTGGCAATACGGGCTTCGTTCTGCTCCAGCAATTGCTTGAAGCGGAACATCACCTGGGCGCGCTTGGCCGGTGGCGTATTGCGCCAGGCCGGGAATGCCGACTTGGCCGAGTCGATGGCTTGCTGGATGGTTTCACGGCTGGCCAGCGGCACTTTATGGATCGCCTGACCGGTGGACGGGTTGAATACGTCGGCGCTGCGACCGTTGTCGCTTACCAGCTCACCGTGGATCAGGTGTTGAATCAGACTCATGCGGGGACTCCTGAAAGAGGGAAAGCGCAGGCGCGAAACACTTCGCGCCCGCTTCTATATAAGAAGGATCGAATCAGTCGAGCTTGCTCAGCACTTCGCCAACCGCGTCGAACAGGCGATCGAGGTCCTGCGGCTTGCTGTTGAAGGTTGGGCCGAACTGCAGGGTGTCGCCGCCGAAGCGCACATAGAAACCGGCTTTCCACAACGCCATGCCAGCCTCGAACGGACGCACGATGGCATCGCCATCACGGGGTGCAATCTGGATCGCGCCAGCCAGGCCGAAGTTACGGATGTCGATCACGTTCTTCGTGCCCTTGATGCCGTGCAGTGCATTCTCGAAATGCGGGGCAACCTCGGCCACGCTCTGCACCAGGTTTTCCTTCTGCAGCAGGTCCAGTGCCGCCAGGCCCGCAGCGCACGCCACCGGGTGCGCCGAATAGGTGTAGCCGTGGGGGAATTCCACTGCGTACTCGGGTGTCGCCTGGTTCATGAAGGTCTGATAGATCTCGGAGCTGGCAATCACCGCGCCCATGGGGATCGCGCCGTTGGTGACCTGCTTGGCCACGCACATCAGATCCGGCGTCACGCCGAAGCTGTCAGCGCCGAACATCGCACCGGTACGGCCGAAGCCGGTGATCACTTCGTCGAACACCAGCAGGATGTTGTGCTGATCGCAGATTTCCCGCAGGCGCTTGAGGTAACCCTGTGGCGGCACCAGCACGCCAGCGGAGCCGGCCAGAGGCTCGACGAAGACCGCGGCAATGTTGGAAGCGTCATGCAGTTCGATCAGTTTCAGCAGCTCATCGGCCAGAGCGATACCGCCCTGCTCCGGCATGCCACGAGAATAAGCGTTGCTGGCCAGCAGGGTATGGGGCAGGTGATCGACATCCATCATCGCCTGGCCGAACAACTTGCGGTTGCCGTTGACGCCACCGAGGCTGGTGCCGGCGATATTCACCCCGTGGTAGCCACGGGCACGGCCGATCATCTTGGTCTTGGTCGACTGGCCTTTCAGGCGCCAGTAGGCGCGCACCATCTTCACTGCGGTATCGGCGCACTCGGAGCCGGAGTCAGTGAAGAACACGTGGTTCAGGTTGCCCGGGGTCAGGTCGGTGATCTTCTCGGCCAGCTGGAACGACAGCGGGTGGCCGTATTGGAAGCCTGGGGAATAGTCCAGGGTGCCCAACTGCTTGGCGACCGCTTCCTGGATCTCCTTGCGCGAGTGACCGGCACCGCAGGTCCACAGACCGGACAGCGAGTCATAGATCTTGCGGCCCTTGTCGTCCACCAGCCAGCTACCTTCGGCGCCGACGATCAGGCGCGGGTCGCGCTGGAAGTTGCGGTTGGCGGTATAGGGCATCCAGTGAGCGTCGAGCTTGAGCTGGCTGGCCAGGGACTGAGGGGCGGTTTCCGGCATGTTCATGAGCAAAACCTCGCAAGGCAATGAAGCGGCGTAGGAATGAAAAGCGTTGTTGCAGCTAAGTTGCCACGGCTATAAAGTCGGTGAAATCCAACTTTAATAACCTTCAGTCTGGCATCTACTAAACTATGAGCAGCCGTCGAGCCGACCCGCTGGCGCAAGTCAGCGACTTTGATATCCGCCTGCTGCGGATCTTTCGCAGCGTGGTGGAATGCGGTGGTTTCTCCGCGGCGGAAACCGTGCTCGGCATCGGCCGCTCGGCCATCAGCCAGCAGATGAGCGACCTGGAGCAACGGGTCGGCCTGCGCCTGTGCCAGCGCGGGCGCGCCGGGTTCTCCCTGACCGAGGAGGGCCGCGAGGTCTATCAGTCGACCCTGCAACTGCTCAGTGCCCTGGAAAGCTTCCGTACCGAGGTCAACGGCCTGCACCGCCACCTGCGCGGCGAATTGATCATCGGCCTCACCGACAACCTGGTGACCCTGCCCCACATGCGCATCACCCACGCCCTGGCGCAATTGAAGGAGCGTGGCCCGGACGTGCAGATCCAGATCCGCATGATCGCCCCCAACGAAGTCGAGCAAGGGGTGCTCGACGGCCGCCTGCATGTCGGTGTGGTGCCCCAGGCCAGTGCCCTACCCGGCCTGGAATACCAGCCGCTGTATGACGAACGCTCGCTGCTGTACTGCGCCGTGGGCCACCCGCTGTTCTATGTGGATGACCGGCAACTGGACGACCAGCGCCTCAACGACCAGGACGCCATCGCCCCGACCTTTCGCCTGCCAGCCGAGATCCAGGCCCACTACCAGGCGCTGAATTGCACCGCCAGCGCATCCGACCGGGAAGGCATGGCGTTCCTGATTCTCACCGGCCGCTACATCGGCTACCTGCCGGACCACTACGCCAGCCTCTGGGTGCAGCAGGGCCGGTTGCGCGCCCTCAAGCCCAAGTCACGCTTCTACGACCTGAGCCTGGCATCGGTCACGCGCAAGGGCCGGCGCCCTCATTTGGTGCTCGAAAGCTTTCTGGAAAGCCTGGCGGCAACCCGCTAGAGCGTCTCCACTCACCAGCAAGGCCCCGTATTAAAAGGCCCGCACCGCAAAACAGAAAAAATAACCTGAGCACCTGGACAGCTTTTTGCAAAGACCTCGGCACCTTGAACCCCAGCCCGAGCTCCACGCCATGCAGCCAGATGCTTCCCGCCCCAGCGAACTGATCTACGGCCTCGACGATCGCCCGCAACCCCTGCCCGCGCTGCTGGCAGCCCTGCAGCATGTGCTGGCCAGCTTTGTCGGCATCATCACCCCACCACTGGTGATTGGTTCGGCCCTGGGCCTTTCGGCGCACCTGCCGTACCTGATCAGCATGGCGCTGATGGTCTCCGGGGTCGGCACCTTTATCCAGGCTCGGCGCCCCTGGGGCATCGGGGCCGGCATGATCTGCCTGCAAGGCACCAGCTTCGCCTTCCTCGGCGCCGTACTGTCGGCGGGGTTCCTGGTCAAGCAACGGGGCGGCAGCCCGGAAGACATCCTGGCGATGATCTTCGGCGTGTGTTTCTTCGGCGCGCTGGTGCAGATCGTCCTCAGCCGCTTTATCGGGCGACTGCGCCGGGTGATCACCCCGTTGGTGACCGGCATCGTCATTACCCTGATCGGCATCAGCCTGATCAAGGTCGGCATCACCGACCTGGGCGGCGGCTTCAATGCCGCGGACTTCGGCGCCCCGGGCAATCTCGGCCTGGGCCTGCTGGTGCTGCTGACCATCATTCTGCTCAACCGCAGCAACACCCCGTGGGTGCGCCTCAGCGCCATCATCATCGGCCTGGCCCTGGGCAGCCTGGCGGCCTGGTTCAGCGGCAAGCTGGTGCCCCAGCCGCTGCCGGACCTGCCGTTGATCAGCCTGCCCCTGCCCTTCAGGTACGGCTTCAGTTTCGACTGGAGCGCCTTTATCCCCGTAGCCCTGATCTACCTGATCAGCACCCTGGAAACCGTGGGAGATCTGACCGCCAACTGCATGCTGGCGCGCCAGCCCATCAGCGGCCCTTCCTATATAAGCCGGCTCAAGGGCGGGGTCCTGGGGGACGGCGTCAGTTGCATGATCGCCGCCACCTTCAGCGCCTTCCCCAACACCACCTTCGCCCAGAACAACGGGGTGATTCAGTTGACCGGTGTGGCCAGCCGCTTCGTCGGCCTGTACATCGGCCTGATCCTGTTCTGCCTGGGCCTGTTCCCGCTGATCGGCGCGCTGCTGCAACAGATCCCCAAGCCGGTA
Source organism: Pseudomonas sp. NFPP12 (assembly GCF_900103205.1). Taxonomy (NCBI): domain Bacteria; kingdom Pseudomonadati; phylum Pseudomonadota; class Gammaproteobacteria; order Pseudomonadales; family Pseudomonadaceae; genus Pseudomonas; species Pseudomonas sp. NFPP12. Next base: position 5,626 of record NZ_FMWW01000006.1, read on the forward strand.
CTCGGCGGTGCCACCCTGGTGATGTTTGGCAGCGTCGCCGCAGCCGGGGTACGGATCCTCGCCCAGGCCCCGCTGGACCGGCGCAGCATGCTGATCATCGCCACTTCGTTCGGCGTCGGCCTGGGCATCGCCGCGCAACCGAACCTGCTGCACCTGCTGCCCAAGGTGGTGCAGAACCTGTTCGATTCGGCGATCACCAGCGGCGGCCTCACCGCCTTGCTGATGAGCCTGCTGTTGCCGGAAAGCAAGGGCGCGGCGAATGACGCAAATCCGATTCCGGAAAACGACACCCTGAGGGCCCACTGAGGCTTTTGTAGCGCCAAGGCTTGTCTGATCCACGTGGGTGCGCTATCAACGCACAGGTTGCACCCACAGACTTGCTCGGAAACCTCCATGACCTTTGAAGTCCCCGCCCACAGCGCTCCTCACCCCGGCAAACCCGCCAGCCGCATTCGGCAGAAGAATGAAGAGGCCATCCTCCAGGCCGCCGAGGACGAGTTCGCCCGTCACGGTTTCAAAGGCACCAGCATGAACACCATCGCGCAGAAGGCCGGCCTGCCCAAAGCCAACCTGCACTACTACTTCACCAACAAGCTGGGGCTGTACATCGCGGTGCTGAGCAACATCCTCGAACTCTGGGACAGCACCTTCAACACCCTCACCGCCGAAGATGATCCGGCCGAAGCCCTGTCCCGCTACATCCGCGCCAAGATGGAATTCTCCCGCCGCCAGCCGCAAGCCTCGCGGATCTTCGCCATGGAGATCATCAGCGGTGGCGAGTGCCTGAGCGAGTATTTCAGCCAGGACTACCGCGCCTGGTTCCAGGGCCGCGCCGCGGTGTTCCAGGCCTGGATCGACGCCGGCAAGATGGACCCGGTAGACCCGGTGCACCTGATCTTCCTGCTGTGGGGCAGCACCCAGCACTATGCCGATTTCGCCACCCAGATCTGCCGCGTCACCGGGCGCACCCGGCTGACCAAGCAGGACATGGAAGACGCCGGCAACAACCTGATCCGCATCATCCTCAAAGGCTGTGGCCTGACACCTGCACTGAAAGACTGACCCCCATGCCCTTTACCCTGGCCGGCCTTTGCGAATACCGCGAGGAAATTCGCAAAAGCCGCTTCATCACCTTTGCCGCGCCCATCAGCAGCGCGGCCGAGGCCCAAGCCTTCATCCAGCAGTACAGCGACCTCAACGCTTCGCATAACTGCTGGGCGTGGAAACTCGCCGACCAGTACCGCAGCAACGACGACGGTGAACCCGGCGGCACCGCCGGGCGACCGATCCTCGCGGCCATCGAGGCCCAGGACTGCGACCAGGTGGCGGTGCTGGTGATCCGCTGGTACGGCGGCATCCAACTGGGCACCGGCGGCCTGGCCCGAGCCTATGGCGGCGGCGCCAACAAGTGCCTGCAAGGCGCCGAGCGCATCGCCCTGGTCAACCGCGTACCGCTGCGTTGCGCCTGCAGCTTCAGCGAACTGGCGCTGGTCAAGCTGCGGGTTGCCGAACTGGGTGGGCTGCTGGTCCAGGAAGACTTCACCGCCAACGGCGTAGAGCTGCAACTGGCCCTGGGCGAAGAGCAGATCGATACCCTGCAGCAACAGCTGGCGGACCTCAGCCGCGGGCGCATCCTTTTGCAGCGCTGAAGGCACCAACCCGGCCCGGGCCACCTTGTGCATAACCCGCAAGGGCCCCGGGCACTTGCCCACATCTACTGTGCACCCGACTGTGGATAAGCTGAGCACATAGCGCTGTAACCCTTCTGCAACGTGGCTTTGCGGGCTTTGTTCATTTTTTGTCCAAAGCGTCCCCAAGAAGCTTTTTTCCACAGCGAAACAGCCACTTAAGCCGGTTGATCGCAGTTCACGGGCAAGCCAGTGGTGCTGATGCCCAAGCGCCGCTCTTGCACACAATTACTGTGGAGCAAGCTGTGGATAACCCGTGCAAGGCTGCTCCAGCCCCTGATTGCGCAGGGTCTGCAGGCAACTGATCATTTTCTGCGCAACGGCCTGGGGACAAAAACAGCGCCTTTTCAAACACCTTGCCCCGAAGTGGTGCCAGGACCCTGGTCCTGTCAGCCAGGCAGGATGCCGCCCGGGAGCGCTTCACCGGCTTTCCTGACCCACTGGCCAGGAAATTGCTTTATCCACAGGCACAACTCCCAGAAGCCGAGCCTGTCATGTCCAATCACCCTGCACCCAGCAGCCAGGCACCACGCCTGCAACTGCGCCGGATCAGCAAACGCTATCCCGGCTGCCTGGCCAACGACGCCATCGACCTGAACATCGCTGCGGGTGAAATCCATGCATTGCTGGGCGAAAACGGCGCCGGCAAAAGCACCTTGATGAAGATCATCTACGGGGTGGTCCAGGCCGATTCGGGGGAACTGCTCTGGCAAGGACAGCGCCAGCTCATCGACAACCCGGCCCAGGCACGCAGCCTGGGGATCGGCATGGTGTTCCAGCATTTCTCGCTGTTCGAAACCCTCAGCGTGGCGCAGAACATTGCCCTGGCCATGGGCGCCGGCACCGGTACGCCGAGCCAGCTGGAAGGCAGAATCCGCGAGGTTTCCCAGCGTTACGGCATGGCCCTCGAACCCCAGCGCCTGGTGCACAGCCTGTCCATCGGCGAACGCCAGCGGGTGGAAATCGTCCGCTGCCTGATGCAGGACATCCGCCTGCTGATCCTCGACGAGCCGACCTCGGTCCTGACCCCGCAGGAGGCCGACGACCTGTTCGTCACCCTGCGCCGGCTGGCCGACGAAGGCTGCAGCATCCTGTTCATCAGCCACAAGCTCGCCGAGGTGCGCGCCCTGTGCCACAGCGCCACGGTGCTGCGCGCGGGCCGGGTGGCCGGGCACTGCAGGCCGGCGCAGTGCTCGGATCGCGAGCTGGCGCGGCTGATGGTGGGGGACGCGGCGGCGATGATCACCGACTACCCGAAAGCCCGCGGCACGAACGACTTCCTGCGCCTGGACAACCTCAGCTGGGACAACCCCGATCCTTTCGGCTGCTCACTGAAGAACATCGACCTGCGCCTGCGCAGCGGCGAGATCGTCGGCATCGCCGGAGTCGCCGGCAATGGCCAGGACGAACTGCTGGCCCTGCTCAGCGGTGAACAGCGCCTGCCCCGTGGCGAAGCCGAACGTATCTGTTTCGCCGGCCAGGGCGTGGCTCATCTGTATCCCGACGCCCGACGCCAGCGCGGCCTGGCTTTCGTTCCCGCCGAACGCCTGGGCCACGGCGCGGTGCCGGAACTGAGCCTGGAGGACAACGCCCTGCTCAGCGCCTTTCAACAGGGCCTGGTGCGCCACGGGCTGATCCAGCGACGCAAGGTGCGGGAACTGGCCGAGCGCATCATCCAGCGGTTCGGGGTCAAGAGCGCCGGTTCCCAGAGCCCGGCCCGCAGCCTGTCCGGCGGCAACCTGCAGAAATTCATCCTGGGCCGCGAGATTCTCCAGCAGCCTCGCCTGCTGATCGCCGCGCACCCGACCTGGGGCGTGGATGTAGGGGCCGCCGCCACTATCCACCGGGCACTGATCGCCTTGCGCGATGCCGGCGCGGCGATCCTGGTGATCTCCGAAGACCTGGACGAGCTGTTCCAGATCAGCGACCGCCTCGCTGCCCTGTGCGCTGGACGCCTATCGCCCCTCAAGGCCTGCGCCGACACCTCGCCGGTGGAGGTTGGCGGCTGGATGGCCGGCCACGCCGATTCCCTGCCCTCACCCGCTGCCCTGGCGATTTAACGGAGCTGTCCATGCTGCTTTCACTCGAACCCCGTGGCCGCCAGTCGCGGCTGATGCTCTGGTGCTCGCCACTGCTGGCGGCGCTGCTGACCCTGGGCTGCGGTTCCCTGCTATTCATGGCCCTGGGGCATGACCCCTGGCTGACCTTGCACACCCTGCTGATCGCCCCGGTCAGCGACTTGTATGGCGTGTCCGAGCTGCTGGTCAAGGCGCTACCTATCCTGCTCTGTGCCCTGGGCCTGGCGGTGGCCTACCAGGCGCGGGTGTGGAACATCGGCGCCGAGGGCCAATTGCTGCTCGGGGCCCTGGTCGGCAGCGCCCTGGCGGTCAATCTCATCGAACTGCAAAGCCGCTGGGCGCTGGTGCTGATCCTGCTTGCCGGAACCCTGGCCGGGGCCGCCTGGGCCGGGCTCACCGCCTGGTTGCGCACCCGCTTCAACGCCAATGAAATCCTCACCAGCATCATGCTCAACTACATCGCCCTGAACCTGTTGCTGTACGGCGTGCATGGCCCGTTGAAAGACCCCGCCGGGTTCAACTTTCCCGAGTCGGCGATGTTCGGCGACGCCAGCCGCCTACCGCTGCTGATGGAAGACGGCCGGGTCCACGCCGGGGTGTACTTCGCCCTGCTGGCCCTGGTGGCGGTCTGGGTGCTGCTGCAGAAAAGCTTTGTCGGCTTCCAGATCAGGGTGCTCGGCCTGGACCAGCGTGCCGCCGGCTTCGTCGGCTTTCGCCAGAAGCGCCTGGTCTGGCTGGCGCTGTTGACCAGCGGTGCGCTGGCAGGGCTGGCCGGGGTCTGCGAAGTCGCCGGCCCCATCGGCCAACTGGTGCCCCAGGTGTCTCCCGGCTACGGCTACGCGGCCATTACCGTGGCTTTTCTCGGCCGCCTGAACCCCATCGGCATTGTGTTTTCCAGCCTGCTGATGGCGTTGTTGTACATCGGTGGCGAGAGCGCGCAGATGAGCCTCAACCTGCCCCAGGCCATCACCCAGCTGTTCCAGGGAATGATGCTGTTCTTCCTCCTGGCCAGCGACGTGCTGATTCTTTATCGCCCGCGCCTGAACCTGCGTTGGGTGCGCCGTAACGCCAGCGCCACTGCTACCGCCGGAGCCCTGTGATGGATATCGATCTGCTGAGCAATATTCTCTACGCCATGGTCCGCTGCGGCACCCCCCTGCTGCTGGTGGCCCTGGGGGAACTGATCTGTGAAAAGAGCGGCGTCCTCAACCTGGGGCAGGAAGGCATGATGCTGTTCGGCGCGGTGATAGGTTTTATCGTCGCCCTCAACAGCGGCCATTTGTGGCTCGGGGTGCTGCTGGCGATGGCCGCCGGGATGCTGCTGGCGGCGCTGTTCGCCCTGGTGGCCCTGGTGTTCACCGCCAACCAGGTGGCTACCGGGCTGGCGCTGACGATCTTCGGGGTCGGCCTGTCGAGCTTTGTCGGCGCGGCCTGGGTCGGCAAGCCCCTGGCCGGCTTCGAACCGCTGGCGCTGCCGCTGCTGAGCGAAATCCCGCTGATCGGCCGCATGCTGTTCGCCCAGGATTTGCTGGTGTACCTGTCCTTCACCCTGTTCGCCCTGGTGGCCTGGGTGGTGCTCAAAAGCCGGGTCGGCCTGATCATCCAGGCTGTCGGCGAGAACCCCGACGCCGCCAGCGCCATGGGGCTTCCGGTGCTGCGGGTGCGCACGCTCGCGGTGCTGTTCGGCGGCGCCATGGCGGGGCTGGCCGGGGCCTACCTGTCCCTGGCCTATACCCCGATGTGGGCCGAGAACATGAGCGCCGGACGCGGCTGGATCGCCCTGGCGCTGGTGGTATTCGCCAGCTGGCGGGTGTGGCGGCTGCTGCTCGGCGCCTACCTGTTCGGCCTGGCGAGCATCCTGCACCTGGTGGCCCAGGGCCTGGGCCTGGCGATTCCTTCCAACCTGCTGGCGATGCTGCCCTATGCCGCCACCATCCTGGTGCTGGTGCTGCTATCCCGGGATGCCTTGCGCACCCGGCTGTATGCACCGGTGTCCCTCGGCCAGCCGTGGCAGTCGGGACACTAGATGGCTGCCGGGGCCTTACCGGCAGCCGCTCGCACCGCCAGCAACTGGACCACGTACCAGGCCTGCTCGAAGAACAGGATCACCCCGATCAATGCCGTGGCTGCGTGAGCCAGGGCGGGGTCCACATAGATGTCGCTCCATCGATTCAAGGAGCGCGCAGGCCAAAGCCTGGAGTATGCTTCAGGGTCAGCCCTTTCGAGCCCCATGCTTGCACATCGGAGAACCGGGCCAGTTGCGCCCCGTGCTGCAACTGCGACTGGGGCAAGCCTGTCCATTGAATCCGTGATCCTCACTTATCAAGGAACCTCATCATGTCCACGGCAAAAACCGCACTGATCATCGGCGCCTCCCGGGGCCTGGGCCTCGGCCTGGTCCAGCGCCTGCTGGAAGACGGCTGGCAGGTCACCGCCACCGTGCGCAACCCGCACAAGGCCGAGGCGCTGCAAGCCCTGGGCAAGGTGCAGATCGAGCAACTGGACATGGACGATCAGCAAGCGGTGATTGCCCTGAGCCAGAAGCTCAAGGACCAGGTGTTCGACCTGCTGTTCGTCAACGCCGGGGTCAAGGGCCCGGACAACCAGTTGCCGGGGCAGGCGACCCTGGCCGAAGTCGGCCAGCTGTTCTTCACCAACGCCGTGGCGCCGATCAACCTGGCCCAGCGCTTCGTCGGGCAGATCCGCAAGGACAGCGGCGTGCTGGCGTTCATGAGTTCGGTGCTGGGCAGCGTGACCATGCCCGACGCGCCGGAGCTGGCCCTGTACAAGGCCAGCAAGGCCGCGCTGAACTCCATGACCAACAGCTTCGTGACCCAGTTGGGGCAGAAGCTCACCGTGCTTTCGCTGCACCCGGGCTGGGTGAAGACCGACATGGGCGGCGAAGGCGCCGATATCGATGTGCAGACCAGCACCCGCGGGCTGATCGCCCAGGTCAATGCCTACACCGGCAAGGGCGGTCATCACTTCGTCAACTACAAAGGCGAAACCATCCCCTGGTAAGGCCGCGGCTGCCCCAGGCAGCCCTTGCACAGGCCAGCAAAGGCTCTGGAACGGGGGGCAAAATGCAAGTTTTGTCCCCCGGCAAATCTTTCGCTAGACTGCGCACCTCGCCCCTTGCGGCGACCCTGGATCAGCAGACAGGGCATCACTGAGCTGGCTAACCTGAACCCACTTTCAGAGGAGCCGGCAACCATGCCTGCGACCCGTACCTGGTTAAAAAATCCCCTGGCCATCTTCACCGGCAATGCCCTCGACGCCCGTGGCGGCCTGGTGCTGCAAGACGGCCTGATCGTTGAAGTGCTGGGCCTCGGCCAGCAACCTGCAAGCCCCTGCCAGCAGGTCTTCGATGCCCGCGAGCACGTGCTGCTGCCGGGCCTGATCAACACCCACCATCACTTCTATCAAACCCTGACCCGCGCCTGGGCGCCGGTGGTCAACCAGCCGCTGTTTCCCTGGCTCAAGACCCTGTACCCGGTCTGGGCCCGGCTGACCCCGGAAAAACTCGCCCTGGCGACCAAAGTGGCACTGGCCGAACTGCTGCTCTCCGGCTGCACCACCGCCGCCGACCATCACTATCTGTTCCCGGACGGCCTGGAAAACGCCATCGACGTGCAAGTCGAAACCGTGCGTGAACTGGGCATGCGCGCCATGCTCACCCGCGGCTCGATGAGCCTTGGCGAAAAGGACGGCGGCCTGCCACCGCAACAGACCGTGCAGGAAGGCCAGGTGATTCTCGACGACAGCCAGCGCCTGATCCAGCAGTACCACGAGCGTGGCGACGGTGCGCAGATCCAGATCGCCCTGGCACCGTGCTCGCCGTTCTCGGTGACCCCGGAAATCATGTCGGCCAGCGCCGAACTGGCCAACGGGCTCGATGTGCGCCTGCACACTCACCTGGCCGAGACCCTCGACGAAGAAGACTTCTGCCTGCAGCGTTTCGGCCTGCGCACGGTGGATTATCTGGACAGCGTCGGCTGGCTCGGTCCGCGCACCTGGCTGGCCCACGGCATCCACTTCAACCCGGATGAGATCGCCCGCCTCGGCCAGGCCGGTACCGGCATCTGCCATTGCCCGAGTTCGAACATGCGCCTGGCGTCCGGCATCTGCCCCAGCATCGAGCTGACCGATGCAGGGGCGCTGTTCGGCTTGGGCGTGGACGGTTCGGCGTCCAATGACGCCTCGAACATGATCCTCGAAGCGCGTCAGGCGCTGTACATCCAGCGCCTGCGTTACGGCGCCGAAAAGATCACCCCGGAGCGTGTACTGGGCTGGGCGACCCAGGGGTCGGCAAGCCTGTTGGGCCGTACCGACATCGGCGAACTGGCGGTAGGCAAGCAGGCAGACCTGGCGTTGTTCAAGCTCGATGAACTGCGTTTCTCGGGTAGCCATGATCCGGTTTCAGCGCTGCTGTTGTGCGCTGCGGATCGAGCGGACCGGGTCATGATTGGCGGCAAGTGGCGGGTGATTGATGGCCAGATCGAAGGGCTGGATCTGAAAAACCTGATCGCCGATCACAGCCAGGCGGCCCGGCAACTGATCGCCGGCACCTGATCTTTGGCGCCCACGGCGAGGGAGTGTATCCCTCGCCTGTGCGTTGAACGGTATCAGAGGGAGGAAACATGTTAGTTTGCCGCCCTCATCCGAACCGTTATAGGGACATTACGTGAAACAAAAGCACGGACTGGCGCTCTGCGTCGCACTGCTGATTTCGGGCTGTGGGAAACAGGAGGTTGCAGGCCCCGCCAGCAAAGTGCTGTCACCTGAAAAAGTTGCAGACATTGCTTCGACCATCAGCCGCAGATACCCGGACCTGTCCCCGCAAGTCCGCGATGCGGTGCTCAACACCGTCGTGCGTTCGATGGACAACATGGTGCTGATCGAAGGTGGCGAATTCCAGATGGGGGATTTCGGCTGGCCCCGTGGCTTCGACCCACAGGCGTTGTGCCAATGGCCCTGTGGCGTGGACCCGGCCAACATGGAACGGATCAGCCTCGACATCGATGACGACTTCGTTCACCCGGTCAAATTGAGCAGCTACTACCTGTCCTCGCTGCAAACCACCTTGGGCGATTTCGATCTGTTCTTCCTGGCGCAAGGCAGGCCGCAATTCGACGCGGCACTGCGCAAACGCGAAGACATGAAACACCTCTACCAGGAAAACCTGCCCGCCCCGGCGTCTCGAAAATGGCAAGAGGCCAAGGATTATTGTGGCTGGCTTGCAGACCTCAGCGGCTATGCCGTGGATCTTCCGACCGAGGCCCAATGGGAATATGCCGCGCGCAACCGTGGCCAGCCGGTGATGTTCGCGACCGACAACGGCAATCTGGACTATGGCCGCAACTTTCCGGCGCCTGACGACAACGAAACCTTCGCCGTGGACAGGTTTGTGCCTAACCCGCTGGGCCTCTACAACCTCACCGGCAATGCCAGTGAATGGGTCAACGACTGGTACGACAAACACTACTACCGCGAATCTCCCGTGGAGAATCCGCAAGGGCCTGAAACAGGCATTTATCGAGCGCAACGGGGCGCCAACAACAAGTTTGCCAACGACCCGACCTTTTCTCCTTCGGCCAGCACCGTCCGCCGTTGGCGTTGGGGAGCACTCGCGGCCTGGAATGCCCCCGGGGTCAGCTTTCGCTGCGCTATCCAGTCGGCGCAACCCCTTTAAAGACCGAGCAGCGACAGCATGATGAAGGTCGCAAACAGCACGAAGTGAGTCATGCCTTCTATGGCATTGGTTTCACCGTCGTTAAGGTTGATCGCGCTGACGATCAGGGTGATGAACACCATCACCGTTTGCACCGGGGTCATGGCCATCTGGAAGGGCTGGCCGGTGTACAAGGCCATGGCCTCCATCACCGGCACCGTGAGGATCACCGTCGACAGGGAAGCGCCCAGGGCCACGTTGACCACCGACTGCATGCGGTTGGCCAGGGCGGCGCGCAGGGCGGTCAGGATTTCCGGCGCGGCGGAAATCGCCGCCACCAGGATCGCCGTGATCACCGGCGGTGCGCCCGTGCCTTCCAGGCCCAGGTCCAGGGTCTTGGACATCACCTCGGCCAGGGCGCCGATTACCACCACCCCGAACACCAGGATGCCGATGCTCCAGGCCAGGTTGATGGCATGGGGCTGTTCCTGGGCCTCTTTATTGCGGCGTTTTTCCGGGTAGCTGTAGCTGAAGAAATAGCTGTGCGGCCCGACCTGCATGCGCAGGAACAGGGTATAGAGCACCACCATGGCGCCGATGGTGAAGGCCGAGTAGACCTTCCAGTCGGCCTCGGGGATGAACTCCGGCACCACCATCGACACGCCCATGGCGGTGAGGATCATCACGCTGTAGGTACGCGCCGAGTCGTCGTTGTAGGGCTGCTCGCCATGCTTGATGCCGCCCATCAGTGCGGCCAGGCCGAGGATGCCGTTGATGTCCAGCATCACCGCCGAGTAGATGGTGTCGCGCACCAGGGTCGGCGAGGCTTCGTTGCTCATCATGATCGCCAGGATCACCACTTCCACCAGCACCGCGGCCAGGGTCAGGATCATGGTGCCGTAGGGGTCGCCGACCTTTTCCGCCAGCAGTTCAGCGTGGTGGGCGACGCGCATCGAAGCCATGACGATAAAGCCGATCAGCACCAGCCCGGCGCCCAGGGCGATGCCCTGGCCACTGCCCAGCAACAGATGTTCAAGCGGATAGGCGGCCACGGCGGCCAGCAGCGCAAGCAGTAGAAACTTTTCTTGCTTGAGGGAATTGAGCATTGCAGTCCTTTGACGGGAATAAAAACGAGTACAGGAGATGACTGAAAGACTGCACCAAGTCACTAACGTTTCGTTACATGTTAGTGCACCAGCCCCAGGCTCCGCGCACCGGGATGGGTCTTGAACAGCCCTTCGCCGGCAAGCGGACTCCTGCATTCCAGCTCCGTAGGAGCTGCTTGCCAGCGAAAAGCGCGCCCCAAAGCCCCCGTAGAAACCACCTCGCCGGCGCAACGGCCATCTTTGTTGTCCTCTTGGTCAGCTATTTGCATTGCCCTCCAGTGCTTGCCGCCCCAGCCCCCCACAACAAGATGGAGCTCCATTTCATGCATACACGCCCGTTGCACAAGTTGCTCTGCACCCTGGCCGCCGCCATCGGCCTGAGTGCCAGCCTTACCGCCAGCGCCGCCGATCCGCTGAAGGTCGGTTTCGTCTACATCGGCCCCATAGGCGATCACGGCTGGACCTATCAGCATGAACAGGGGCGCAAGGCCCTGGTGGAAAAATTCGGCGACCAGATCAAGACCAACTACGTGGAGAACGTAGCCGAAGGCGCCGACGCCGAGCGGGTGATCCGCAACATGGCCAAGGACAACTACGACCTGATCTTCACCACCTCCTTCGGCTACATGAACCCCACGCTGAAGGTCGCCAGGCAATTCCCCAAGGTGACCTTCGAACACGCCACCGGCTACAAGCAGGACAAGAACCTCGGTACCTACCTGGCGCGCACCTACGAGGGCCGCTATGTGGGTGGTTTCCTCGCGGCGAAGATGACCAAGAGCAAGAAGATCGGCTACGTCGCCTCCTTCCCCATTCCGGAGGTGATCCGCGACATCAACGCCATCCAGCTGGCCCTGAACAAGTACAACCCGGGCACCGAGATCAAGGTGGTGTGGGTCAATTCCTGGTTCGATCCGGGCAAGGAAGCCGACGCCGCCAATGCCCTGATCGACCAGGGCGCCGACGTGATCTTCCAGCACACCGACAGCCCGGCGCCGATCCAGGCCGCGGAACGGCGTGGCGTGTACGCGGTGGGCTATGCCTCGGACATGGCCCACTTCGGCCCCAAGGCGGTGCTGACCTCCATCGTCAACAACTGGGGCCCGCACTACATCCAGGCCACCCAGGGGGTGATGGACCACAGTTGGAAACCCCAGGACTACTGGGGTGGGCTGAAAGAGGGTACGGTTGAACTGCCCCTCAGCGACCTGCTGCCGGCCCCGGTGAAAACCGAGGCCGAACAGATCATCGCCAGCATCAAGAGCGGCGAGTTCCACCCGTTCACCGGCCCGATCAAGGACCAGGCCGGGGTCGAAAAAATCGCCGCGGGGGTCAGCGCCAGCAATGCCGAACTGGCCTCGATGAACTACTACGTCGAAGGCCTGAAGGCGGACATCCCCAAATAATCTGGTCGTCGCTGTCGGAGCATCCGCCAGCGACGACGGACCGCCAATCAGGATGGGAGCATTTTCATGAATCAACTGCCGATCATCGATATCAGCCCGCTGTATCAGGATGAGCAGCAAGGCTGGGACAGTGTCGCCAAGCAGATCGACCGCGCCTGTCGCGAATGGGGCTTCTTCTACATCAAGGGTCACCCGATCAGCGCACAACGCATCGAGCAATTGCTGAGCACGGCCAAGCACTTCTTCGCCCTGCCCAGTGTTGAAAAACTCAAGATCGATATCACCCAGAGCCGTCACCATCGCGGCTACGGCGCCATCGCCACCGAGCAGTTGGACCCAAGCAAGCCCAGCGACCTCAAGGAAACCTTCGACATGGGCCTGCACCTGCCGGCCGAGCACCCGGACGTGCTGGCGGAAAAACCCCTGCGCGGGCCCAACCGCCACCCCGACCTGCCCGGCTGGCAAGCCCTGATGGAGCAGCACTACCAGGACATGCAGGCCCTGGCCCAGACCCTGCTGCGGGCCATGACCCTGGCCCTGGGCATCGAACGTGATTTCTTCGACCGCCGCTTCCAGGACCCGGTGAGCGTGCTGCGGATGATCCACTATCCGCCGCGCCACACCGCCAGCAGCGCAGAGCAGCAAGGCGCCGGCGCCCACACCGACTACGGCTGCATCACCCTGCTCTACCAGGACGCCGCTGGCGGCTTGCAGGTGCGCAACGTCAAGGGCCAGTGGATCGACGCCCCACCCATCGACGGCAGCTTCGTGGTCAACCTCGGCGACATGATGGCGCGCTGGAGCAACGACCGTTACCTGTCGACCCCGCACCGGGTCATCAGCCCGCTGGGGGTGGACCGCTACTCGATGCCGTTCTTCGCCGAGCCGCACCCGGACACCCGCATCGAATGCCTGCCCGGCTGCCAGGACGCGGAGCACCCGGCCAAGTACCCGGTGACGACCTGCGCCCAATTCCTGCTCTCGCGCTTTGCCGATACCTACGCCTATCGCCGGGAGCTGGAGCAGGCCTGACCGCCCCCCCGGTCAGGTTTTGCCGAACATTTGCGCCGCCAGATGTAGAATGGCGGCTTTTTCGGGCCCGGTGAAAACCTGGCGAAAGCCGCAAGCCACAGCCAGTTCCCCACAGAAGGGCACGGCCCTAGCAGCGCATCACTCTCGCAGCGCCCGCCTGCACCTGATGAGACGACACCATGTATGACTGGCTGAACGCCTTGCCCAAGGCCGAGTTGCACCTGCACCTGGAAGGTTCCCTGGAACCGGAACTGCTGTTCGCCCTGGCCGAACGCAACAAGATCGCCCTGCCCTGGAGCGACGTCGAGACCCTGCGCAAGGCCTACGCCTTCAACAACCTGCAGGAATTCCTCGACCTGTACTACCAGGGCGCCGACGTGCTGCGCACCTCCCAGGACTTCTACGACCTGACCTGGGCCTACCTGCTGCGCTGCAAAGAACAGAACGTGATCCACACCGAACCCTTCTTCGACCCGCAGACCCACACCGACCGTGGCGTGCCGTTCGAAGTGGTGCTCAACGGCATCGCCAGCGCACTCAAAGATGGCGAGCAGCAACTGGGCATCACCAGCGGCCTGATCCTCAGTTTCCTGCGCCACTTGAGCGAAGAAGAGGCGCAGAAGACCCTCGACCAGGCGCTGCCGTTTCGCGATGCATTCGTCGCCGTGGGCCTGGACAGTTCGGAAATGGGCCACCCGCCGAGCAAGTTCCAGCGGGTATTCGACCGTGCGCGCAGCGAAGGCTTCCTGACCGTCGCCCACGCCGGTGAAGAAGGCCCGCCGGAGTACATCTGGGAAGCCCTGGACCTGTTGAAGATCCAGCGCATCGACCACGGTGTACGTGCCTTCGAAGACGAGCGGCTGATGCAGCGGATCATCGACGAGCAGATCCCGCTGACTGTGTGCCCGCTGTCCAACACCAAGCTCTGCGTGTTCGACCACATGTCCCAGCACAACATCCTGCAAATGCTCGAGCGCGGGGTGAAGGTCACGGTCAACTCCGATGACCCGGCCTACTTCGGCGGCTACGTCACCGAGAACTTCCACGCCCTGCACACCGACCTGGGCATGACCCAGGACCAGGCCCGGCGCCTGGCACAGAACAGCCTGGATGCACGGCTGGTCAAGCCGTAACGGCCTTCGCCGGCCAGCCGGCTCCTACACGAATCTGTAGGAGCCGGCTGGCCGGCGAACAGGTCCCCCCCGTCTCTATCAGCTCCCCGCCTCGCTCAACTCCTCCAGGGTCTTGCCCCGGGTTTCCATCCCGAACAGCCAGACCACCCCCGCGGCAATCACGAAGCACGCCGCCCCCAGGGCGAATACGCCGCCCTGCCCGGTCAACGGAAACACCAGCCCGGTCACCAGCGGCCCCAACAGCGAACCGATGCGCCCCACCGCCGAAGCGAACCCCGAGCCCGTGGCCCGGGCCGACGTCGGGTACAACTCGGGGGTATAGGTGTAGAGCACCGCCCACATGCCGAACAGGAAAAACTGCATCAGCAGCCCGGTGCCGATCAGCAGGCTGACGTTGCCGCCAAAGACCGCGCTCTGCCCGTAGAAGAAGGCCATGACCCCGCCGCCAAGCAAGGTCACGATGCACACCGGCTTGCGCCCCCAGCGCTCCACCAGCCAGGCGGCCATGAGGAACCCAGGAATTCCGCCCAGGGAAATCAGCACCGTGTAGTACACCGACTGGGTCACCGCAAAACCAGACTGCTGGAGCAAGGCGCTGAGCCAGGACGTCAGGCCGTAGAAGCCCAGCAAGGCGAAGAACCACAGGCTCCAGATCATCATCGTGCGCTGGCGATAGAGCGGCGACCAGATCTGCTTCAGTGCCGAGAAAAAGTGCCCCGGCGCACTCTCGATACGCGGCAGGTGCAGCGGCTCCGGCAATTGCGCCGTGCCCAGGGAAGCGCGCACCTTGTCTTCGATGCCACACAGCACCCGATCCGCATCGGCGTGGCGCCCGGCCTGTTCCAGCCAGCGCGGTGACTCGGGAATGAAGAAGCGGATCACCAGCACGAACACCGCCGGTACTGCCAGCACCAGGAAGATGTCACGCCAGCCGATCAGCGGCAGGAGGAAATACGAGAGCACCCCGGCGGCGACGAAACCCAGGGGCCAGAAGCCGTCCATCAGGGCGATGTAGCGCCCGCGACGCTGGGCCGGAATCATCTCCGAGAGCATCGACTGGGCGATGGGAAACTCCATGCCCATGCCGATCCCCAGCAGCACCCGGAACAGGGTCAGGCTGTCCACGCTCTGGGCGGTGGAACACAGGTAACTGGCCACGCCCCAGAGCACGATGCTCCACTGGAACACCGGCTTGCGCCCATAGCGGTCGGCAAGCATGCCCGACAGCGAGGCGCCCAGCACCATGCCGAAGAAACTGGAGCTGGCCAGCAGGCCGGCCTGGGCCGAACTCAGGCCAAACTCGGTTTTGATCGAGCCGAGGAGGAAGGTCATCATCGCCAGGTCCATGGAGTCGAAGAAAAACGCCAGGGCGATGATGATGAAGATCACCCGGTGATAGCCGCTGATGGGTAGCCGTTCCAGGCGCTCTGCGGCGCTGTATTCCTGTATGCCCATGCCCGTTCCCCCCGGTTGAATGCTTGACCGCCCGAGTGTGCGGGATCGAGGCCGGGGCTGATTGCCGAGGGCGACCTGTTCGCGTCCACCAGCGACGCCGAGGGCACGGTGCCCAGGCTCGCCGGCAAGCCGGCTCCTATCGCGGGCGTTGCGCGCTGATCTGCGCGCAACGCTCCTGGAGCAGGTCACGCAGTAGTTTCACCGGTTTGCTCAGGTGCGCCCGGTGGGTGCACAGCAGGTTCAGCGACGCGCCTTCGCAGCGCAGTTCCGGCAGCAGTATCTGCAGGCGGCCGGCCAGCACATCGGCGGCCACATCCAGCCAGGACTTGTAGGCAATCCCCTCACCGGCCACGGCCCAGCGCCGCACCACATCGGCGTCGTCGCTCAGGCGGTCACCACTGACGGTGAGGCTCACCTCGCGCTTGCCGTCATGAAAGCTCCAGAGGTCATGAGCCCGGCTGTCGAGCATGTACAACAGGCAGTTGTGCTGGGCCAGTTGCTCCAGCTGGCGCGGCTCGCCGTAGCGGGCCAGATAACGGGGGGCGGCGCACAGCACCCGGCGGTTGTCCGGAGCCACTGGCAGCGCCACCAGGCTGGAGTCCTCCGGTTCGCCGTAACGCAGGGCAATGTCCACCGGCTGGCGGAACAGGTCGGCAATCCGGTCCCCCAGCAGCAGGCGCACGCTGAGCTTGGGATGCTCACGCTGGAACTCGTCGAGCCAGGGCAACAGCAGATTGCGGCCAAAATCCGAAGGGGCAGAAAGCTGCAACACGCCACTGACCTGATCCTGACCGCTGGCCAGCAGGCGCCGGCCTTCATCCAGGTTGCTCAAGGCCGCCCGGGCGTATTCGAGAAAGCCCTCGCCCTCGGCGGTGAGCCGCAGGCTGCGGGTGGAACGGGCCAGCAGCCGTGCGCCCAGGTGTTCCTCGATGCGCTTGAGGGCAGCGCTGGCCACCGCAGGCGACAGGTCCATGACCCGGGCCGCCGCCGACAGGCTGCCCAGGTCTGCGGCACGCACGAACAACTGCAGGTCATCGAATCGCAGCATGAGGTCTTCCTGGATTATCAAAAAAATATTGAAAGAGCCTGCTCTTTTAGCCGGTTTTATCCTCGGGAGAAATAGCCAATCATCCCTCCCATCGCCCAGCACCTGAGGAAGCCCACATGTCCCAAGCCTTCACCGCGATTGCCACCCTGATCGCCAAGCCCCAGCAGCAAGACGTTCTCAAGCGCGAGCTCAGCGCCCTGGTCTCGCCCAGCCGCGAGGAAAGCGGTTGCCAGTACTACGAGCTGCACCAGGATGCCGAGCAACCGGGCACCTTCTACGTGCTGGAGCGCTGGGACGATGAAGCAGCCCTGGAGTTTCACAACAACACCGCGCACTTCCGGCATTTCCTCCATCAGACCCGCGAGGCGATCGAGCACTTCGAGCTCAAGCGCCTGCAGTTGATTGTCTGAGCCTTTTTTCCCTACTCATCATCAGGAACTCAACATGAAAGCCATCGCCTATTACGCTTCCCTGCCCATCGACGATCCCAAGTCCCTGCAAGACATCGAGCTGCCCGAGCCCGTGGCCGGCCCTCGCGATCTGCTGGTGGAAGTCAGGGCCATCTCGGTCAACCCGGTGGACACCAAGGTGCGCCAGAACGTCCAGCCCGAAGGCGGCGCAGCCAAGGTGCTGGGCTGGGACGTGGCCGGGGTGGTCAAGGCCGTGGGCAGCGACGTCAGCCTGTTCAAGGTCGGTGACCGGGTGTTCTACGCCGGCTCCATCGCCCGGGCCGGCGGCAACAGTGAGCTGCACACTGTGGATGAACGGATCGTCGGCCACATGCCCAAGAGCCTGGACTTCGCCGCGGCCGCCGCCCTGCCGCTGACCGCGATCACCGCCTGGGAGCTGCTGTTCGAACGCCTGCAGATCAGCCAGGAGCCGGCTGACAAAGGCCAGAGCCTGCTGATCGTCGGCGCTGCCGGCGGGGTCGGTTCGATCCTCACCCAACTGGCCCGTCAGCTCACCGGCCTCAAGGTGATCGGCAGTGCCTCCCGCGAACAGACCCAGGCCTGGGTCCGCGAGCTGGGCGCCCATGCGGTGGTGGACCACAGCCAGCCACTGAGCGCCGAACTCCAGCGCATCGGCATCGACCAGGTGACCCACGTCGCCAGCCTGACCCAGACCGATGCCCACCTCGACCAACTGGTGGAAGCCCTGGCACCCCAGGGTAAGCTGGCGCTGATCGACGATCCGAAAAGCCTCGATGTGACCAAGCTCAAGCGCAAGAGCCTGTCGTTGCACTGGGAGTTCATGTACACCCGTTCGCTGTTCGAAACCGCCGACATGCAAGAGCAGCACGTGCTGCTCAACCGGGTCGCCGAACTGATTGACGCCGGCACCTTGAAGACCACGGTCGGTGAGCACTTCGGCCAGATCAATGCAGCCAACCTGCGCCGCGCCCACGCCCTGCTGGAGAGCGGCAAGGCTCGCGGCAAGATCGTCCTCGAAGGTTTCTGAGGCGTTAACGAACGGCATCCGGCACCGGTAAAAGGTGCTGGCTGCCGTCAGTCCGAGAGTTGATTCCGGTCATATTTGTGACCGTATTCGGGTCTACACTGGGGGCCCTTGCAGCGCAGTCTTTTACCGTTAGGAGGTCAGCAATGAAGATCCTGATAAAAGAATTGGCACACCCCCAGGGCTCTCAATGGCAGGTACGGCTCGACCAGCATGTGGTGACGTTCCGCAGCGAGGCCGAAGCCCGGGCCTTCACCCAGACCCTGCAAAGCCGCCTGCAAGCCCCCCACCCGATTCCCCAGAGCCAGCGCGCCACCGGCTGACTCAGAGCTCGGCAGCCTTCAGCGCCCGGGCATTCTGCAAGCGCCGGGTCATGACCGCCATGCTCACCGCCAGCACACCGCACAGGCTGATGACCATGGCCATCGGCATGGCGCTGCCGTCATGCAGCACACCCACCAGGTATGCCGCCCCTGCCGCCACGCTGAATTGCAGGCAACCGAGCATCGCCGAGGCGCTGCCGGCCCGTGCGCCCTGACCATTCATGGCGCAGGCTGCGGCATTGGGAATGATGCAGCCCAGGCTGGCGATACACACGAACAGCGGCAGCAGCAGCGGCCAGAGCGCACTGGTGTGCAAGGCGCTGACGCCGAGCAGGGCCAGGCCCGCTGCCAGGTAGATCCACACGGTGCGCGCCAGCAGGAACGCCGGGCCACGCTTGGCCAGCAGGCGCGCATTGATCTGCGCAACCAGGATGAAGCCCCCGGCATTGATCCCGAAGAACCAGCCGAAGTGCTCGGCTGGCACGCCGTAGAGCTTGATGAAGACAAAGGGCGAACCGGCAATGTAGGAAAACATCCCGGCAATGGCGATCCCGCCGGTCAAGGCGTGGCCAAGAAATACCCGGTCCGACAGTAGCAGGCCATACTGGCGCAGCGCCCCGGACAGAGGCAGGCGCGGGCGGGTGGCCGGCATGCTTTCCGGCAGGCCCAGGGCCACTGCCAGCCCGGACAGTGCACTGAACACCGTGAGCATGATGAAGATCGACTGCCAGCCGTAGAGGTTGACCAGCAGGCCGCCCAGCATTGGCGCCAGGATCGGGGCCAGGCCCATCACCAGCATCAGTTGGGAGAAGACCTTGGCCGAACCCACCGCATCGCACTTATCGCTGACCACCGCCCGGGAAATCACCATCCCGGCGCATCCGCCCAGGGCCTGGACAAAGCGTGCGCCGATCAGCCATTCCAGGTTCGGCGCATAGGCGCAGGCCAGGGAGGCCAGCGTGAACAGGCCCACCCCCGCCAGCAGCGGCAGGCGCCGGCCAAAACGATCGGCCACCGGGCCATAGGCCAGCTGGCCGATGGACAGGCCGAGGAAGTAGGCGGCCAGGGTCAGCTGAACGTGTTTTTCATCGGTGCCGAAAGCCAGGGCCATCGAGGGGAAGGCCGGCAGGTAGAAGTCGATGGCCAGCGGGCCGAAAGCGCTCAGAGCGCCGAGAATCAGGATTGTGCGGAGGTTCATGGCATCCAAACGAGCGTTGGTCAGCGGTCGCACAGTCTAGCCGCGCTTGGACGCCTTGAACATTCCGATAGGTCGCTAACTATATAAAAAGGCTCAGGCAACCTTGACCGCGTAGCCTTCCTCGCTGATCAGGCTGATCACCTCATCGCTGGACAGGCGGCTCTCGACCCCGACTTCCTTGGCCGCCAGATCCACCCGCACGGTGGCCGCCGGGTCCTTGCTTTGCAGCGCCTGGGTGATGGCACGCACACAGTGACCGCAGGACATGCCTTGAACGTTGAATACTTGCATTGCGTTTCTCCTGTATTGGGTTGGAGCAAGTCTTGTCCTTGCCACCATGGCAAGGTCAAGTTCCGGATTGATCTGCCGGGCTGGAAATCGGCGGCGCGCTCGGCCAAGCTGCACGTCTTACGACATCACAGCGGGAGATTCAGCCATGCGCTGGTCAACTTTCAGCCTCGTCGGCCTCCTGGGCCTGTTCGCGGCAACCCCATCGGCGCTGGCCGCCGGAGAGGACTACGGCGTGCTGATCATTTCCAGGGAGCGGCTGGAAGTCGCCACGTCCTGCGAAATCGGCCTGTACATCCAGGACCAGCTCGCCGGCCGGCTGTTCCAGGAACAGAGCGCCTCGTTCAACCTGCCGCCGGGCAAGGTTTCCCTGCGCCTGAAACTGCTGCCAGGCCAGGCCCCGGGCTGCAATGCCGGGTTGCTTGCCCCGAGTTCCCAGGACATCAGCCTGCGGGCTGGCGATGTGCTGAAGTTCCGCATCGCCATGAACGCCTCGGGCATGTACCTCAAGCCCGCCGCCCTGGAATACTGACACCCCGCCCCCTGCCGAGCTCCCGGGGCCTGTCGTTCGCGCACTGCGAGCAGCCCCTGGGACAAAATGAAGCACCCGTGCGATGCCCCCTTGACCTTGCCTGCGTGGCAAGGTTGATCCTGTAGGCAACATTCACAGGGAGCGTCGCCATGCCTGAATCAACCACTTTCGACCTGCCGATTGCCGGCATGACCTGCGCCAGTTGCGCCGGGCGCGTAGAGCGTGCCCTGGGCAAGGTCGCCGGCATTCGCACGGTCAGCGTCAACCTGGCCACGGAACAGGCTCGGGTCGAAGCACCGCAAGACAGCCTGCCGGCCCTGCTGGAAGCCGTGGAAAACGCCGGCTATAGCGTGCCGGTGCAAGCCGTCGAACTGAGCATCGGCGGCATGACCTGCGCCACCTGCGCCGGGCGAGTCGAACGCGCCTTGAACAAACTCCCCGGCGTCCGCAGCGCCAGCGTCAACCTGGCCACCGAGCGTGCCCATGTCGAACTGCTGGGCCAGGTCGACCCGACGCTGCTGATCAATGCCGTGACCCAGGCCGGCTACTCCGCCAGCCTGTGGCAGGCCGAGCAGAAACAGGGCGACGAGCAACAGCAGAACCTGCGACGCGAGCGCTGGAGCCTGGTGCTGGCCATCCTCCTGGCACTGCCCCTGGTGCTGCCGATGCTGGTGCAGCCGTTCGGCCTGCACTGGATGCTTCCGGCCTGGGCCCAGTTCGCCCTGGCCACCCCGGTGCAGTTCATCTTCGGTGCACGCTTTTATGTCGCGGCCTGGAAGGCCGTGCGCGCCGGCAGCGGCAACATGGACCTGCTGGTGGCCCTGGGCACCAGCGCCGGCTATGGCCTGAGCCTGTACGAGTGGGCCACCGCCGCCGCGGGCAGCATGCCGCACCTGTACTTCGAGGCCTCGGCGGTGGTAATCGCCCTGGTGCTGCTGGGCAAATACCTGGAAAGCCGCGCCAAGCGCCAGACCGCCAGTGCCATCCGCGCCCTGGAAGCCCTGCGTCCGGAGCGGGCGATCCAGGTCATCGACGGCCGCGAACAGGAAGTGGCGATCAGCGCCTTGCGCCTGGGTGACCTGGTGCTGGTCAAGCCCGGCGAGCGCTTTCCGGTGGACGGCGAAGTCATCGAAGGCCAGAGCCACGCCGATGAAGCGCTGATCAGCGGCGAGAGCCTGCCCGTGCCCAAGCAACCCGGCGACAAGGTCACCGGTGGCGCCATCAACGGCGAAGGCCGGCTGCTGGTGCGCACCCTGGCCCTGGGGGCGGAAACCGTGCTGGCGCGGATCATTCGCCTGGTGGAAGACGCCCAGGCCGGCAAGGCACCGATCCAGAAACTGGTGGATAAAGTCAGCCAGGTATTCGTGCCCACTGTCCTGGTGCTGGCGCTGATCACGCTGGTGGGCTGGTGGCTGTACGGCGCACCGCTGGAAACCGCGGTGATCAACGCCGTGGCGGTGCTGGTGATCGCCTGCCCTTGCGCCCTGGGGCTGGCCACGCCCACGGCGATCATGGCCGGCACCGGCGTGGCGGCCCGCCACGGCATCCTGATCAAGGATGCCGAAGCCCTGGAGCGGGCCCACGAAGTCAGTTCGGTGGTCTTCGACAAGACCGGCACCCTGACCTCCGGCACCCCGCGCATCGCCCATATGCAGGCGGTGGAAGGCGATGAAAACAGCGTGCTGCAACTGGCCGGTGCCCTGCAGCGCGGCAGTGAGCACCCTCTGGCCAAGGCGGTGTTGGACCTGTGCCAGGAACGCCAACTGCCGGTGGCTGACGTCAGCGCCAGCCAGTCCCTCACCGGGCGAGGCATCGCCGGCACCCTGGAGGGCCGCCAACTGGCCCTGGGCAACCGCCGCCTGCTGGAAGAAAGCGGCCTCAACCCCGGCGATCTGGCCCAGGCGGCCAGGGACTGGGAACACGAAGGCCGGACCCTGTCCTGGCTGATCGAGCAGAGCCCGCAATCCCGGGTGCTGGGCCTGTTCGCCTTTGGCGACACCCTCAAGCCCGGCGCGTTGCAGGCGGTGCAGCAACTCAATGCACGGCATATCAGCAGCCATTTGCTGACCGGCGACAACCGCGGCAGCGCCAAGGTGGTGGCCGACGCCCTGGGCATCACCGACGTGCACGCCGAAGTGCTGCCGGCGGACAAGGCGGCCACGGTGGCCGAGCTGAAAAAGACCGGCGTGGTGGCCATGGTCGGGGATGGTATCAACGACGCCCCGGCCCTCGCGGCGGCGGACATCGGCATCGCCATGGGCGGCGGCACCGACGTGGCCATGCATGCGGCCGGCATCACCCTGATGCGCGGCGATCCACGGTTGATCCCGGCGGCCCTGGAAATCAGCCGCAAGACCTACGCGAAGATCCGCCAGAACCTGTTCTGGGCCTTCGTCTACAACCTGATCGGCATCCCGCTGGCGGCCTTCGGCCTGCTCAACCCGGTGCTCGCCGGGGCGGCCATGGCGCTGTCCAGCGTCAGCGTGGTCAGCAATGCGCTACTGTTGAAAACCTGGAAACCCAAAGACCTGGAGAACGCCGAATGAACATCGGCCAAGCAGCCCGAAAGAGCGGCCTGAGCGCCAAGATGATCCGTTACTACGAGTCCATCGGCCTGCTCAAGCCCGCCCATCGCAGTGACAGCGGCTATCGCCTGTATGGCGATGACGACCTGCACAGCCTGGCCTTCATCAAGCGCTCCCGGGACCTGGGGTTTTCCCTGGAGGAGGTGGGCAAGCTGCTGACCCTGTGGCAGGACCGGCAGCGGGCCAGCGCCGATGTGAAGGCCCTGGCCCGCCAGCATATCGACGAGTTGAACCAGAAGATCCGCGAGCTGGCAGGGCTGCGCGACACCCTGCAGGACCTGGTGGAGCACTGCCAGGGCGACCACCGCCCGGACTGCCCGATCCTCAAGGAACTGGCCTCGGGCAGTTGCTGCGGATCCTGAGCCTGTGACCTGCCGGCCCATGTAGCCGCTGCCGAGCCCTGGACGAGGCTGCGAAAAGACCCGCCGGGCCTTGCTTGGCGATCTCCCGCCAGACCTCGGCGCCCTCAAGATCCCTGCGTCCCTTCGGGCCGTGCGCAGCCTTCGGCAGCGGCTACAAGATGCAAGGTGCAAGGTGCAAGGTGCAAGGGGCCCAGGGGCCGGGTAGTTTGCGGGAATGAAAAATCCGGCCAAGGCCGGATTTTTTTATGGCATCACTGCATCCAGGGCGGAGGCGGTGGTTCTTCGGATTTGCCCGGCGGCGCATCATCCGCCGCGCGTACTGCCTGGCGACGCTCCTCGTCCAGGCGCGCCGCTTCGATCTCGCGGATCACGCTGCCGACATCCGCCAGTTCTTCGGGGTCGTCGAACTCGCCGGTCAGCACGCTGCCCGGATGCAAGGTGCCAGCCTCGTACAGGGCCCACATTTCCTTGGCATACCGAGTGCCCTTGAGTTCCGGGGCAAAACGCCCGAAATAGGACGCCATGTTGCCGACGTCACGCTCCAGCATGCTGAAGGCATGGTTGTTGCCGGCAGCATCCACCGCCTGGGGCAGGTCGATGATCACCGGGCCATCCGGGGTCAGCAGCACGTTGAACTCGGAAAGGTCACCGTGCACCAGGCCGGTACACAACATCAGCACGATCTGGGAAATCAGGAAGGCGTGATATTCACGGGCCTGGTCCGGTTCCAGCACCACATCGTTGAGCCGCGGCGCCGCATCGCCGTACTCGTCGGCCACCAACTCCATCAACAGCACACCTTCGAGGAAGTCGAACGGCTTGGGCACCCGCACCCCGGCATTGGCCAGACGGAACAACGCCGCCACTTCGGCATTCTGCCAGGCGTCCTCGGTTTCCTTGCGCCCGAACTTCGAGCCCTTGGCCATGGCCCGCGCCTGACGGCTGTTACGAACCTTGCGCCCCTCCTGATACTCCGCCGCCTGACGGAAACTGCGTTTGTTCGCCTCCTTGTAGACCTTGGCGCAACGTAGCTCGTTGCCGCAGCGCACCACATACACAGCTGCCTCTTTACCACTCATGAGTGGGCGCAGCACCTCGTCTACCAGACCGTCTTCGATCAGCGGTTCAATGCGTTTTGGAGTCTTCATCAGCTTTTATTGTGGGTCCCTTGTTACCAAACACGCGAAAGTCACTCGTTATACGGCAATCCTCCCACGACGGGAAAGGGCTGCCGACCACCGAGCGACAGCAATGCACTCAATGTGCCAGATCAATCCATCGACGCCGCCAAGGATCATAGCCGAGACGGCGTCCGCAACCGTCCATCAGTGGCACTCAGGCCAGCCCCTTCGCGGGCCTGCCCTCGGAAGTTTTTTTCTGCCTGCGGCTCAATATTGCCCGGCGCCAGCCGAAGCCCTCAGAGAGACAGGGAGTTTGTCCGACAATCCAATAAAGACGTCAGCCACCGGCCAAGGTTCGATCGCCGCGGGCTCGACTTCACCCCAGGGATGCAATAAGCGTCATCTTTCAAGCTGCCGATAAATCCGCGAGTCGCCTGCACTTCGTGGTCTTACAAAAAACTGGAGCGCGGATGAACATCAAACAGAAATTGACCTGGGCCTTTGCCGTCATCGCCAGCCTGCCCGTGGTGCTGGTAGCCACGCTGGTGGTGATCAACCTGCGCAGCGAGGCCGAAAACACCTTCGTCGACGGCAGCGGCCGCGAGATCCGCCAAGTGGCCAACGCCATGCAGCTGTTCTTCGAAGGCATCAGCCAGAACATCGATTACCTGGCCGCTCAACCCTTGATCACCCAGGCCGGCGACAACCTCAAGACCTGGATGAGCGCCGATGCCGCGAAGGCCCCGGAAGGCGAGCAGGACAAACGAATCTTCGAGCTGTTCGCCGCCATGGCTGCCAGCCATCCTGCCTATTCCTATGTGTCCTATGGCGTGAGCAACGGCGGATACGTCTCCTGGCCCGCCGACCTGAAGCTGGCCAACTACGACCCCCGCGTACGCCCCTGGTACAAGACCGCCCAGGCCAACCCGGGCAAGACCCTGCGTACCGAGGCCTATTACTGGGCCAGCGACGATGCGGTGCTGGTCAGCACCGTGCGCTCGCTGGCCAACCAGTTGGGGCCCCAGGGCGGCGTGGTCGCAGTCGACGTGTCGCTCAAGCAGCTCACCGAGATCGTCAAACAGATCAAGCTGGGCGAATCGGGCTACCTGATGCTGATGGAAAACAACGGCACGGTGCTGGTGGACCCCAAGCAGCCGGAGCACAACTTCAAGGCCCTGGGCAGCCTCGGCGAGGGGTACGCGCAACTGGCCAAGGCCGGCAAGGGCCTGGTGCAGGTGGAGCTGGGCGGCGAGCACTACATGGCCAACGTCTGGCCTTCGGAGCAACTGGGCTGGACCTTCATCGGCCTGATCAAGCAGAACGAAGTCATGGGCGCGGCCACCCAGCTGACCTGGATCATCGCCGGTATTGCCGCGATCCTGGCGGTACTGTTCGCAGTGCTCGGGGCGAGTTTCGCCAGCCTCATCGTGCGGCCGATCCGCGGCGTGGCCAGTGGCCTGGAAGGCATTGCCCAAGGCGAAGGCGATCTGACCCGCAGCCTGAATATCCGTGGCAGCGACGAAACCGCGCAGTTGGCCAACTGGTTCAACCAGTTCCTGGCGGCAATCCGCAACCTGATCCAGAGCATCGGCCAGGCCGCGCAGAAGATCCTCGCCACTTCCCACAGTTCGACCCAGGTCTCCAGCGACATGGCCGAAGCCGCCGGGCGCCAGCGCGAAGCGGTGGACATGGTGTCCACCGCCTTCCACGAAATGGTTGCCACCGCCAACGAAGTGGCCCGCTCCTGCAGCCAGGCCGCCGAGTCGGCGGACAGCGGCCAGCGCCAGGCCCGGGAAGGCCAGCAGCAGATCGATGACGCGGTGCACAGCGTCGATCGCCTGAGCCAGGAGATCGAACAATCGGCGCAGTCGATGCAGCAACTGGAACGCGACAGCACCGACATCCAGTCGATCCTCGGCACCATCCGCTCGATCGCCGAGCAGACCAACCTGCTGGCGCTGAACGCGGCCATCGAGGCCGCCCGGGCCGGGGAGCAGGGTCGCGGTTTTGCCGTGGTGGCCGACGAGGTGCGGGCCCTGGCCAAGCGTACCGCCGACTCCACTGCCGAGATCGACGGGCTGCTGGGCAACCTGGCCAAACGCACCAGCGCCGTGACCCAGCAGATGCACGCCAGCCTGGAAGTGTCCCAGCAATCGGTGAACCGCATCGGCCTGGCGCGCAACAGCTTCGGGCAGATCCGCGAATCGGTGGACGTGATCCGCGACATGAACACCCAGATCGCCACCGCCGCCGAAGAGCAGCATCAGGTGGCGGAAGACATCAACCGGCACATCAGCCAGATCCATGGCGATGCGCAACTGGTGGCGGAACTGGCGAACTCGGCGCGCCTGGACTCCCAGAGCCTGGCGGGGCTATCCAATGAGCTGGACGCCCTGGTACGGCGCTTCAAGACCTGAAGACGCTTTCGCCGGCAAGCCGGCTCCTACGGATGGGCAGTATTTCTGTGTAGGAGCCTGCGTGCCGAGGAAAGCCACGAACCTCAGCGCTCGATGATCGCCGTCACACCCTGGCCGCCCGCGGCACAGATGGAAATCAGCCCGCGCCCCTGCCCCGCCACACTCAGCAGCTTCGCCAGGTTGGCGACGATGCGCCCGCCGGTGGCGGCAAACGGGTGCCCTGCCGCCAGGGAACTGCCTTTGACGTTGAGCCGGGCGCGATCGATGCTGCCCAGAGGTGCCTCCAGGCCCAGCCTGGCCTTGCAGTACTCGGGGTCTTCCCAGGCCTTGAGAGTGCACAGCACCTGGGCGGCGAAGGCTTCGTGGATCTCGTAGTAGTCGAAGTCCTGCAGGCTCAGGCCATTGCGCGCCAGCAAGCGCGGCACGGCGTATACCGGGGCCATCAACAGGCCCTCGGCGCCGTTGACGAAATCCACCGCCGCGGCCTCGCCGTCGCGCAGGTAGGCAAGAACCGGCAGGCCCCGCTCCCTGGCCCACGCTTCACTGCCCAACAGCACCAGCGAGGCGCCATCAGTCAGGGGCGTGGAGTTGCCCGCCGTCAGCGTGCCGCTGGCGCTACGGTCGAAGGCCGGCTTGAGGCTGGCGAGCTTTTCCAGGGTCAGGTCCGGGCGCAGGTTGTTGTCCCGGGTCAGGCCGAGGAAGGGAGTGATCAGGTCGTCCTGCCAGCCTTCGGCGTAGGCGGCGGCCATTTTCTGATGGCTTTCCAGGGCCAGTTGATCCTGATCGGCGCGGGCAATGTTCCAGGTCTTGGCCATCTGCTCGCAGTGCTCGCCCATGGACAAGCCGGTGCGCGGCTCGCCATTGCGCGGCAGTTCCGGCTTGAGGTGATGGGGCCGCAGTTGCAGCAGGGTCTTGAGCTTGTCGCCGGTGCTCTTGGCGCGGTTGGCCTGCAACAGGATCTTGCGCAGGCCTTCGTTGACCCCGATCGGCGCATCCGAAGTGGTATCCACCCCGCCGGCGATGCCGCAGTCGATCTGCCCCAGGGCGATCTTGTTGGCCACCAGCAGCGCCGCTTCCAGGCCCGTGCCGCAGGCCTGCTGGATATCGTAGGCCGGGGTGGTGGGCGAAAGCCGCGAGCCGAGGACGCATTCGCGGGTCAGGTTGAAGTCCCGGGAATGCTTGAGCACCGCACCGGCGGCCACCTCGCCAAGGCGCAGGCCGTGCAGGTTGTAGCGCTCGATCAGGCCCTCCAGGGCGGCGGTGAGCATCGCCTGGTTGCTGGCGGTGGCATAGGGGCCGTTGGAACGGGCGAAGGGGATGCGGTTGCCGCCGATAATCGCGACGCGACGCAGCTGTGTCATGGAAAGCTCCCTATTCTTTGAGTGCGACTGCGGTGGGTACCTCCTCCAGCGTAGGAGGGATCTGGCCGATCGAACGACCCAGGGCCATTCATGGTCCACACTTTGAACCCCAACCTTCGGAGTGCGTTCCATGTCTGACCGTTATATCGACTTCGCCAACTCGTCCATCGGCCAGCGCCTGGTCGGGGCTCTTGGCCTGCCGTCGCCGGTACGCCTGGAGCGCTGGCAAGCCGGTCGCCTGCGGCCTATCGAAGGTGCGCTGTTGCTCGGCGGCGGCGCGCTGGCACAACAGGTGGCCGCCCTGGCGCCGCGCCTGACCGATGGCATCTACAGCTATGGCGCCGACCCGTCCCTGGCCACCCCCTGGATTCCGGGCCACGGGCCCAGGCTCAAGGCCGTGGTGTTCGACGCCAGCGAGCTGCTGCACACAGACCAGCTCAAGCAACTGCGGGAATTCTTCCAGCCACTGCTGAGAAACCTCGAGCCCAGCGCCCACCTGGTCATCCTCGGGCGCGCCCCGGAAACCCTTGACGAGCCCTTCGCCGCCAGCGCCCAGCGCGCCCTGGAAGGCTTCAGCCGCTCCCTGGCCAAGGAACTGCGCAACGGCGCCACCCTGCAATTGCTGTACGTGGCAGCCGGAGCGGAAGAACAGCTGGAAGGCGCCTTGCGCTTCTTTCTCTCGCCCAAGAGCGCCTACGTTTCCGGGCAGGTGATCCGCTTGCAGCCCTGCGCGCCCCAGGTCCAGGACTGGAGCCGCCCGCTGGCCGGGCGCAAGGCCCTGGTCACCGGCGCCGCCCGCGGCATTGGTGCGGCCATCGCCGAAACCCTGGCCCGGGACGGCGCCCAGGTCCTGCTGCTGGACGTGCCCCAGGCCAAGGCCGATCTGGAAGCCCTGGCGGCCCGTCTCGGCGGCCGCGCCATCTGCCTGGACATCTGCGCCGAAGACGCTCCGGCACAGTTGATCGAGCAACTGCCGGAGGGCATCGACATCCTGGTGCACAACGCCGGCATCACCCGGGACAAGACCCTGGCCAACATGACCCCGGAATACTGGGACGCGGTGCTGGCGGTGAACCTCAATGCGCCCCAGGTGCTGACCCAGGCCCTGCTGGACAGCGCACGCTTGCACGACCATGGCAGGGTGATCCTGCTGGCCTCCATCAGCGGCATCGCCGGCAACCGCGGGCAAACCAACTACGCCGCCAGCAAGGCCGGGCTGATTGGCCTGGCCCAGGCCTGGGCGCCGCTGCTGCACGCCCGGGATATCAGCATCAATGCCGTGGCGCCGGGCTTCATCGAGACCCAGATGACCGCCAAGGTGCCCTTCGCCCTGCGCGAAGCTGGAAGGCGCATGAGTTCGCTGGGCCAGGGCGGCCTGCCCCAGGACGTTGCCGAAGCGGTGGCCTGGCTCGGCCAGCCGGGCAGCGGCGCCGTCAGCGGGCAGGCACTGCGGGTCTGCGGGCAAAGTCTCTTGGGGGCCTGAAAATGACTGCACACTGGCACGAACTGAACCTTCCCGCGTCCCTGCCGCCGCTGTTTCTCAGGGCAGCAATGCGCCGACGGATCAACGGCACGCAGTTACCCGAATACGGCCTGCGCTGCTGGATCAGCCTGGCCCCCGGGCAACTGGCGGCTTACCGCAAGGTCTGCGGCTTTGCCGATAACGGCTTGCTGCCCGCGACCTACCCCCATGTGCTGGCGTTTCCCTTGCAGATGCAGTTGCTCACTGCCCGGGACTTCCCATTTCCACTGCTGGGGCTGATTCACCTAGGCAACAGGATTCGTGTGTTGCGCCCCATGGGCAATGTCAGCAGCGTTCGAATCGGGGTCCAGGTGTGCAACCTGCAACCCCACGCCAAAGGCGCAACATTCGACCTGGTGACCACAGTGGACGATTTGCTGGGCCCCCTCTGGGAAGCGCAAAGCCGCATGCTCTGCCGTGGAGTCAAGTTGGCGGGAGAACCTCCCAGCCAACACCTGCCCAAAGCCGACAACCTCGGCGAAGTCGCCTGCTGGCGCGCCGAGCGCGATATCGGCCGGCGCTACGCCAGGGTTTCCGGCGACTACAACCCGATCCACCTGAGCGCCTGGAGCGCCCGGCTGTTCGGCTTTCCCCAGGCCATCGCCCATGGCCTGTGGAACAAGGCGCGCACCCTGGCAGCCCTGAGCGAGCATCTGCCAGCGGCGAACATCGAAGTGACGGTGCAGTTCATGAAGCCCGTGCTGCTGCCCGGCGAAGTGCGCCTGCTGGCCAGTGCCGGGGGTTCAAGCGGAGAACTGCAGTTGCTGGGCAGCGGCGAGTTGCAGCATATGCTGGGCAACTGGCAGCCCATCGCCTGAGGGGCCTCAGCTCCGGCGGATCAGCACCACCCCGACGACGATCAGCAGCAATCCGGCAATCTTGCCGAGG
Source organism: Pseudomonas sp. NFPP12 (assembly GCF_900103205.1). Lineage (NCBI taxonomy): Bacteria > Pseudomonadati > Pseudomonadota > Gammaproteobacteria > Pseudomonadales > Pseudomonadaceae > Pseudomonas > Pseudomonas sp. NFPP12. Next base: position 36,295 of record NZ_FMWW01000006.1, read on the forward strand.
CTGACCGGCGCTTCCCGAAACCCCACCCAGCCAAAGTGGTCCAGCGCCAGAGCCATGCTCAACTGGCCGGCCAGCACCAGCGACATGAATAGCAGGGCGCCGACCCGCGGCCCGGCAAAGGCGGCCGTGGTAATGAAGAACGCCCCCAGCAGGCCGCCGCACCAATGCCACCAGGTCAGGCCCTTTAGGGCTCCCAGGGTCGGCATTTCGCGCTGCAGCAGCACCAGCACCAGCAGCGCCGCGGTGCCGACGAAAAAAGAGATCAGGGCCGCAGCCAGCACCCCGCCGACCTGCTTGGCCAGTTGACCGTTGATTCCGGCTTGCAGGGCGAGAAAGGCCCCGGCAACAAACGGCAGGCACAGCAGCCACCACACAGGCGTCAGCATATTGAGCTCCAGAGAGTTTTGGGCGGCGCAGTATAAACCAGGCCCCCCCAATCCCCCTGCCAGCCACTAAACATCAGCGTGAAAGTGCAAGTACCGCGAGCTCAGCACAAAAACAGCCTATTAATTGTGTGTATATAACTTTAGTTGAACGAGCACTTTCCAAAGACACCACAAAACTTCAAATCATTGTTTTAAAACAATTACTCTCACACTAGAAACGCCAACCAATACTTTGAGACTAGCTACTTGTAAATCAATTAACCGAACAAAATAAGTCATTAATACCAAGTTCATAATTGTTCAATTCATTCCCTGCGCCTTTTATGTAGATAACGGACGAAGGTATCTCCAGCGCAAGAACTGGAGAGCTATCGAAAACAACGAACGTTGTAACAGGTGCAAGGAATACCAGACATGAAAACTCAATTCGGATGGAAAGCGTTAACGGCAATAACCATGATCCTGACCCTCAGCCTGGCAGGTTGCAGCGGCGGTGGTGGCGGTCATAAAAGTGGTGGCAGCAGTTCGCCAGCCGGTGGCGGTGGCGGCACTGGTGGCGGTACCGACGGAGGTACAGGTGGTACCACTTCGACCCTGACCACCAGCTCCCTGGTATCCGACCTGGGCACCACCGTCAGCGGCGTCGGCAATGGCGTGAGTGATCTGGGCAACTCCCTGGCTGCCGTGCCCCTGGTCGGCGGCGTGGTACAAAGCGCCGTCAACACCACCGGCAATGTGGTGGATACCGTAGGCGAAGGCCTGACCAACGGCCTGGGCAAACTGGGCACCGATCCCAAGGCCCTGAGCAAGACCACTGCCACCGTCGGCAATGTGGTCGGCGATGTGGGCACCGGGGTCACCGACCTCAGCGGCAAACTGGCCACCACCACCCAGAGCGTTCCGGTGGTCGGCGGCGTGGTGACCAAAGTTGCACCGGTTCTTGGCGGCGTCGGTACCCGGGTCACCATGCTCGGCAATACCCTGAGCACCGTCACCAGCAGCGGCCCCCTGGGCACCCTGACCGATGGTGTGGGCGACAAGGTACTGGTGCCGGTGGTCAGCCTGGCAGAAGGCGTGACCGGCAAGGTCGGCAGCGCCACGGGCCTCGGGGCACCGGTCAAGGGCCTGCTCAAAGGCGTCGCCGATGCCGTCGATGACACCGGCGATAAAGTGACCGACGCCGGCAACGGCAATCCGGTGACCGACCTGCTGGGCAACGCCCTGAGCAACGCCAGCAACGCAGTGGGCACCGCTGGCGGCTACGTCGACAAATCCGCCGGTGGCAGTGGCAGCGGTAGCGGCACAGGTGGCGGTACTGGCCTTGGCGGCACCGGGCTGCTGGAAGTGGTCGGCGGCGCCGTGGCCAACCTGGGCAACGGCCTCAATACCGGCAACACCAACGGCACCGTCAGCGCCGGCGGCACCACCGGGGCCGCGGCCGGGAACTTGATCGCCTCGGTTGGCGGTGCCCTGGGCGGCAGCGGTACACCCAACCTGGTAGTCACCGCACCACTGGCCAGTGTTGGCGTGAACCTGGGCTCGGCATTGAATCCAGTTACCAGTTCGGTCACCGGGCTGACCCAGCAAGTGGGCGCAGCCAGCGGCCTCGGCGGCCCGGTCAGCGGTCTGCTGAGCCAGGTTGGCGGCGCGGTCAGCAACGTAGGCAGCGGTATCGCCGGCAGCACCGGCGGCAATCAGGTGGGCGGCGCTCTGGGTGGCACCCTCGGTGCGCTGGGCAACACCGTGGCTTCGGTCGGTGGCCTGGTCAACGGCGGCACAGCGCCCAGTGGCGGCCTGCTCGGTGGCCTTGGCACCAGCGCCAGTGGCAGTGCCTCTGCCGGTGCGGGCCTCAATGGCGGCCTGGGTGGCGTGCTCGGCGGCCTGACCGGCGCCCTGGGCGGCAACAAGAAATAATTTGCACCTGGCCGATTCGACGGCCTCACCTACAGCGCCTACGCTTGGTTGAGGGCGAGAGATTCTCATGAGTCTCTCGCCTTTTTGTTTATCCAGAGACAAGCATCCAGAGCCAGATCGTGGCCAAGACCCGAGCGGCAACTGGAGCCAGGAACTTTCTACACCGCTGCGGCTCGACCATGGAGTGTCCTATGCGCACGTTGGCCAGTTTGTTGTTAGTTGGATGCTGTACCTCCGTTTACGCCGACTCCCTTCCGCGCTTTCTCAACAGCAATGACAGCATCAACAACCTGCCCCAACCCAACCTGCCGGTGGATGCCTACCGCCCGGCTACCCCGCAACTGCAACTGCCCGAGCAGCCCACTGCGCCGCAAGGTCAGCAGCCGCTGATGATGGGCACCAAGGTCACGGTGCGCCAGGTGCAGATCGAGGGCGGCACGGTCTACCCCCTGGAAGAACTGGCAGCGATCTACCAGCCGCTGATCGGCCACGAGGCCAGCTTCGGCCAGTTGATCGAAGCCACGCGCAACATCACCCGGCGCTATCAGAATGACGGCTACCTGCTGTCCTACGCCTTCATGCCACAGCAGAACTTCGACCAGGGCGTGCTGCGGGTGGTGCTGGTGGAAGGCTACATTCGGGACTACCAGTTGCAGGGCGATATAGGCCCGGTATCCGCTTACCTGGACAAACTGGTGAGCAAGCTCAAGGCCGAACGCCCGCTGACCCGCAAGACCTTCGAACGCTACACCACACTGATGAGCAAGGTTCCCGGGGTCACCCTGCAGGCGGTAGTGCCGCCACCGGGCACTACCGACGGCGCAACCCAACTGGTGGCCGTGGCCAGCCGCAAGGCCATCGCCACCACCCTCAACAGCACCGACGACAACCGCAACGGCCTGCAGGCCCTGGTGGGCATCACCAGCAACTCGCAGACCGCCTGGGGCGAACAGCTCAGCCTCAGCGGGCTGTTCCCGCCGGGCCACGACAAGGAACACTACTACCGCCTGGACTACAGCCAGTTGCTGGGTTCGGAAGGCACGCAATTGAGCCTCTATGGCGCTCGCTACCGCGCCGACCCACGGAGCAACGTGCAGCTGGACAACGGGATCGAGCTGGAGCCCCATCGGGAGAACGACCGCTTTTCCATCGGCGTCAGCCACCCTTTCATCGCTTCGCCCAATGAAATGCTCACCGCCGGCACACGCCTGTATGCGGTAAATGACAAGACCCGTTATCGGGTCAGCAACAGCCCGCTGACCCTGGAAGAAAAAACCGACATCCGCGCCCTGGCGCTTGAGGCGGACTGGAGCAAGTCCGATCCGCGCCAACTGCGGATTCTCAGCGCCGGCCTGTATCGGGGCCTGGACAGCATGGGCGCCGAGACCAACAACAGCCTCTATGATCTGGATTTCTTCCGCCTGCGTCTGGCCGGGGTACAGAGCGATCGTTTCCTGGACAATTGGCAAGGCGTGCTTTCCGCCGCCTGGTACTGGAGCAACGACAACCTCCCCGACAGCGAGCGAGCGTCCTTTGGCGGGCAGAACTTCGCTCGCGGCTATCCCGATGACCAGGCGACCGGGGACAAGGGCTGGGGCGTGGCCTACGAAGTGAACTACAGTTTCAACCGCGAGGGGCCCTGGGTGCGTGTGCTGCAGCCCTATGTGGTGCTGGACCGCTCCAAGACCTGGTTCAACCAGCTGCCGGTCAGGGGCAGCAGCCTGTCATCCGCCGCGGTCGGTTTGCGTTTCGGTGATGCCAAGCACTACAACATCGCCCTGGAAGCGGCCAAGCCGATGTCCGATGAAGCCCTCGACACCTACAACCGCAAGCCGCGCTATACCTTGAGCTTCAGCTATCAACTTTGAGCATCCGGATGACTGAGACCCGCTTTCGAGCGGGTCTTTTTTTTGCCGCCAGGACAGCACCGGCCAAACCCTGGGGTCAGGGACCAACGATATGCAGCCGGGGTTCGGGAAACAGATTGTTGAGGGTTTCCAGCAGGCGCACGTGGTAGATCGGCTTGCGAAACAGGTCCAGGACCTGCAGCCGCAGCAGGTCGCTGACGTCATCCATGTCGGCATGCCCCGACATGACGATCACCGGCAGGTGCTGGCGAGCGGTGTGCTCGCGCAGGCGCTTGATCAGCGACAGGCCGCTTTCCTCGGGCATGCGCAGGTCAGTGATTACCAGGGCGATATCCGGATGCCGGGTGAGGTGGTCCAGGGCAAGTTTCACCGAGGTGGCAGTGAAGCAGCAGAAACCCTCGCCTTCGAGCAGTTCGGCAAGCTCCAGCAATGCATCCTCTTCGTCATCGACCAGAAGAAGTTGCTGACGTGAGGATGGGGAAGTCATGGACGGTACCCTGGTGTGAACTTCATGCAAGTGGGTGAACGCTGCCAATGCACAGCCGGCCGAGCGGAACCCAACCACCAGCAGGCCTTTGGTTAGGCAAACCACAGGCCTGCACGAGACCCGGATGGCTGGAAGGTCGGGCGATCACAGCCCTGCGGCTGCTCAGCTGGGCCCCTCCATGCTCAAGGGGTAGGACGGGTGACGGTGGCGCCTCCGAGGTTAGTCAGGATGTTGTTGAAAATGGCCAGAACACGATCACCCAGGGGGGTGACGAACGCCACGACCACAACGGCCACCATGGCCACGACAATGGCGTACTCGATGGCGGATGCGCCTTCGGTGCGGTCAAAAAACTGGCGCGCCCTGAGCAACAAGTATTGAAAAATCATCCTAGCTCTCCTTGCGCCGCAAGGCGCCGTTGGAACAGCACCGGGCAAATTCCCCGGCGCCACCTGAGCATTGTCAACAAAGACCGGCCCAGCAACTGTAAGAACTGATTAGTCAGTAAGTATTAATTGGAAGGTAGGCGCCAAAAAACCTGCCCATGTGGACAGACTCATACCTTTGTTAGCTATTTTTGGGTGAGTTAATGGCATTTCGTCCTAGCTCAACTACCTTCACATAGCGAAATAGTTGCATGTTCATAGCTGCCTGATTGCGAAATTAACTCGTTTGGAATCACGGGCTGGTAGTGCAGCAGGAAAGGGAGAGCCTTCATGAACAGTCGCCTCACCATGGGTCTGGCCGGACTTCTTCTGGTAGGTGCGGTGTTTTTCGGTTACTGGGGCCTGGTACTCAGTCGCAAACCCGAACCAGCACCACCGGTTCAACCCGTGGCGCCCAGTGTCGTCGAACCAACCACCACCAGCGCAGAAGACCAGACCCGCCAACCGGTGGTCGTGCTGGTGCGCGATGTGCCGCCCTTCGTGCCCCTAGCCGCCGCCGATCTGGCGCTGGAAAAACTGCGTACCGCGCCGGCCGGCAGCCTCAGCGCCATCAGCCAGGCGGTGGGCCGTACACCCTGGCGGCAGTTGAATGCCGGCACCTGGCTCAATGAGCAGAGCTTCAGTACCGGCGGCGCCCTGGCGCGGATGATTCACAGCGACGAACGAGCCCTGGCGGTCGCGGTCGACGAGGTGATCGGCGCCGCCGGGCAACTGAGCCCGGGGGACTATGTCGATGTCGTGCTGTTCCTGCGCCAGGACACCAGCAACCCGCAGCAGTCGGCACAGATCGCCGTGCCCGCCATGCGCGTGCTGGCTGTCGGCGAACAGCTGGGCCTGGCCAATGACGGGCAGCCCGCCTCCCCCGGGTTGAGCAACGAAGAAAAGCTCAAGCAGGACCAGCGCCGGCTGAATGCGCGCACGGTGGTCCTGGCCGTCCCCGAACAGCTCTTGAGCCGGCTGATGCTCGCCACCCAGGTCGGAGTGCTGCGCCTGGCCGTGCGCAGCAGCGAGGAACAGCGCCTGGCCCATTATTGGGCCGGCAACGAAGAAGCCCGCGAGCACCTCGATGCCGCCAACAGCAACCTGTTCCAGTTCACCCAGCTTGCCCTGGGCAGCGCCCCGCGCGCACCGGCCGCCCAAGGTGGCGCCGCACGGTCGGCGGTGGAAGTGATCCGGGGCAACCAAGTCACTCAACAAACTCCCTGATTGAGCAAGGATGCACTACATGCGCAGTCGTTCCATGCCACTGTTCTCCGCACTGCTGACCCTGAGCTTGGGCCCGCTGCTCTGCACCCAGGCCCTGGCTGCGGCGGTGGCAGGCTGTTCGAGCCTGGCACCGTTGCCCGCGGTGCTGGAGATCGGCGAAGGCTTGCAGCAGGAGCTGCAATCTGCGGTGGCCATCACCCGCCTGGCGGTGGGCGACCCGAAGATCGCGGACGTCCAGACCACCGGCAACAAAGCCTTCCTGCTCACCGGCATGGCGCCCGGCGCCACCAGCCTGATGGTCTGGACCGCCTGCGCCAGTACCCCACGCCAGAGCATGGTGTTTGTCCAGGGCCGGGCCACCGCCGACATGAGCACCGGCCGCCTGCCGGCCAGTGACGATCCACTGCTGCCCAGCCAGGTGCAGACCGACATCCGCTTCGTCGAAGTCAGCCGCACCAAGCTCAAGGAGGCCAGCGTTTCGATCTTCGGCCGCGGGCACAACTTCCTGTTCGGCGCGCCCGGCACCGCCCCCGTTACCAGTGGCACCTCCGGCAGCGTGACCCCGACCTTCGGCGGCCGCCGGACCAACATCCCGCTGGACAACGGCACCTTCAACATCGGCTTCGGCAACGGTCGGGTGCTGACCCTGATCAACGCCCTGGAAGGCAGCGGCTTCGCCTACACCCTGGCCCGCCCGTCCCTGGTGGCCCTCAGCGGCCAGAGCGCAAGCTTCCTGGCCGGAGGCGAAATCCCCATCCCGGTGCCCAGCACAGGCAGCAATAGCGTGACCATCGAATACAAGGAGTTCGGTATCCGCCTGACCCTCACGCCCACCATCGTCGATCGCGGGCGTATCTCCCTGAAGGTTGCTCCGGAGGTCAGCGAACTGGACTACAGCAACGCCGTGACCATTGCCGGAACCCAAGTCCCGGCGCTGACCATCCGCCGCACCGATACCAGCATTTCCCTTGCCGACGGCGAAAGCTTCGTCATCAGCGGCCTGATCAGCACCAACAACAGCTCTCAAGTGAACAAGTTTCCAGGGCTGGGGGACATTCCGGTGCTCGGTGCCTTCTTTCGCGACACCACGATCAATCGCGAAGAGCGTGAACTGCTGATGGTAGTGACCCCGCACCTGGTCCAGCCCCTGGCCGCCGACGCCAAGCTGCCGGCCCTGCCCGGCGAACGGCTGCGCAACTACGACCCGAACTTCTACCGCATGTTCTTCCTCGAGAACGGCAACTTCGACAAGCGCAGCGGGTTGTCGCAATGAACCAGGACCTGAGCCAGACGTTTCTCGCCATCACCCGCAACAGCACCGACCTGGAGTGGCTGCAAGGCGCCCTGGCGCCCCTGGGCCAGGTCGTGGGTGCCGATGGCAGTCTCGACGAGCTGCTGGCACTGGTGGATGTGACCTTCGCCAACCTGGTGTTCGTCGGCCTCGATCGCGAACACGTGGTGGCCCAGGCCGCCCTGATCGAAGGCGCCCTGGAGGCCAAGCCGATGCTGGCGATCGTCGCCCTCGGTGATGGCATGGACAACCAGCTGGTGCTCAATGCCATGCGCGCCGGCGCCCGCGACTTCGTCGCCTACGGCTCGCGCTCCAGTGAAGTCGCCGGGCTGGTCCGCCGTCTGAGCAAACGCCTGCCGGCAGTGACACCCAACACGCAACTGGGCGGCCTGACCGTGCTCTATGGCGCCCAGGGCGATGGCGACGGCGCCCTCCTGGCCAGCCACCTGGCGCTGGTGGTGCAGAAGAGCGGCCAGCAGACCCTGCTGCTGGACCTGGGCCTGCCCCGGGGCGACAGCCTGGCGCTGCTGGGCCTGGAAAGCTCGTTCCACTTCGGCGACGCCCTGCGCCACCTGCGGCGCCTGGATGCCACACTGATCGACAGCGCCTTCACCAGCGCCGAGGCGGGCCTGCGGATCCTCGCCTACGCCAGCCACGACGCGCCTCTGGAGCACACCAGCGCGGCGGAGCTGTACATGCTCCTCAGTGCCTTGCGCCAGCACTTCCAGCACATTGTGGTGAACCTTGTCGGCCAGCCGGACAGCGAGGCCCTGCGTACCTTCGTCAGCCATTGCGACAAGCTGCTGTGGTGCACCGACCAGAATGTGCTCGACTGCCGGCGCAACCTGGCCGTACTCAATCACTGGCGTGAAAAAGGCATGAAACTCGAGCATGCGCGCTTGCTGGTCGACCGCTACCTGCGCACCGTGGCACCGGATTCCGAAACCCTGGGCAAGACCTTCGGCCTGGAGGTGATCGCGGTGCTGGCCTACAGCCCCGAGGTGCGCCTGAACGCCAAGAACCAGGGCGTTACCCTGTTCGAACTGGCCCCGCGCGAGGCCCTGACCCAAAGCCTGCGTACCCTGGGCGAGCGGCTGGCGAAACGCTCCCAGGGCCTGCCCAAGCCCAAGGCCGGCTGGCTCAATCGCATCATGGGGGGCAGATGAGCGGCGAAAAACTCTTTGGCGCACCACCCCGCGCAGGCGCCGGCAACAGCGACCACGAAGGCCTGAAGCTGGTGCTGCATCGCTACATCATCGATGCCATCGAAGAGTCGGGGAAAAACCTGCTGGAAAGCTCCCGGCAGAACCTCTCGCAATTCGTCACCGACAAGGTGGCGGAGTACATCGCGCGCATGCACCTGGCGATCTCGCGCTATGAAATGGAGCGGCTGGCCGAGGAGATCGTCGACGAGCTGACCGGCTTCGGCCCCCTGGAAGTGCTGTTGCGCGATCAGGCGGTGACCGAGATCCTGGTGAACGGCCCGCATCGGGTGTTCGTCGAACGTGAAGGCGTGCTGCACCAGAGCGACCTGCGCTTCATCGACGCACACCATGTGGAGCGGGTGATGCAGCGGATTCTCGCGCCCCTGGGCCGACGCCTCGACGAGTCCTCGCCGATGGTCGATGCGCGCCTGCCGGACGGCAGCCGGGTCAACGCGATCATCCCGCCCATCGCCCTGGACGGGCCCTGCCTGTCGATTCGAAAGTTTCGCAAGGACATGCTCAAGAGCAGCGACCTGATTGCCATGCAGACCATCGACCTGGCGATCTTCGAATTCATCCAGGAAGCGGTGGGCAAGCGCTGCAACATCCTGATCAGCGGCGGCACCGGCACCGGCAAGACCACCCTGCTGAACATCCTCAGCCAGTTGATCAACCCCCATGAACGGCTGGTCACCATCGAGGACGTGGCCGAACTGCAGCTGGGCCACCCCCACGTGGTCCGCCTGGAAACCCGCCCGCCCAATGCCGAGGGGCACGGCGAGGTGAAAGCCAGCGACCTGATCCGCAACGCCCTGCGGATGCGTCCGGACCGGATCATCCTCGGCGAGATCCGTGGTGTGGAAGTACTGGACGTGTTGACCGCAATGAACACCGGCCACGACGGCTCCATGAGCACCGTGCACGCCAACAACGCCCAGGATGCCCTGCTGCGCCTGGAAACCCTGGTGGGCCTGACCGGCCGCCAGATCGCCGAGCGCACCCTGCGGCAGATGATCTGCGCCGCCCTGGATGTGGTGATCCAGTTGACCCGCATGCCCGATGGCCGGCGTTGCGTCAGCGAAGTCGTGGAAGTGGTGGGCATACGTGACGACATCTACGTCACCAACACCCTGTTCCGCCTGGATCGTCGTACCGGCTTCGGCTTCCTGCGCGAGGCGATGAACCCTGCGGGTGACAAACTGCGCCGCGAAAGCGGGCTGGGCGTCAATTGAACCGGCGAGGTGGCCCATGATCGGTCTGCTGTTTACCTTGATCTGCCTGCTTCTGCTGGGGCTTTCCGGCTGGCTGTTCTACCACAGCGTGCGCAAGACCGAGCGGGAACGAGTGCTCAACCGCCTGGCCGAAGGGCAGCCCGACCTGACGCCGCAACGCACCTCCTGGGGTGGCCTGGAGCGCGCGTTCGCCCGGGCCGGCCTGGGCCAGCCCAGCGAGCGCCTGGGCCTGTGGCTGGCGGTGTGGGTGGTGCTGATGCTGCTGGGCTATGTGCTGGCGAGCTGGCTCGGCCTGTTGGGCGGCATCCTCCTGCCACCCCTGCTGCTGCGGCTGTATATCGCCTGGCTGTATCAGCGCCGGCTCAAGCGCATGATCGAACAACTGCCGGCCTTGCTCGATCACAGCGTGCGCAGCCTGAAGTCCGGGCGCACCCTGGCGGACGCCGTGCTGGGTGCCATCGAGGCCAGCAACGACCCGCTGAAGAACGCCATGGGCCGCATCCAGCGCAACGTGCAACTGGGGGTCAACCTGCCGGACGCGGTCAGCGATTTCGCCGAGTTCTACGAGCAGGACGAACTGCGCATGTTCGCCCTGGGCCTGAAGGTCAACCATCGCTACGGCGGCAACGCCAGCGAGTTGCTGGAAAACCTGATCAAGCTGATCCGCGAGCGCGAGCAAGGGGCGCGGCAACTGAGCGCGATGACCGGGGAAACCCGCATGACCGCCTGGGTCCTGGGGACCCTGCCGCTGTTGCTGGTGGGCTACTTCATGCTGACCAACCCGGGCTACATGCTGGGCATGTGGCACGACTCCGCGGGGCAGAAAATGCTGATCACCGCGGTGTGCCTGCAGATCTTCGGCTGCCTGGCCCTTTGGCGCATGTTGAGGAGCATCTGAAATGCTGGTTCTGGCCGCTGCACTGATGTTTCTCGGGGCGTTGCTGCTGCTTGGCAACGGTGTGCTGGAACAGCGCCGGCGCGAGCGCCAGATCGCCCAGCGCTTGCAGGGCAACATGACCCGCGACAGCCGCCTGGGCAACTGGCTGCGACTGCTGGGCGACAGCCGCTTCGGGCAGCGCGCGGTGAGCATGGACAGTGAAACCCAGACCCTGCTCAACCGTCTGGGCTGGCGCCGCGCCAGAGAGCGCTCACTGTTCGCCGCCAGCCAGATCGCCACGCCGGTGCTGGCCGTGTGCCTGGTGATCTTCATCCAGGAAGTGGCCTTTGCCCAGGCCCAGAGCAAGTGGCTGGTGCCCATGCTGGCACTCGGTGCCGGCTACCTGCTACCCAAGCGCGCGCTGGCCTACGCCGCCAAGCGCCGGCAGAAGCACATCGCCCTGGAGATTTCGACCTTCATTCCCTTGCTGCGCATCCTGTTCGAGTCGGGCATGGCAGTGGAACAAGCGTTACGCGTACTGAGCAGCGAAGCGCAAAAGCTGCTGCCGGAACTGACCCAGGAACTGCGCCTGATCCTGGCCCGTGTCGACTCGGGGCTGGAACTGGGCCATGAACTCAACCAGACCGCCACCCTGCTGGCGGTGGACGAGTTCACCGACACCTGCGTGATTCTCCAGCAACTGATCCTGCAGGGCGGCGGGGCAATGAAATCGCTGCAGGCGCTCAAGCAACTGCTGGACGACCGGCGCCTGACTCGCCTGCAGGAATACATCTCGAAAATGTCCGCAAAAATGTCGGTGGTGATGATGCTGTTTCTCTTCCCCGCCCTGTTGATCGTGCTGGCCGGGCCAGGCTTCACCGCCATCGCCCGGGCCTTCGCTTCCTAAGAGGGAACCTGATGAAAGCCATGATTGTCGTTGCCAGCCTGTTGCTGCTCGGAGGATGCGCCAGCAACGGCCAGACGCCCTGGGCGGCCCTGACCAACTCCAGCAGTTGCGCCAAGCTCAGCTCCGAGCAGGAACTGGCAGTGAACCTCGCCGACGAAATGGCCACCGATGGCAAGTTGCACGCCAGCCTGGCCAACCTGCAGAACCTGCCGGACAACCTCGCCGAGGTGCGCGTACGCAAGGCGCGAGTCTATCGGTTGCTAGGCCGCAGTGAGGCCGAACCCTTGTACCGCAGCCTGCTGGGCTCTTGCCTGGCGGCCGAAGGCGAGCACGGCCTGGGGCAGTTGGCGGCGGCCAGGGGCGACAACGGCCAGGCCCAGGCGCACCTGCAACGGGCCGCGCGCCTGGCACCGACCAATGAAAGAATCCGCAATGACCTGGGGGTGGTCTACCTCAACCAGTTGCGCATCGAGGATGCGCGCTTCGAGTTCCTCACCGCCATCGAGCTCAAGCAGTCCGAGCCCCTGGCGGCCATCAACCTGGTGACCCTGTTGCTCTACCAGGACAACTGGCAGCAGGCCGCGCAAGTGGTCAGCCAGGCTAGCCTGAACCCGCAGCAGTTCGCCCAGGCCCAGGCCCGCGCCGAAGAGCTCAAGACCCCGACCGCCCCGCGCGCCAAGGTGACCCAGGTCGCCAGTGGCGCTACCACCTTGCAGCCAGATGCCGCACCCGCCAAGGAGCGCTGATGATGAAACTTCCGATGTTCTATTGCACTGCCCTGCTGACGCTGCCCCTGGCCGCCCAGGCCATCGAGGCCGGCCCTGCTTCGCCCCAGCAGCAGGAAACCGAAGCCTGGCTACTGTTGCAGAACCGCAACCTGGCGTCCTCGCCCCAGCCTCAGACGGCCACGCCCACCGAACGCGAGCTGGCGCTGCAGCGCTGGCTGAAGAAATACAAATACGAGATCCCGGACCTGTACGACCCGGACGCCGGCGGCAAGGTGGAAACCAAGTAGGGGAAAGCCCGCAACCGGCGGCGAACGGCTCGCCGCCGCAGGCTCAGTGGGCAGTCACCCGCTGGCGCAGCCCGGAATTGCTCGGTGACAGGGCCAGGGCCAGCTGTGTGCGGTTATGCATGTGGGTCAGGCGCAGTACCTGGGAGACATACAGCTTGACGGTGTTTTCGGTGATCCCCAGCTCGCAGGCAATCTGGTAGTTGGTCTGGCCCTTGCCCACCAGTCGGGCCACATCCAGCTGCCGTGGCGACAGCTGGTTGAAGATGGCCGGGATCTCGATGGCATCCGCTTCGCCGGCGCCTTCGCCCCGGGGCTCTTCGCTGCGGCTGGTAGCCGGGCTGCGCCGGACCTTGTCCAGGTCCTGGTACAGATCATCGATGGATTCGGAAAGAAACTGCAGCTTCTGGTTGAGGTGCCCCAGGTGCAGGTTCTTCTGCCGCTCCTGCAAGGCGACCTCCTGACGCTGCAGGCCTTCGAGGAGTTCGTCCAGGTCGATGGGCTTCTGGTAGTAGTCGGCGATGCCGGCGCGCAGGGCCTTGATCACGTCCTGCTTGTCGGACTGCCCGGTGAGCATGATGGCTTCGAACACCCGCTGCTTGCCGGCCATCCGTTGCAGTTCCTGGACCAGCTGAATGCCATCCATATCGGGCATGTGCAGATCGCAGAGCACCAGGGAAATTTCCGGGTCCCTGTTGAAGCACTCCAGCGCCTGGCGGCTGGATTGGCAAGGGACACAACGGTAACCGCTGCTTTCGAGGAACTCGCAAAGCTCTTCGACAATCAGGGGCTGATCGTCGACCACGAGCACCTTCATCTGTGAGGTGAGCTTGTTCACGTGCTACTCCGTGCGGGCCAATCGCCGATTGGCCACTCCTGTGCTGCCACGCATGATCCGGGCAGCCACGACTTAAAACCTAGACCTACTTTCCGACTATGTACATAGCATTAATGGGTCCGGCGACTAGTGGATCACGCTCACAGTTAAGACCATTCCAGCCAGGACAAAGGGGGCAAAAGGGTATTTTTTTGACCCCCTCCCAGCGCGTCCTGCCACGGGGGTATCAAGTGCTTGTTTCTGCTGGGGCCAGAGCCTGAGCACAAGCAGCCAGAGCAGGCTGCACAGACCGGCGGCGATGAACGTCCCCAGCAGATACAGGGGGCCGGAGGCCAGTCCCAGGGCCGCCATCAACTTGACGTCGCCGGCGCCCATTCGTCCGCTGGCGTAGCCGGGCAAGGTGAACAGCAACGCCAGCAACAACGCCCAACCGCCCTGGCTCGCGCCGGCCCCCAGCCAGGTCGTGCCGCTCCACAGCAGGTAGACCGTCGCCAAGAGCGCGGCGCCAAGAGTCAAGCCATTGGCAATATGCCGCTGACGCAAATCCTGCAGCGCACAGATTGCCAACCAGACCCACAAAACCCAGAAATGCATCAGCCAGAACGGTCCCTTTTGCCGGAATGGTCCTATGCTCAATGGACATAGTGGTTGTCAGGGTAGACGCACTCATGAAACCGGGCCTCCCTAGAAAGCAGAAAGGCGCTGTGGCGATCGAATTCGCCGCGGTGTTCGTGATCTTTTTCGCGGTGTTCTACGGTCTTGTCAGCTACAGCCTGCCGCTGCTGATGATGCAGTCGTTCCACCAGGCCACTGCCGAAGCGGTGCGTCGCGCGGTGATGGTCGACCCCAATACCCCGAACTACGCCACCACGGTGCAGAACCTCGCCAACAGCGTGGTGCAGACCCAGACCCAGTGGATTCCCCCGCCCTTCAACTTCGCCGCCACCGACTACAGCGCGGTGTACAGCGCCGGGGTGCTGACGGTCTCGGTGAACTACCCCACCAGCAAGCTGAACCAGGTGCTGCCGCGGCTGGTGCTGCCGGGAATCGGCCCGGTACCCAGCCTGCCCACCACCCTGACCGCTAGCTCGAGTCTGCAATTTTGACCTCTGGCGACAAGCTGCTCGGACGTCTACTGGGCCGCCAGGCGCTTCCCGCCGCCCCGCCGCACAGCCCGCTGCCGCCCCAGGCGGTGGGCCTGCAACTGGTACTCGATCAACAGGGGCGCATCCTCAGCAGCCATGGGCCGCTGCGCCACAGCCTGATCCAATTGCCTCCCTCCCACGAGCCACCACACCTGCTGGACTACGTATTGCCCGGCAGCGTCCTGGCCCTTGAGGGCGGCCCTGCCGACTGGAGCGGCCAGGTGCTGGACCTGGACCTGCGCGGCGCCGGCGGCCAGCCCCTGCACCTGCGCGGTTGGGTCCAGCGCTGGGGACAGGAATGGCACCTGCAACTGCTGGATATCGGCGACCTGGTCCAGCAGCGGCAACAGGCCCTGGAGCGCGAGCAGTGCCGGGTGTTTGCCGCCCAGGCCAGCGAACAGTTGCGCCTGTGCAACCTGACCCGCCTGCCGGACGTGCTCCACGACCAACTCACCGACCTGGCCCGCTATTGGCACATTCCCTGTCTCGGCCTGGCCCTGCTCGACGATCAGGAACAGGGCTGGGTGATCCACAGCTGCTACAGCGCCCATGACGCCCCGCGCCTGTGGCAGGAAGGCCAGGCTCTGGGGGCCGGCCTGGACAGCCTGAGCGGCAACACCCCGCAGCACCTGAACCAGATCCAGGGCCTCAACGAACACCCGCGACTGCAAGGCATCTTCGGCCATCGCGAAGGCTTCCTGGTGCCGTACCGGGATGATCACGGCGTCGCCGCCTGGCTCTTGTGCGGCTGCTACGCAGTCCAGCAGCATGCCCCGTACCTGCTGGATCGCGACTGGCTGATGCTCGCCGCAGCCCTGGCCGGGCCCTTGCTCAGCCGCCTGCGGGAGCATCGCCATCACCTGCACCTGGAACGCCTGGAGGCCCTCCAAGGGCTGCTGGGCGCCGGCTGGTGGGAGCTGTGCCCGGACACCGCCGAAATACTGCTGGCCAGCCGCCTGGCCGCCAGCCTGCACCTGCCCGAGGATGGCGCTCGCCTGAGCGTGCAGGCCTGGCTGGAACTGATTCATCCCGCCGACCGCGGCGAACTCAGCAGCCGCCTGCAGGAACTGAAACTGGGCAAGCCGCTGCTGCTCAATGTGCGCCTGCACGAGCCCGACCCCAGCGCCCCCCAGCGCTGGCATCGCTTGCAGGGCCAGGCCCTGGGCCGAGGGGAAAGCCAACGCCTGGTGGGTTTCATGCTGGACATCAGCGACATCAAGAACCAACAGCAGCAGGCCGCCGCCGCCCATGCCCGGCTGGACAACCTGATCGCCAGTTCACCGGCGGTGATCTACGTCCAGCGTTACCAGGAAGGCGCCTTGCAGCCGAGCTTTTTCAGCGCCAGCCTGCAACCCCTGCTGGGCTGGAGCCTGGCGGACTGCACGGCGCAGCCCCTGGCGGAGTGGGTGCACCCCGACGACCGCGACCTGTATTTCCAGCGCTGCCGCCAGTTGCTGCGCGAAGGCAGTGTGCATACCCGCTATCGGCTGCGCGATCGCCACGGGGCATACCACTGGGTGCTGGACGAAGCCAAGCTGCTGCGCGACGACCTGGGGTTGCCGGTGGAAGCCGTCGGCCTGTGGCTGGACGTCACCGAGGCAACCCTGGCCGCCGAGCAGGTGCGCCAGAGCGAAGAGCGCTATCGGATCCTGGTGGAAGATTCGCCGGCGATGATCTGTCGCTATCGCCCGGACCTGACCCTGACCTTCGGCAACCGGCCGCTGGCGGCCTACCTGGAATCCGCCCCCGAGGAACTGCCGGGCAGCAATCTGGGGCAGTGGCTGTCCGCCGAACAGCGTGAAGGCTTCGAGCGCCGGCTCAAGCTGTTGAGCCCGGAATATCCCGTGAGCACCGCCGAGATCAACCTGCAATTGCCCGGGCGCGAACATGCCTGGTGGGTGTGGTCGGATCGCGGAGTGTTCGATGAACAGGGGCAACTGCTGGAAATCCAGGCCGTGGGCCGCGACAACACCGAAGTCCGGCGCGCCCAGCAGCAACTCACGCAAAGCGCGAAAATGGCCACCCTGGGGGAAATGGCCACCGGGCTTGCCCACGAGATCAACCAGCCGCTCAACGTGATGCGCATGGCCATCGTCAACGTGCTCAAGCGCCTGGGCAATGGCGACGTGCAGATCGACTACCTCACCGACAAGCTCAAGCGCATCGACGCCCAGGTCCAGCGTGCGGCCCGGGTGGTGGACCACATGCGGGTGTTCGGCCGGCGCTCGGAAGTGGAACAGCAGCCGTTCAACCCGGCCCACGCCATCGAAGGCACCCTCTCGCTGCTGGCCGAAGGCATGCGTGGCAAGGGTCTGGAGTTGCGGATCAGCGAGCTGGGGTTCGAGGTCCAGGTGCTGGGGTTTGTCGACCAGTTGGAGCAGGTATTGATCAACCTGCTGGTCAATGCCCGGGACGCCCTGCTGGGCAAACAGGAAAAGCAGCACGGTTTCAAACCCTGGATCGCCGTGTACGGCCAGCGCGACGAGCAGTGGGTACGCCTGTGGGTCGAGGACAATGGTGGCGGCATCGACCCGCGCCTGCTGGAGCGGATCTTCGAGCCGTTCTTCACCACCAAGCCGGTGGGCATCGGCACCGGGCTCGGGCTGTCGGTGAGCTATGGCATCGTGCAGAACATGGGGGGCCGCCTGAGCGTCAGCAACAGCCAGGACGGCGCGCGCTTCTGCATCGAACTGCCGATCGCCGAGGCAGATCAGATCACCAGGTAGGCCTTGCCGGTCTGCCCGCAGGTGAGGTTGGCCCCCACTTCCACGTCCATCAGGTTGATCCCCAGCCCCGACAGCAGGTTATTCAGCAGAGGGTCCAGCAGCGGGCTCAGGAGCCCGGTGATCAACGGCGTGAGCAGGTTGCTGACCCCGCTGATGGCCGAAGCCAACCCCGTGACAATGGCCCCCAGCGGGTTGTTGTTGACCGGCTTGTAGACGATCAGGTTGATGCCGGCCAGGGTGCCCGCCAGGCTGTTGACGATGTTCGTGGTCGGGGCCGCCGTCTGGTAAGTCGGGGTCTGGTTGACGTTGGGTGGTATCGGAAACGGCGACGCCGAGCTGGAGAACACCAGATCCTGGGTATTCTGCGCCACGCTGGTGTTGACCATCACCGCGATGCCGCCGCCCGCGTAGTGCACCACCGGGTCGCAGCGCCCCGGCAGGACCAGGAACTGGTAGCAGGTGCGTATGCCCAGGTCCACCAGCGGCAATGGCTTCACCACGGGCTCGGCGGCAGACGAAAAGGCATTGGCCGGGTCGATCTGGCCGACCTTCAAGTCGGCGATGGAACTGATGGCATGGGCGGTCAGGCTCTTGGTCCCGCTGTTGTTCACCGGGCAGCTGTAGTCGGTGACATAGGCAATCGCGCCCCCCGCGTCCAGGCTCAGGTCGATCTCCGATGAGGAGGCGATGGCCGGGTATAGCTGTTCGCACCCCGCCCCCAGCAGGCATAACGCCGAACCCAGGGTCGCCACCAGGTTCAGGCTCAGCAGGCTGTTCAACACCGGGGTCAGCGGCGCCACCAGGTTGCCCACCGCGGTGCTCAACCCTGAAACCAGCGGCAGGGACAGATTGACCCGCACCAGGGTCCGTACCTGCGCGGTGCGCACATAGATCCGGTTGGCGCCCGTGGGATCGGCCTTGGCCAGCGCCGGATTGCCGATGGCCGACAACTGCGGCGGCTCGATGACCTTGGCCTGCACCGTGATATTGGCCAGCCCCAGCACGTTGATCGGCAAGGTCGCCGCCACCGCGCTGTTGCTGTTGGACAACTGGATCACCGCCTGCAACAGCTGGAACAGTTGCAGGTTGGCATCCAGGGCGGTGCTGGGCAGGCCGGTCTGCAACTGCAGGATATCTCCCAGCTTCAAGGGCGCGGCATTGATCGCGGCAACCTGCAGGTTGCCCAGGGCGGTCAGGATGTCGGCCGTGGCGCCATTGGCCTGGACCACGGTGATCGCCGCCTGGATCAACTGCGTCACGCTGGTGGTGGTGTTGAGCAACTGGGTGTAATTGCCAGCGGCCACCCCCAGATTGATCGCCAGTTGGTTGAGGTAGCTCAGCAGGTTGATGTTGGTGTTGAGCAAGCCGTTCCAGCCCGCCGCGCTGAGGCTCAGGCTGCCCCCCAGCATCCCGCCCACCAGTGGGTTGAGAATGCTCGATTGCGCGGTACTGACGGTGCCCAGGGTGCTGCGAATGCTCAACTGCGCCACGGTAGGCGTCGGCGCCGCGGCAACGGCCGTGGCGCTGAGCTGGGTGGTGAGGTTGATCGGCCCCGGTGTGAACAGGGCCGCCACCCCCGATGCCACGCTGATGGGCACGGTATGGGTGGCGATCACCCGTATCGCCACCGCTTGTGCAGGGTTGGCAGTGAAGGTCCGCAGGCCGTTGGCCCCGGTGGTCAGGGAACCGCAGGCAGTGCTCAGGCTACTGCCGGTGGCTACGGTGAAGCCGTTGCGGGTTGCGTTCTGGCCGGCGTAGGCGGCGGCCGTCAGGCCGGCCTGACAGGTGCCGCCACGGCTGACGGCCTCCAGCGCGGCGTTGTCCGCCACGCGCTGCAACTTGCGCTGTTCCATGTAGAGCCGACCGCTGTCCACTACCAGCAACATCAGCAACAACGCCAGGCCGAAGGTCACCGCCGCCATCAGGCCAATGGCCCCGCGCTGACGGGCCGGGCCGTAAAACCGCTTCAGGGGAGACATCGGGGCACTCCTTTACCGGCTCGCAGCCGAGCGCTATCTCCATCGATGAAAGCAGTGTAGTCAAAGGCCGTGGCAGATGCCGGCCGGGGCGCAGGGGCGCCGGACTGGCGGCAGCAGGCAGGGCCGCACACCCTGTGCCGCCCTGCCCGGTCGAAGGTTTCAGTGGGGCGGGTAGTTCTGCAGGATGCGCATCACCGTAGTGCGAACCGCGGCGCTGCGATCTGCCGGGTTGGGCGAGCTGCTGAGCATCTGCTCGTCGCTGCCGCGCCACACCAGCTTGCCGTCCTTGCCGTCCAGCAGGTCGATCTGGATGGTTGCCACCTTATAGGTGATGTTGCGGGTTTCGTTGTACATCGGCCCGCCCCAGTAGCCATTCCACGGCCCACCCCAACCACCGCCATAGTTGGTGGTGACCTGCTGCTGGCGGTCCTCGACGATCAGGTACGCCTGCACATTCAGATCGGCCCGGGCACCGCCCTGGGCCGGACGCAGGCCGCGCTGGTCCAGTTGCTCGGCCACCGCCTGGCGGATGCGCTGTTCGGTCAAGTCGCTCTTGATCCGTGGATCATCCGGCCGGTATTGCAGGGCGGGTTCTTTCCAGTTCCAACTGCGATAGGCGCCAAAGTCCCGGCTGGCGTCGAAGTCATGATTGACCTGGTTGGCGGCGCAGGCACTGAGCAAGGCGGCACACACCAGTAGAGCGATTCGATGGAACATGCTGTTTCTCCGCTTGAAGACAAAAACCGGGGGCGATCCTAACTGGGAGGATAGGTCGCCATTGCCTTTTGCACCGCCTCACGCAAGGCATCGGCCCGCTCGCCGAGGCTGCCGCGGCTGCTGGTCTCGGCGCTGGCGCTCCAGACCGGCTGGCCACTGGCGCCGTCATACAGGTTGACCCGCACCACCACCACTTCCACCTCGTAGGTGCGCACCACCGGCACGCTGCCGTACATGCCGTAGCCCGGGCCATAACGGTTATAGCCGCCGTAACCGCCATACCCGTAGTCGTCCTGGACCTGGCGCAGGCGTTTTTCCAGGTGCAGGTCGGCGCTGACCCACAGGTCCGCCGGCCGGTTGTCATGCACAGGGCGCAAACCCTGCTGATCCAGGGCATTGCTGACTGCCTCGGCAATCTGCGCCGAGTCGGCCCAGGCCGAACCGCTGGGCAGGCGGCCATTGAGCCAGGCCCAGTTGCGGTAGCGGCCATAGTCCCGTTGCGGCGCCGGGTAGGCGCTGCGGTCAAAGGTGTTGGCCGCTTGCGGCGGGGCCGGCGGCAGCGGGTTGGAGCTGGCGACATAGGGGTTGCTGCCCTGACAGGCGGCAAGCCCCGAACACAGGAGGATCAGACCCAGGCGGTGTTTCATTGCACACTCCGTTAGACCGGCCGGCACAGCCAATGCAGATAACGCCCAAGCCCGGCGAAACTTGGGTGTCGACGGTGAGCCAGCTCCATTTCCAGCAGATCCGTCAGCTCGGCACGGGCCTGGAACTCCACCGGCATGTAATCGTGGAAAACCCGCACTCCGCTCTGGCTTTCGACTCGCCACAGGCCCTCAAGTTGCGCCGCCAGCTCGCGAGGATCAAGGGGCTGTTGCGGGGTCAGGCTCTGTTTCTCGCCGGCCATGTCGTTCTTGCGCATCTTGCGGAAGTGGCCCTTGAGCAGGTTGCGGTAGACCAGTGCGTCGCGGTTGTAGAAGGCCAGGGACAGCCAGCCATCGGCGGCGGTCAACTGATGCAGCACCGGCAGGATCGCGTGGGGTTCGGCCAGCCATTCCAGCACCGCGTGGCACAGCACCAGGTCGTAGGGTTCGGTCAGTTGCCCCAGCAGTTCCTGCCAGGGCGCCTGGATGAAGGTGGCCTGCTGCCCGGCGTCGGCAAAGCGCTGGCGGGCGCCTTCAAGCATGGGCGCGGCGGGCTCGGCCAGGGTGACCTGGTGCCCGCGCTCGGCCAGCCACAAGGACATGTGCCCCAGCCCGGCGCCGATATCCAGCACCCGCAGTGGCCGCTCGGGCAGCGCTTCCTTGAGATCGGCCTGAAGCACCGCCAGGCGGATCGCGCCTTTGGCGCCGCCATAGATCTTCTCGGCGAAACGGGTCGCCAACTGGTCGAAATGCCGGTCGCTCATGAGCAGAACCGCCGTTCGCTGTCCGCCAGCTTGCTGCGTACCACCTGGTCCATGTCCAACCCCAGCTCGCTGCACAGCAACAGCAGGTAGAGGACGATATCCCCCACTTCCTGGCCGGCATGGGCCAGCTTGTCTGCTGGCAGTTGCCGCGACTGGTCCTCGCTCAGCCACTGGAAGATTTCCACTAGCTCGGCCATTTCGACGCTGGCGGCCATGGCCAGGTTCTTCGGGCTGTGAAATTGCCGCCAATCGTTGCGGTCACGAATGGCGTGCAGGCGTTGGGTCAGTTGCTCTAGGTTCATCGGGGTCTCCTGAAGGCGTATAGCTTCCGGGGGATGGGCGTGGGACGCAAGAGCGCTTTCGCCGGCAAGCCGGCTCCTCCAGAATGCGCAACCCCCGGCAGCTTCTATGCTTAACAGGGAACTCGCCACGGGTGTTCATGGCCCAAGCTTGAGCTCGGGCACTCGGCCCATCTTTCATCAGGACGCGCACATGCAGGTAGAAAGTTTCTTCGAATGGCTCGGCCAGGCCATCGGCTCGGTGATCCGCTTTATCGTCGACCTGCTCAGCGGGTTGTTCAATACCCTGACCCACGCCGGGGGCAACTTTGTCGACGGCCTGTCCCGCGCCCTGGGCATGGACACCTCGATCGTCAGCATCATTGCCCTGATCATCGGCCTGATGTTCCTGTACTCGGCGATCCGCGCCTTCATGCGAGCCTCGATCATCCTCGGCATCATCTGGCTGGTGCTCGGCCTCTGGCTGCTGAGCTGGATCATCCACTGATCCCCCCGCACTAACCCCCGGCGCCCGCGGGCGCCGGGTACAATGCCCGCTCTCGCAAGGAGCCTGCATGCCCCCCCTGATTTCCGATTGGCGTCACCGCCCCACCCATCGCCGCGTCTGGGCCCTGGCCGCGCCGATGATCCTGTCGAACATTTCCGTGCCCCTGGTAGCGCTGGTGGACAGCACGGTGATCGGCCACCTGCCCCACGCCCACCAGCTGGGCGCCGTGGCGGTCGGTGCCAGCCTCTATACCTTCCTGGCCTGGGCCATGGGCTTCCTGCGCATGGGCGCCACCGGCTTCGCCGCCCAGGCCGCCGGGCGCGGCGACGGGGCGGCGCTGCGGCAGATCCTGCTCCAGGGCTTGATACTGGCCATGGGGCTGGCGCTGCTGCTGGGCGCCATAGGCGTGCCCCTGAGCGGCGCGGCGCTGCACCTGATGCAGCCCTCGGCGGAGCTGGACCAGATGACCCGGAGCTTTTTCCACACCCGCCTGCTGGGCCTGCCCGCGGCCCTGGCCAGTTTCGCCCTGGTGGGCTGGTTTCTCGGTACCCAGAACGCCCGGGCACCGCTGGCCATCCTGCTCAGCACCAACATGCTGAACATCGCCCTCAACCTGTGGTTCGTCCTCGGCCTGGACTGGGGCGTGGTGGGCTCGGCCCGGGCTTCGGTGATCGCCGAATGGAGCGGCGCGCTGGTCGGCCTGGCCATGACCCGGCCGGCCCTGCGGGCCTATCCGGGGCAAATCGCCTGGGCGGCATTGCGCCGCTGGCAGAGCTGGCGCCCGCTGCTGGCGGTCAATCGTGACATCTTCATCCGCAGCCTGGCCCTGCAATCGGTGTTCTTCCTGATCACCGTGCAAGGCGCCCGTCTGGGCGATGCCACAGTGGCGGCCAATGCCCTGCTGCTCAACGGCCTGCTGCTTACCGCCCATGCCCTCGATGGCCTGGCCCACGCAGTGGAGGCCCTGTGCGGCCACGCCATCGGCGCCCATGACCGCCCGGCCCTGCGCCGCTCGCTGGTGGTAGCCGGTGGCTGGTCGCTGCTGGCCAGCCTGGGGTTCGCCGTGCTGTTCCTGCTGGGCGGCCACCTGTTCATCGAAATGCAGACCGATATTCCCGACGTGCGCCAGACCGCCTTTACCTACCTGCCCTACCTCGCCGTACTGCCGTTGATTGCGGTCTGGAGCTACCTGCTGGACGGCCTGTTCATCGGCGCCACCCGGGCCCGGGAAATGCGCAACGGCATGTTGCTGACCGTGCTCCTGCTGCTGCCTTTTGCCTGGGCGCTGCAAGGCCTGGGCAACCACGGCCTGTGGCTGACGTTCCTGCTGTTCATGTTCCTGCGCAGCCTGACCCTGGGCGCCTTCGCCTGGCACCTGCAGCGCCGCGACCGCTGGTTCGCCGAGGCTCGCTGAACCTCGTGCCCGCAGGCCGCACAGCCTGAATTGCGGGCAAAAAAAACCCACCGCAAGCGGTGGGTTTCCAGGGTTCGCCGGGGCTGTCAGGAAGACAGGTAGGACGAACGGGTCAGGCCCAGGCGCAGCGCATCGAGGAACTGAGTGCGCTCGGCGGCACTGATCTTGGCGCTGGCCACCTTGTCGCGGTAGTGAGTCATCAACTCCTCCGGCGACAAGTGCACGTAGCGCAGCATGTCTTCGATGGTGTCGTGGGTCTCGATCCCGGCGTGGTACACGCTGCCGTTGGCCCGCTGGTAGATGTTCACCGAGTCGGTGTCGCCGAACAGGTTGTGCATGTCACCGAGGATTTCCTGGTAGGCGCCCACCAGGAAGATCCCCAGCAGGTAGTCCTCGCCCTCGTTGAGGCCGTGTACCGGCAGGCTGGTCTCGATGCTCTGCTCGTCGACGTACTGCTTGATCTTGCCGTCGGAGTCGCAGGTCAGGTCCTGCAGCACCGCGCGGCGCAGCGGCTCTTCGTCGAGGCGGTGCAGCGGCAGGATCGGCAGGACCTGGCCGATGGCCCAGGTGTCCGGCAGGCTCTGGAATACCGAGAAGTTGCAGATGTACTTGTCGGCCAGCTTGTCGTTGAGCTCGTCCAGCACCTGGCGGTGGGAACGCTGGCGCGCCTTGAGCGAGTTGTGCAGGCGCCGGCATACGGCGAAGTAGCACTGCTCGGCCAGGGCTTTCTCGGCCAGGGTCAGCTTGCCGTCGGCGTACTGGGCGGCCACGTCGCTCATGTAGTGAGTGGCGCGCCAGTAGGTTTCGGTGACCATTTCAATGTCGGTCGGGCCCAGCAGGTCCACCAGCCATTGCACGGTTTCCGGCAGCTCCTGCTTGTTGTCGATCTGCGGCACGTCGTCGTTGTGCTTCTCGACGTCGGTGACCTGCACCACCAGCATGGCGTGGTGGGCGGTCAGGGAGCGGCCGCTCTCGGAGAAAATGTGCGGGTGCGGCAGGTTCTGCGCGTCGCAGAATTCCTTGAGCATGCCCACCACCACGCCGGCGTAGTCGTCCATGTCGTAGTTGATCGAACTGGCGTTGCGCGAGTGGGTGCCGTCGTAGTCCACACCCAGGCCGCCGCCGACGTCGATGTGGTCCACCGGCAGGCCGAGGTTGCGCAGCTCGCCGTAGTAGCGGATCGCTTCCTTGAAGCCGTGCTGGTAGTCCGCCAGGTTGGCGATCTGCGAGCCCATGTGGAAGTGCAGCAGGCGGATGCCCTGGTCCAGGCCGGCGGCGCGGAAGCGCTCCACCACCGACAGCAGTTGCGCCGCCGACAGGCCGAACTTGGACTTTTCACCACCGGTGTCGGCCCACTTACTCGAAGCCAGGGACGACAGGCGCACCCGCAGGCCCACCTGTGGCTTGACCTTGAGGGACGCCGCTTCCTCGATCACCAGGCCCACTTCGGACTCTTTCTCGATGACGATGAACACGTTGTGGCCCAGCTTCTGGCCCATCAGCGCCAGGCGGATGAACTCGCGGTCCTTGTAGCCGTTGCAGACAATGGTGCCGCCCTTGGGCGCCAGGGCCAGGACCGCCAGCAGCTCCGGCTTGGAGCCGGCTTCCAGGCCGATGGAAACATTCTGGGTGGCGATGATGTTCTCGATCACCGCTTCTTGCTGGTTGACCTTGATCGGGTACAGCGCGGTGTACTTGCTCTGGTATTCCAGACGCCCGATGTTGGCATCGAAGGCACCGGTCAGCTGGCGCACGCGGTCCTGGAGGATGTCCGGGAAGCGCACCAGCAACGGCAGGGACAAGCCGCTCTTGCGCAGCTCCTCGACCTGTTCGAACAGATCGATGGGCAAGCTGCTCGGGCCGTTCGGACGAACTTCGACGCGACCGGCGTCATTGATCGCGAAATACCCGGCCCCCCAATGGCGAATCCCGTAGACACTGCGGCTGTCCGCAACTGTCCATTGGCTGCCATCGTCTTTACGTGTGCGTCGTACGGACATCGAAGTCCCCTATAAAGAAGTCATAGAGCGCCGCCCCACTCCAGGGCTGGCGCAGTCTAAAGAATGAAAATGACGATTAGCCTGCAAGCGCAATAGACCGCGCCCGCCGTGCCGAGTTTAGAAACCGTTCATGAACAGGCTCTGTGAAAACCATGGAGACGACGCCGGTGTCCTGAGCGAATCAAGACAGGGTCCGGTCACAGGTGGTTTTCACAGAGGCTGCTAGCCGCCGGACTTCTTCGCCTTGAAACCGTGCTTGACCAGTTCCGCCAAGAGTAGCTCGACATGGTCGCCCTGGATTTCGATGACGCCGTCTTTCAGGGCGCCGCCGGTGCCACAGCGTTTCTTCAGCGTCGTGGCCAGCTCCTTGAGGGCATCTTCGGCCAGGGGCACGCCGGTGATGGTGGTCACCGTCTTGCCGCCACGGCCCTTGCTTTCGCGGCGCACGCGGGCAATGCCGTCGCCGGCCGGGATCACGGTTTGTTTGCAGATACAGGCGGCTACCGGCTGGCTACAGTCCGGGCAATGTCGACCTGCGTCGGTGGAAAATACCAGGCCACCAAGGGCGGCGAAGGATGCGGCTTTTTTGGCCACCGGCAATCCTCTTGGGAGGACAAAGACTGATCGAAGCACATGGCGGTGCCATCGACCGCGAAGCCCCACTCAGGCAGGGGCAGCGCTACTGAACCAGGGCAGCCTGGTTCAGCTTGAAAAGTCGCGCAGTGTAACGGCAAAAAGCCCGGTTGCTAAGAGCCAATCAGCGCCAATTTATGCAACTTTAGCGACGCCGTGCCAGATAGCGCTGCAGGGCAGCCAGGGAGTCCGGGCAATAGGGCTTTTCGTGGATTTCCCGCAGCACCTGATCCAGTGGCATGAAGTGCGCTTCGAGGACTTCTTCCGGCTGCAGGCGCAGTGGACCGTCCCACACGGCAGAGAACGCCGAACACCAGAGACGGTTGCCGGTATCCTCGAAAAAGAAGTGATCATGGGCGGTCAGTTCGACCCCGCTCACCCCCAGTTCCTCTTCCAGCTCCCGGGCGGCGGATTCGGCATAGCTTTCAGTCGCCAGGACCATGCCGCCGGCGGCGACGTCCCAGTAGCCCGGGTAGATGGCCTTGCTCAGGGTTCGCCGGTGCACGCACAGCTCACCGGCGGAGTTGAACAGCATGATGTAGGTGCCACGCCCGATCAGGCCGCGCTCGCGCAACTCGGAACGGACCATGGCACCCAGCAACTGGTCTTCGCCATCGACCCAGGCAATCTGTTCTGCATCGGAGGCGGCGCGGTGGGCCGCCTCTTTGTCGGTTGCGACCATGGATCAGCCTTGATTGAGCAATTGACGCAAGTCGATGACCGCCGCGTTGGCCCGGGAAATATAGTTGGCCATCACCAGCGAGTGGTTGGCCAGCACGCCGAAGCCGCTGCCATTGAGAATCATCGGGCTCCAGACCGGCTCCTGGGACGCTTCCAGTTCGCGAATGATCTGGCGCACGCTGACGGTGGCGTTCTTCTTCGCCAGCACATCGGCGAAGTCCACCTCGATGGCCCGCAGCAGGTGCGACAGCGCCCAGGCCTGGCCACGGGCTTCGTAGAACACGTTGTCGATCTGCATCCACGGGGTTTCCACCACTTCTTCATCAACCTGCGGGCCCTGGCCCGGGGCCGGCACTTCGGTCTTCAGAGCAGTATTGAGCTTGACCCGGCCGACGCTGGCCGACAGGCGCTGGGACAGCGAGCCCAGGCGCGTGCCAACGTCACCCAGCCAGTTGTTGAGGTTGTCGGCGCGGGCATAGAACTGCGCGGTCTTCTGGTTCGGATCGGACAGACGCGCCTGGTAGCGGCTCAGGGAGTTGATGCCTTCCTGGTACTCCGATTCGCTGGACGGCAGGATCCAGCTCTTGTTGTCGAAGTTGAAGCGCGGCTCGGCCTTGGCCAGGTCGGCGTCTTCGGCGGACTGCGACTGGGAACGGGCGAAGTCTTTGCGCAGGGCACGGGTCAGGTCGCGGACCTGGACCAGCACGCCGTATTCCCAGCTCGGCATGTTGTCCATCCACAGCCCCGGTGGAAAACGGTCGTTGGAAATGTAGCCACCCGGCTTGTCCAGCAGGGTGCCGACCACGGTCTTCAGGGTTTCCACGGTGGTGTAGCCCACCACCATCTGTCGGCCTTCCTTCTCGGCGGCGATCTGGGCGTTCTGCTGGACGGGGAACAGCGCCGGCTCCTGGCTCCAGTACCAGCCCAGGGCACCGGTGACCAGCAGATACAGGCCCAGCAAGGTGGCCAGGGCACGACTGAACAGCAGGCCACCGAAATAGCTGCGTGTCGCCGACTTGGGTTCGGCAGCACGATCTGGCGCGCTGCCTGCGCGATTCTTCCAATCCAGCATGGCTATGTCCTTTCAATCACTTGAGTTCATCGGTTCGACCACAACCCTACTCCATCGTGCCTTGCCTTGACGGGATAAATCTTCCGGCAAATGCGCGCCGCGCAAAGATTGCGAATCAGCTGGCCACTATAAATGAAGCACAGTCCGGAGCCTACGCGACCAGTCGGTCAGGAACTGAATAACGTCGCTTTGCACATTATTGACGTACGACACTCATGGGACACAAAAGTGGTGCTAGCATAGAGCCACCAGTCGATCTCAGCATGCACCCTAACTAGTAGTCAGGATATGACCGAGCCAGAAGACCCCAGCCGTGAGCGCCTCAAGCACCACTTTGCCCAGCGGGTAATTCATCAGGCACGTCAGATTCTTGAGATATGGCAGCGTCTGCAACGCAGCGAATGGTCGACCACCGACATGTCGGAGCTGTGCGAGGCCAACCTGCGCCTGCTTCGCTTCGCCGAACGTTTCGAACAACCCGAACATACCCAGCTGGCCCGCAGCATCAGCCAGTCCCTGGAAGCGGTGGACGCCAACCGTGGCCGCCTCAGCAGCAACCTGATCACCGACCTCAACCGCCTGATGCAGCGCCTGTCGCGCACCGGGCTGCGCCACGGCGACCAACTGGAACAGACCTTCCTGCCGCCCCTGCGCAAGCCGATCTACGTGATGCTGCAGGACCACGACCGGGCCGAGCGCCTGGCCAAGCAGTTGGAATTCTTCGGCCTCAGCGCCCAGTCCCTGGACAGCATTCCGGCCTTTCGTTCGTCCATGGTCGAACGCCTGCCGGCGGCCATCGTCATCGATGTGGATTTCTGCGGTGCCGGCATGGGCCTGACCCTGGCCGCCGAGGCCCAGGTCGGCCTGGAGCAGAAACTCCCGCTGCTGTTCTTCAGCCTGCATGAAACCGACACCCCGACTCGCCTGGCGGCAGTACGCGCCGGCGGCCAGGAGTTTCTCACCGGCACCCTGGAAGCCTCCAGCCTGCTGGAAAAAATCGAAGTACTGACCTGCGTCGCCCAGTACGAACCCTATAAAGTGCTGATCATCGACGACTCCCGGGCCCAGGCCCTGCATACCGAGCGCCTGCTCAACAGCGCCGGGATCGTCACCCGCACCCTGATCGAACCGATCCAGGCCATGGCCGAGCTGGCGGACTTCCAGCCGGACCTGATCATCCTCGACATGTACATGCCGGCCTGCACCGGCACCGAGCTGGCCAAGGTAATCCGCCACAACGACCGCTACGTCAGCGTGCCGATCATCTACCTGTCCGCCGAGGACGACCTGGACAAGCAGCTGGACGCCATGAGCGAAGGCGGCGACGACTTCCTCACCAAGCCGATCAAGCCCCGGCACCTGATCACCACCGTGCGCA
This sequence comes from Pseudomonas sp. NFPP12, assembly GCF_900103205.1. NCBI lineage: Bacteria > Pseudomonadati > Pseudomonadota > Gammaproteobacteria > Pseudomonadales > Pseudomonadaceae > Pseudomonas > Pseudomonas sp. NFPP12. The sequence goes on from NZ_FMWW01000006.1 coordinate 65,903, forward strand.
ACCGCGCGGCCCGGGCGCGCAACCTCAAGGCGCGGATGGTCCGCGACAGCCTCACCGGCCTGTACAACCACACCCATATCCTGCAACTGCTGGAAGACTGCAGTTTCCGCGCCCGTCGCGAGGGCAAGCCGCTGAGCTTCGCCATGCTGGATATCGACCACTTCAAGCGGGTCAACGACAGCCACGGCCACCCCATGGGCGACCGGGTGATCAAGAGCCTGGCGCTGTTTCTCAAACAGCGCCTGCGCAAGACCGACTTCATCGGCCGCTACGGCGGCGAAGAATTTGCCATTGTCATGCCCGACACCGACCAGGACGCCGCGTGCAAGGTTCTGGACGAAATCCGCCAGCGCTTTGCCGAGATCCACTACCCGGCCCAGCCCCAGGACCTGTGGTGCACCTTCAGCGCCGGGGTGGTGGAAATGCAGGAGGATTCCGACAGCCTGATGATGGCCAGCCAGGCCGACGAAGCCCTGTACCGAGCCAAGCATGGCGGGCGCAATCGAGTCCAGGCCGCGCGATCAAGTCAAAGTGCCATCTTTTCATCCGAATCCACCGATTCGGTCATAACCTTGTAATACAAACGCAATAAATTCAGGCGCTTACCATTTAAGCCGTTGGTAGAGCCCCGATGCGCCTGAAGCTGCTGACCAATCTCAATACCCTGCTGCTCGTTGCCGTTTGCCTCGCCCTGGGGGCGACGCTGTGGTGGTCGCAACGGGCCCTGGAACGCCCCTATCTATTAATGGAGCGCTACCTGGGGCTGTCCCAGCAGTTTCAGAACCAGGTGGCGCGCAATATCGAAGACTACCTGGCCAGCGGCGATGCCCTGCGCCTGAGCAGTGCGGCCCAGGCCCTGGAAACCCTGCAGGGCGAGCTGGGCGAACTGCCGCCACCGCTGGCGCAAAGCCTGCGCCCGAGCCTGGCCAGCCTCGACGACTTCAGCAAGACCGACCTGCTGGCCGCCGGCAAGCTGGCAGGCGATCCCCAGGCCCTGCTGTTGCAGGCCGAACGCGAGCTGGGCGCCAACCTGGAGCAGCTCAGCCAGTACGCCAGCGGGGCCAGGAGCGCGGAAGCGGCGAACTACCTGCCTTTATTGCTCACCGCCTCCCAGCACCTGGGCAAGCTCTCCCTGGCCCGGGACAAGCTGGTGAGCAGTGGCCGCAGCGAGCTGGCCGCCGATGTGGAACGGGAAGTGAACAGCATCCGCGCCCAGGCCGATCAGCTCGAAGCCCTGCCTTTATTGGGCGTGGCCGCCAGCAGCGAATCGGGCACCGATGATTTCGCCGCCATGATGGGCCTGGAAAACACCGAGAAAGCCGCCGCCGAAGATGCCGGCATAGGCTTCAAGCGTGAACTCAACAGCCTGCTCAGCCGCTATCCGGCAGAACTGCAACGCACCCGCGAGCAGATCCAGAAGCGCGCCGACCTGAGCGCCGCAACCCTGCTGAAGATCAACGCCGTGCGCCAGGCCATCGCCGAACTGGAACCGGCGGTACGGGCCCAGCACGGGCAGATCCAGGGCGAAGTGCGGCTGATGCAGGGGCTGATGATCGGCCTGATCCTGTTGATCGCCCTGGTGATCGACACCTTGCAGCGCAAGCTGGCGCGGGTTCTGACCAACCTCGCCCCGGCGCTGTCGACCTGGGCCGAAGGCGACTTCAGCCGACCGATCCAGCTGGGCAAGACCAACCGCGAGCTGCATGACATCGAGGAATCCCTGAACCGCCTGCGCGCCTACCTGGTGGACCTGGTGGGCACCATCCGCCAGAACGCCGAACAAGTGGCCGGCAGCAGCCGCGCCCTGGCCGACCTGAGCAGCGGCCTGCACAGCGGCGCCGAGCGCCAGGCCGGCGACACCGCACAGATCCGCGATGCCCTGGGCGAACTGGAAGCCACCATCCAGCAGGTCGCCGGGGACGCCAGCCAGGCCGCCGACGCCAGCCGCAGTGCTGGCCTCGCCGTGCAGCAGGGGCAGAAAGTCATAGGCCTGAGCCTCACCGGGCTGCACGCCCTTGTCGGGGAAGTCCAGGGCAACGCGCAGATGATCGAACACCTGGCGCAGGAATCCGCCACCATCGGCGGCGTGCTGACGGTGATCCGCTCCATCGCCGACCAGACCAACCTGCTGGCCCTCAACGCCGCCATCGAAGCCGCCCGCGCCGGGGAAATGGGCCGCGGTTTTGCCGTGGTCGCCGAAGAAGTGCGCTCCCTGGCCCAGCGCACCGCCGGGGCCACCGCGGAGATCCAGACCCTGATCGCCGGCCTGCAGGCCGCAGCCCAGCAATCGGTACAAGGCATGCGCGCCCAGGTCGAACACGCCGAGGCCACCGCCGGCCAGGCCCAGGCCGCCGATGGCGCCCTGGACGAAATCGTCGGGGCGATCCAGACCATCGCCGATACCGCCGTGCGGATCGCCGATGTCACTGCCCAGCAGAGCGGCGCGGTGAGCGAAATCCGCGATCACAGCGAACGCATCCACCAGTTGGGCGGCGACAACCTGCTGCGCATCGGCGAAGGCCGGGCCCAGGGCGAAAACCTGCTGGACCTGGGCGGGCAATTGCATACGGCAGTCCAAGCGTTCCGTGTCTAGGCTCTGAAACGGGCGCGCAAACCACAACCCACCGCCATCAGCGACGAAACGGGCGACAAGAAGCACGCCCCCCTTTCTTGAGGGCAAATGACCGGATTTAATCTGTCGGTCACATATTTTGCGCAAACATCGGTCATCGTGCTGGCTATTGCAGAGAACTGGACAGTCATAAAGTCTTTCCGGCATAGTCGCCGGGTTCTGACAACAGCCCCCGATAACAAGGAACAACCGATGGCCACCCTACTGGTTCTTCACGGACCCAACCTGAACCTGCTCGGCACCCGTGAACCGGGGGTCTACGGTGCAACCACCCTGGCCCAGATCAACCAGGACCTGGAGCAACGGGCCCGTGATGCCGGGCATCATCTGCAGTACCTGCAGAGCAATGCCGAGTACGAATTGATCGAGCGCATCCATGCCGCCCGCGATGAAGGCGTGGATTTCATTTTGATCAATCCAGCAGCTTTTACGCATACAAGCGTCGCATTACGTGACGCGCTGCTGGCGGTGAGCATCCCATTCATCGAAGTGCATTTGTCCAACGTGCACAAACGCGAACCTTTCCGTCATCACTCCTACTTCTCCGATGTTGCGGTGGGAGTGATCTGCGGCCTTGGCGCCAGCGGTTACCGACTGGCCCTGGAGGCCGCCCTAGAACAGCTTGAACGTCAGGCAAACGCTTGAACGACAAGCGATAAACGCCCCTGACCGACCCTTGGGAGTTGATGATTCATGGATATCCGTAAAGTTAAGAAACTGATCGAACTGCTGGAAGAGTCCGGCATCGACGAGCTGGAGATCAAGGAAGGCGAAGAGTCCGTACGCATCAGCCGCCACAGCAAGACTCCAGCCCAGCAGTACTACGCACCGGCTCCGGTTGCCGCTCCAGTGGCTGCGCCTGCCGCTGCCGCTCCTGCTGCCGCCGCCGCTCCTGCAGCACCGGCCGCACCCGCGCTGAACGGCACCGTGGCCCGTTCGCCAATGGTCGGTACTTTCTACCGCAAGTCTTCGCCTACCTCGCCAGCCTTCGTTGAAGTCGGCCAGAGCGTGAAGAAGGGCGACACCCTGTGCATCGTCGAAGCGATGAAGATGATGAACCACATCGAAGCTGAAACCAGCGGTGTGATCGAGTCCATTCTTGTCGAAGACGGCCAGCCGGTTGAGTACGACCAACCGCTGTTCACCATCGTTTGAACCGCGGAGAGTCTTTGATGTTGAAGCCTGCGAAGTTGGAAAAAGTCCTGATCGCCAACCGCGGCGAAATCGCCCTGCGGATCCTGCGTGCCTGCAAGGAAATGGGGATCAAGACCGTAGCCGTCTACTCCAAGGCCGACAAGGAGCTGATGCACCTGGGCCTGGCAGACGAATCGGTATGCATCGGCCCTGCGCAAGCCGCGCAGTCCTACCTGCACATCCCGGCCATCATCGCGGCCGCTGAAGTCACTGGCGCCACGGCGATCCACCCTGGCTACGGCTTCCTCGCGGAAAACGCCGACTTCGCCGAACAGGTGGAAAACTCCGGCTTCGCCTTCATCGGCCCGAAAGCCGAGACCATCCGCCTGATGGGCGACAAGGTTTCCGCCAAGCACGCCATGATCGCGGCCGGCGTACCGACGGTTCCAGGTTCCGACGGCCCGCTGCCGGAAGACGAGGAAACCGCCCTGCGCATCGGTCGTGAAGTCGGCTACCCGGTGATCATCAAGGCCGCCGGTGGCGGTGGTGGTCGCGGCATGCGCGTGGTGCACAAGGAAGAAGACCTGATCGCCTCGGCGAAGCTGACCCGCTCCGAAGCCGGCGCGGCGTTCGGCAATCCGATGGTCTACCTGGAGAAGTTCCTGACCAACCCACGTCACGTGGAGGTCCAGGTGCTGTCCGACGGCCAGGGCAATGCCATCCACCTGGGCGACCGCGACTGCTCGCTGCAGCGTCGGCACCAGAAGGTCCTCGAAGAAGCGCCGGCACCGGGCATCGACGAGACCGCCCGCCAGGAAGTCTTCGCCCGCTGCGTCAAGGCGTGCATCGACATCGGCTACCGTGGCGCCGGCACGTTCGAGTTCCTCTACGAGAACGGCCGCTTCTACTTCATCGAGATGAACACTCGCGTGCAGGTAGAGCACCCGGTATCGGAAATGGTGACCGGTATCGACATCGTCAAGGAAATGCTCAGCATTGCCGCCGGCAACAAGCTGTCGTTCACCCAGGACGACGTCGTGATCCGCGGCCACGCGCTGGAATGCCGGATCAACGCCGAAGACCCGAAAACCTTCATGCCAAGCCCAGGCACGGTCAAGCATTTCCATGCCCCGGGCGGCAACGGCGTGCGCGTCGACTCGCACCTGTACAGCGGTTACGCGGTTCCACCGAACTACGATTCGTTGATCGGCAAGCTGATCACCTACGGGGCCACCCGTGACGAAGCCATGGCGCGCATGCGCAATGCGCTGGACGAAATCGTCGTCGACGGGATCAAGACCAACATCCCGCTGCACCGCGACCTGACCCGTGACGAAGGCTTCTGCAAAGGGGGGGTGAACATTCACTACCTCGAGCACAAGCTGGCCGAGCAACACTGATCGGCACCCGCCACACCGACAAGGCCGCTTTCGAGCGGCCTTGTCGTATCCGCCGCCGCCCTGCAGGAGCGAGCCTGCTCACGAACCGCGCAGCGGCCATTCCCTGATCAACCGTCCTTGCGACCAAGCACAGGGTATCCCCCTCGCTCCCAAGGGGCGTCTCGCGTAAACTTGCGCGCTTCTCGCGGCCCACTAGGCTGCACATCACATATTTTCAAAGGTGCCCGCCATGCCTTGGCTGCAAGTCCGTCTCGCCATCAGCCCAGAACAAGCCGAAACCTACGAAGACGCTTTTCTTGAAGTCGGTGCCGTCTCGGTCACCTTCATGGACGCCGAGGATCAGCCGATCTTCGAACCTGAACTGAACACCACCCCGCTCTGGTCCCACACCCATCTGCTGGCCCTGTTCGAGGGCGGCACCGAAGCCGCCAGCGTACTCGCCCACATGGAGCTGCTGACCGGCGGCCCGCTGCCCGAGCATCACAGCGAAGTCATCGAAGACCAGGATTGGGAGCGCAGCTGGATGGACAACTTCCAGCCCATGCGTTTCGGCCAGCGCCTGTGGATCGTTCCCAGCTGGCACGCCGCGCCGGAGCCCGAGGCCGTGAACCTGCTGCTGGACCCGGGCCTGGCCTTCGGCACCGGCACCCACCCGACCACCGCCCTGTGCCTGGAATGGCTGGACGGCCAGGACCTGAAGGACTGCAACGTGCTGGACTTCGGCTGCGGCTCGGGGATCCTGGCCATTGCCGCCCTGTTGCTGGGCGCCAAACAGGCGGTGGGCACCGACATCGACGTGCAAGCCCTGGAAGCCTCCCGTGACAACGCCGGGCGCAACGGCATTGCCGACGAGCTGTTCCCGCTCTACCTGCCCGAGCAACTGCCCCAGGAGCAAGCCGATGTACTGGTGGCCAACATCCTGGCCGGGCCACTGGTGGCCCTGGCGCCGCAGCTTTCGGGGCTGGTCAAGTCCGGCGGGCGCCTGGCGCTTTCCGGCATTCTTGCCGAGCAGGGCGAGGAAGTCGCCGCGGCTTATGCCCAGGACTTCGATCTGGACCCGATCGCCACCCTTGATGGCTGGGTGCGCATCACCGGCCGTCGGCGCTAGAATGGCCGCCTGCATAATCCGGATGGCCGCATGACCGACAGTTTCGTCACCCAGTGCCCGCATTGCCAAACCCGCTTCCGCGTCAGCCATGCCCAGTTGAGCGTGGCCCGTGGAGTGGTTCGCTGTGGCTCCTGCCTGCAGGTGTTCAACGCCGCACGACAGTTGCTCGAGCAGCGCGCGGCCAAGGAAGCTGCCACCTCGAAAGCCGCTGCCAAACCCGTAGCGCCACCGGCTGCTCCCGCAGCGACCGTGGCGCCGGCACCGGCGGCACCGGAACCGGATCTGCCACCCCCCGCGGCCCCTGCCGCTCCTCAGCGCGCCATCAGCCAGAAGCAATGGTCGGCCGCCGAGATGGACCTGGATCACCTGGACCTCGATGAGGAACTGGCCAAGCTCGAACAGCGCGAAATCCAGCCAGCCAAGGCCTTTGGCCAGGAACGCGAGCACAAGGAAGGCAGCCTCAGCGCCCGGCGCGATACCCAGGACGCCGACGAGGCACACTGGCCGGACGGACTGTTCGGCAGCGCCGCCGAACGGGACGACAGCGAGCCTTCGCCCCCCAAGGTGCAACCGGACGACGCCGAACCCAGCGCCGAACCACCCAAGCCCAGCCGCACCGAACCGTCGCTGTCGTTCAACCTCGCGGACCTGGACGACGAACCCCAGGCGCCCAGGTTGCGCCTGGACGATGACCTGGAACCTCACTCGCCTGCCAACCCGGACGACCAGGACGACGAGCCCGCCGTCTCCGGCAAGAAGCGCCGAGAGCGCAACGAGCCCGGGGTCAAGGAAGAGGTGCTGCTGGACCTGGTGGACGACCCGCTCCACCTCGACTGGCAGAAGCGCCGCTCGCCCTGGGGCAAGCGCCTGCTCTGGCTGCTGCTGATCCTGCTGGCCGCCGGCGGCCTGGTGGGACAATACGTCGCCTATCACTTTGATGAGCTGGCCCGCCAGGACCAGTACCGCCCCTGGTTCCAGCAACTGTGCCCGGAATTCGGCTGCACGGTACCTTCCCGGGTCGACATCGCCCGGATCAAGAGCAGCAACCTGGTGGTACGCAGCCATCCGGAATTCAGCGGCGCCCTGGTGGTGGACGCCATCATCTATAACCGCGCGCCCTTCTCCCAACCCTTCCCGCTGCTTGAGCTGCGCTTCGCCGACCTCAACGGCCACCTGATCGCCAGCCGCAGCTTCAAGCCCGGGGAATACCTGGGCGGTGACTTGCAGGATGCGGCGGAAATGCCGCCGCAGACTCCGATTCACATCGCCCTGGATATTCTTGACCCCGGCCCGAAAGCGGTGAACTACAGTCTGAGTTTCCACTCGCCTGAGTGAATCGGCTGCACAAGTTCACGGACGACTCTGGATTAACGACAGTTTTATGACTGTTTCGCCTGGATTGCTCCCAGGACGTTACAGAAGAACTGTTCAGATTTTATCCAATTCAGCCTTTATCCGGTCATCGAGAGCGGGTATCATGCCAACCCTTTTTCGAACTCTCATGATCCGGCCCCACAACAGGGAAGTCCTATGTCGGCGGTACGCATCGGCCCATATACAGTGCACAACGGTTTGATTCTCGCCCCGATGGCGGGAGTTACAGACCAGCCCTTTCGTCAGCTTTGCAAGCAATTGGGCGCGGGCCTTGTAGTCTCGGAAATGGTCACCAGCGACATGAGCTTGTGGAACAGCCGCAAATCGCGGTTGCGCATGATCCACGAAGGCGATCCCGAGCCCCGCTCGGTGCAGATTGCCGGGGGTGATGCACAGATGCTGGCAGACGCCGCCCGCGCCAACGTCGAGTTGGGCGCACAGATTATTGATATCAACATGGGTTGCCCGGCCAAGAAGGTCTGCAACAAGGCCGCCGGCTCCGCGTTGCTGAAGGACGAAGCCCTGGTCAACGAGATTCTCCAGGCAGTAGTGGCCGCTGTGGATGTACCGGTCACCCTGAAGATCCGCACCGGCTGGGACCGGGAGAACAAGAACGGCCTGACGGTGGCGAAGATCGCCGAGCAGGCCGGCATCACGGCACTGGCGGTCCATGGTCGGACCCGGGCCGACCTGTACACCGGTGAAGCCGAGTACGACACCATTGCCGCGATCAAGCAGGCGATGTCGATCCCGGTCTTTGCCAATGGCGATATCGACTCGCCGGAAAAGGCCCGGCGGGTGTTGCACGCCACCGGCGCCGACGGGCTGTTGATCGGCCGGGCCGCCCAGGGGCGGCCATGGATTTTTCGTGAGATCGAACACTTCCTCAGTACCGGTGAAACCCTCCCGGCACCGGAGCTGTTCGAGGTGGAACGTATTCTGCTAGAGCACCTGGCCGCGCTGCATGCCTTCTATGGAGAGGTCATGGGCGTACGCATTGCGCGCAAGCATGTGGGCTGGTATCTCGCAACCCTGCCGGGCGCCAGGGAGTTTCGCGCCCACTTCAATCGTTTGGAAGATACGGAAGCACAATGCGCCAACGTTCGTGAGTTCTTTGCCGGACGTTACAAGAGCCTGGAAACAGGGGACGGAGAGGGGGTGGCCGCATGACGATGATGACCGAGACTTTAGTGAGTGGAACAACACCCGTGAGCGACAACGTGAATTTGAAACAGCACCTCAATACACCCAGCGAAGAAGGCCAGACCCTTCGCGGGAGTGTCGAGAAGGCGCTGCACAATTATTTCGCCCACCTTGAGGGCGCTGCCGTCACGGACGTGTACAACCTGGTGCTCTCCGAAGTCGAGGCTCCGTTGCTCGAAAGCGTGATGAACTACGTCAAGGGCAACCAGACCAAGGCCAGCGAACTCCTGGGTCTGAACCGCGGTACCCTGCGCAAGAAACTCAAGCAGTACGATTTGCTGTAAGCATTCAATCAAACCAGAAAGGCGCCCGCGTAAAAAACGGTCGCCTTTTTTGCTGACTCCTTTGCTTTTGATGGAAATTGAGATGACCGACCAGACTACCCGCCTGCCGATCCGCCGCGCCTTGATCAGTGTTTCCGACAAGACCGGGATCCTCGAATTCGCCAAGGAGCTGGAAGCCCTTGGTGTGGAGATCCTCTCCACCGGCGGGACCTTCAAACTGCTGCAGGACAACGGCGTGTCCGCAGTGGAAGTCGCGGATTACACCGGTTTCGCGGAAATGATGGATGGCCGGGTGAAGACCCTGCACCCGAAAATCCACGGCGGTATCCTCGGCCGTCGCGGCATTGACGACGCCATCATGAACGAGCACGGGATCAAGCCGATCGACCTGGTCGCGGTCAACCTCTACCCGTTCGAAGCCACCATCAACAAGCCAGGCTGCGACCTGCCGACCGCCATCGAGAACATCGACATCGGCGGCCCGACCATGGTCCGCTCGGCGGCCAAGAACCATAAGGACGTGGCCATCGTGGTCAATGCCAGCGACTACGCCGGCGTCCTGGAAAGCCTCAAGGCCGGTGGCCTGACTTACGCCCAGCGCTTCGACCTGATGCTCAAGGCCTTCGAACACACCGCTGCGTACGACGGCATGATCGCCAACTACATGGGCACCGTGAACCAGGCCGCCGAAACCCTCTCGACATCCGGCCGCAGCGAATTCCCGCGCACCTTCAACAGCCAGTTCATCAAGGCCCAGGAAATGCGCTACGGCGAGAACCCGCACCAGAGCGCGGCGTTCTACGTTGAGGCCAAGCCTGCTGAAGTCGGCATCGCCACCGCGACCCAACTGCAAGGCAAAGAGCTGTCCTACAACAACGTGGCCGACACCGACGCCGCGCTGGAATGCGTGAAGAGCTTCGTCAAGCCGGCCTGCGTCATCGTCAAGCACGCCAACCCGTGCGGCGTGGCGGTCAGCCCGGACGCTGAAGGCGGTATCCGCCAGGCGTACGAACTGGCCTACGCCACCGACACCGAATCGGCCTTCGGCGGCATCATCGCCTTCAACCGCGAGCTGGATGCAGCCACCGCCAAGGCCATCGTCGAGCGTCAGTTCGTCGAAGTGATCATTGCCCCGAGCGTCAGCGAAGAAGCCCGCGCCATCGTCGCTGCCAAGGCCAACGTGCGCCTGCTGGCCTGCGGCCAGTGGTCGGCTGAGCGCGCTGCGGCCTGGGATTACAAGCGCGTCAACGGCGGCCTGCTGGTACAGAGCCGCGACATCGGCATGATCAGTGCCGATGACCTGAAAGTCGTGACCAAGCGCGCCCCGACCGAGCAAGAGATCAACGACCTGATCTTCGCCTGGAAAGTCGCCAAGTACGTCAAGTCCAACGCCATCGTCTACGCCAAGAACCGCCAGACCATCGGTGTCGGCGCCGGCCAGATGAGCCGCGTGAACTCCGCGCGAATCGCCGCCATCAAGGCCGAGCACGCCGGCTTGCAAGTCGCCGGTTCGGTCATGGCCTCCGATGCGTTCTTCCCGTTCCGCGACGGCCTGGACAACGCCGCCAAGGTCGGCATCACCGCAGTGATCCAGCCCGGCGGCTCGATGCGTGACAACGAAGTGATTGCCGCGGCCGACGAAGCGGGCATTGCCATGGTGTTCACCGGCATGCGCCACTTCCGTCACTGATACGACAACGGTCGCACTGACACCGGCATCTGCTGCGTTGGAGCCCACCTCGATGATGCTCATTGCCAACAGGCAACTGCGCTCATCGAGGTGGGCTCCGCCTTGCATCTACCACTGTCATTGCAACCTCCTGAGGCGTCCAGCTCTTCAGGTTCCAAAACAGAATTAGCGTCATCCGAGGTTTTTGAAATGAATGTACTGATCATTGGTAGCGGCGGTCGTGAACACGCTCTGGCCTGGAAAGTCGCTCAGGACCCACGGGTTCAGAAAGTGTTCGTCGCCCCAGGCAACGCCGGCACCGCCATCGAGGCCAAGTGCGAGAACGTCGCCATCGACGTCCTGGCCCTGGAGCAGCTTGCAGACTTTGCTCAGAAGAATGTGTCCCTGACCATCGTCGGCCCGGAAGTGCCGCTGGTGGCTGGCGTGGTCGACCTGTTCCGCTCCCGTGGCCTGGACTGCTTCGGCCCGACTGCCGGTGCTGCGCAGCTGGAAGGTTCGAAAGCCTTCACCAAGGATTTCCTCGCCCGCCACAAGATCCCTACTGCCGACTATCAGAACTTCACCGAGATCGAGCCAGCCCTGGCTTACCTGCGTGAAAAAGGCGCCCCGATCGTGATCAAGGCCGACGGCCTGGCCGCCGGCAAAGGCGTGATCGTGGCCATGACCCTGGCCGAAGCCGAGGAAGCGGTGCGCGACATGCTCGCCGGCAATGCCTTCGGCGACGCCGGTTCCCGCGTGGTGATCGAGGAGTTCCTCGACGGCGAGGAAGCCAGCTTCATCGTCATGGTCGACGGCAAGAACGTGCTGCCCATGGCCACCAGCCAGGACCACAAGCGCGTCGGCGACGGCGACACTGGCCCCAATACCGGTGGCATGGGCGCCTACTCCCCGGCACCGGTGGTCACTTCAGAAGTGCACCAGCGGGTGATGGACCTGGTGATCTGGCCCACCGTGCGCGGCATGGCCGAGGAAGGCAACGTCTACACCGGCTTCCTCTACGCCGGGCTGATGATCGACAAGGCCGGCAACCCGAAAGTCATCGAGTTCAACTGCCGCTTCGGCGACCCGGAAACCCAACCGGTGATGCTGCGCCTGCAATCGAGCCTGGTGCTGCTGGTGGAAGCTGCCCTGGCCCAGGCCCTGGACAAGGTCGAAGCGCAGTGGGACCCACGCCCGAGCCTGGGTATCGTCCTGGCGGCAGGCGGCTATCCTGGTGACTACGCCAAGGGCGCGGCCATCACCGGCCTGGACGCCGCGGCAGCACTGGAAGGCAAGGTGTTCCACGCCGGTACCGCACTCAAGGATGGCCAGGTCGTGACCTCCGGCGGCCGGGTACTGTGCGCTACCGCCATGGGTGACAGCGTCGACGCGGCTCAGCAACAGGCCTACCGCCTGGCGGCCGAGATCGACTGGCAGGGCTGCTTCTACCGCAAGGACATCGGCTACCGCGCCATTGCCCGCGAGCGCGGCCAGGAGTAAGGCTGTCGTTGACCCCGGCAAGGGCACACGCCCTTGTCGTGCGGTCATTACGCCGCGCATAGTTATAATCAGGCATCAACCAACGAAGGGATTTCGCCGTGCGCTGGCTCAGGATTGCCCTAGGCTTCACCGTCACCTTGCTGACCCTGCTCTGCTTGAACCCGGCCCTGGCCGCTCAAGGCAGTGGCTGGGCGGTTTTGCTCGACGAACAGGCCGACCTGCAGCTCAGTGACATCCGCTCCCCGCGCTACACCAACCAGTTCAGCCCGATCGAGCTGGACAAGCTCACCGCCGCCGAGCCCGATGGCGCCCTGTGGCTACGCTTCAAGCTGCAACCGGGAACCCATGAGCAGATCCTGCGGATCTTCGCCCCCGACCTGTCCCACCTGAACCTCTACGTGCTCGAAGGCGACAAGCTGATCGAGCAAGTGAACACCGGCTCCGGCACGTCGCAGGCGCAAAAGCCCCTGCCCAGCAGCGACTTCATGCTGCCGCTGCCGCAAAGCGCCAAGCCACTGGACGTCTATGTACGCCTGGTGTCCGAACACGAGCTGCGCCCCTTCATCACCCTGCAATCGGCGGTGATGGGCGCGGCCGACCAGAGCCAGACGCTGATCTACGGCCTGCTCTTCGGCTGCCTGGCGATGCTGATCCTGCACAACCTCACCCGCTTCGCCTACACCCGTTCGCGCAGCAGCCTGTGGCTGGCAGCCTGCGAAGGGCTGCTGACCCTCAGCCTGCTGATGCTGCTGAACCTGTTCGGGCCCTGGCTCCCGGCCTGGGAAGCCCTGCAGACGCCGGGGGCCTATATCGCCCTGCTGCTGACCGCGCCCTGCGGGATGATGTTCGCCTACCGCTTCTTCGCCCCCCTGGGCGCCCATCCACTGAACCGCCTGCTGCTGGGCAACATCCTGCTGATCAGCCTGTTCGGCCTGTTGCTGCTGTTCGTCGATACCCTGCCGCTGAACATCATCACCTACGGCCTGGTGGCCCTGGCCGGCCTGAGCATGCTGTTCGTCGGTGGCTATCACTGGCACAAGGGCTATCGCCCGGCGCGCCTGTTCGTCGCCGCCATGGTGATCTTCAACCTCGGCACCCTGGTGATCCTGCCGGCCCTGCTGGGGCTGACCCTGGTGGCCCCGCAAGGCCTGATCGTCACCCTCTTGAGCGTGGTGTGCATCGCCGGGCTGCTGATGAGCATTGCCCTGGGCGAGCGCCAGCGCAACATCACCGAGAACCGCTTCAGCGTCAGCCGCGACCTGGCCGCCAGCACCGCCGAGGTCAATGCCAAGGCCGAGTTCCTGGCCAAGATCAGCCACGAGATCCGCACCCCGATGAACGGCGTGCTGGGCATGACCGAGCTGCTGCTGGGCACCCCGCTGTCGGTCAAGCAGCGCGATTACGTGCAGACCATCCACAGTGCCGGCAACGAGCTGCTGACCCTGATCAACGAGATCCTCGACATCTCCAAGCTGGAGTCCGGGCAGATCGAACTGGACGATGTGCAGTTCGACCTCAACGCCCTGATCGAAGACTGCCTGAGCATCTTCCGGGCCAAGGCCGAACAGCAGAACGTCGAGCTGATCAGTTTCATCCAGCCCCAGGTGCCACGGGTCATCAGCGGTGACCCGACACGCCTGCGCCAGGCCCTGCTGAGCCTGTTGGAAAATGCCCTGAAGAAGACCGATGAAGGCGAAGTGCTGATCGTCGTCGCCCTCGACGAGCGCAGCAGCAAACCGCGCCTGCGCATCGCCGTGCAGGACAGCGGCCAGCCGATGGAGGCCGAAGAGCGCGAAGCCCTGCTGCACACCGAGCTGCACAGCAAGAACTTCCTCGCCACCACCCGCCTGGGGGGCAACCTGGGGCTGGTGATCGCCCGTCAACTGATCCTGCTGATGCATGGCGAGTTCGGCATCAAGAGCGGCACCAACCAGGGCAGCACCCTGTGGCTGACCCTGCCCCTGGATGCCGAGCGCCTGGAACACCCGACCGCCGACCTCGACGGCCCCCTGCAGGGCGCGCGGGTACTGGTGGTGGACGACAACGACACCTGCCGCAAGGTGCTGGTACAGCAGTGCAGTGCCTGGGGCCTGAACGTCAGCGCCGTGCCATCGGGCAAGGAAGCCCTGGCCCTGCTACGCACCAAGGCGCACCTGCGGGACTACTTCGACGTGGTATTGCTGGACCAGAACATGCCCGGCATGACCGGCATGCAACTGGCGGCGAAGATCAAGGAAGACCCGAGCCTGAACCACGACATCCTGCTGATCATGCTCACCGGCATCAGCAATGCGCCGAGCAAGGTGATTGCACGCAATGCCGGGATCAAGCGCATCCTCGCCAAGCCAGTGGCCGGCTACACCCTCAAGACCACCCTGGCGGACGAACTCAATCAGCGCGACAAGGCCCCCGCCGCCCCCTACAACCAGCCGGCGCACGCTGCCCAGGCCCCGGCGCCAGTCACCGTGCCCAGCGACTTCCGCATCCTGGTGGCCGAGGACAACAGTATTTCCACCAAGGTCATCCGCGGCATGCTCGGCAAGCTCAACCTGCAGCCCGATACCGCCAGCAACGGCGAGGAAGCCTTGCAGGCAATGAAAGCCAACCGCTACGACCTGGTACTGATGGACTGCGAAATGCCGGTGCTCGACGGCTTCTCCGCCACCCAGCAACTGCGCGCCTGGGAAGTCGGCAACCAGCGGGTGCGTACCCCGGTGGTGGCGCTCACCGCGCACATCCTCGCCGAGCACAAGGAGCGCGCGCGCCAGGCCGGCATGGATGGGCACATGGCCAAGCCCGTGGAGCTCTCGCAACTGCGAGAACTGGTGGAACACTGGGTGACCCAGCGCGACCTGCGCGAGCGCAGCACCGCGCACACCAGTTGAGCCGACAGGCTCTGCGGCGCCTGTTAAACTCTCGCTCGCCCTCCTTTAGTCGTGAGCTCCCACCATGCTCCACGTGCTGTTCAGCGTTTACCTGAAGATGCTGGTGCTCTACAGCCCCTTCTTCGTGCTCTCGTGCTTCATCAGCCTGACCCGCGGCTATTCGCTCAAGGAGCGCCGGCGCCTGGCCTGGAAAGTGGCCCTGGCGACCCTGGTCTCCAGCATCCTGCTGTACCTGTTCGGCCGGGTGATCTTCGGCGTGTTCGGCATCACCGTTGACGCCTTCCGCATCGGCGCCGGCAGTGTGCTGTTCATCTCAGCCCTGGGCATGGCCCAGGGCAAATCGGCGGTGCAGACCGACAACGTGCAGCAGGACGTGACCATAGTCCCGCTGACCATTCCCCTGACCGTGGGCCCGGGCACCATCGGCGCCCTGCTGGTGATGGGCGTCAGCCAGCCGCACTGGGACGACAAGCTCACCGCCATCCTCAGCATCGCCCTGGCCAGCCTCACCGTGGGGGTGGTGCTGTACCTGTCCAACCGCATCGAACGCATCCTCGGCGACCAGGGCTTGCAGATCGTCAGCCGGTTGATGGGACTGTTCGTCTGCGCCCTGGCGGCGCAGATCATCTTCACCGGGGTCAGGGGCTACCTGGTCCCTTAGGGCCCCGGCCACCCTCCCATCAAGCGACAGGCAACGGAATGCAGACTCTTCAACGACCCACTGGCACGGGCCCCGCCGCCGCGCGCGCCCTGCGCCTTGCGCAGATCGGGCGCGGCCTGGCCTGCCTGCTGGCCGGGCTCCTGCTCATGCCCCTCCCGACACTGGCTGGCGAATCGCCCCAGGCCAAGCTCGAGGCCTGGCTGAACAAGACCAGTGAATCCATTGAGCGCTTTGGCGACTTCAAGGTGTACCACCGTCGGGACGGCAGCAGCCCCCGGGAAATCACCTACAAGGGCCAGCTCTATCGGCCGCTGAACGCCTGGCAGATCACCGATGTAAAACCCAGCGGGGCGACCCGGGGCGGGCAACCGGTACTGCTGGCCACCACCATCGAATGGATGGGCGTCGGCACGGTGCTGATCGCCGTGCAGAACGACACGCCCCTGGCCCGCGTCCTCAGCCCGGTCAAGAGCAAGAGCGAACCCGACTGGGGCCAGCCGCAACCCGGACGCAGCGACCTGCTGCTGTTTCCCGAGGGCGCGCGGGCCCTGGTGCCCTCCACCGGGCAAGTGCTGTGGTTCGACGAGCGGCTGCCCGGCTGGGGGTTCTCCCACTACGCCATGCTGGTGTCGGTGTCGCCGGACAACAGCAGTGCTGCGTTCCTCGGCAAGGAAGGGCTGCTGCTCAGTTCGGCGGAGCAGGGCGTGTATGCCCAGTTGCCGATCAGCAAAGAGCTGAACCTGAGCCAGCTCTGGCCCCTGTTCAACCAAGCCGGCGACCGCGCGCGAAAGGCCCTGGACGAAGGCCGGCGCATTGACCAGAGCCGCCTGCATCACGCCTTGCAGGTGGACTGGGTCGGCCGCCAGTTCAGCTGGCAGCAGGTGCAGGGAAGCTGGCAGCTCAAGGGGCTGGGCCTGAACTCCAGCCCGCTGAAAAAGGAGCATTGAGTGATGACCGTTCTACGTCCATGGCCCGCCCGACAGCTGCTGCGCCTGACTACGGCCATGGTGCTGGCCGGTTGCGCCAGCCATGGCAGCGAGCAACCCAGCGATATACGCACCGAGCACGCCCAGGCCTCAGACGCGGTGCTGGAGTTTGAAGTCAGCTTCGCCAAAGCGCCGGACTACAAGCCTGAAACCCGCGGCCCCTATGCATCCAGCCAGTACGTGAAGATCGAGGGCGCACCGGCCCTGGAGATTCCCTTCTACCAAAAGGGTATCGGCTTCGAACTGGGCGTGGTGGGTGACCCGCGGGCGCTGCTGGCCCTGCCCTACCCTTCACCCAAGGCCGACTCATCGAGCAAGAACCTGCGGGTCATCGGCCAACGCCTGGACAGCACCCGCTACCGTTTTGTAGTGCTGCCGCTGTCGGGCTGGAACAGCCTCGACAGCTTCGAGGTGGCCTTCGCCCACAACGGCCGGCGCGAGGCCATGACCTTCACCTACAGCACGCAAGTGGCCTGCAACAGCAGCTTTGCGGTGACGACGCCGACCTACGGTTTCGCTATGTCGGTGGCGGCGCGCTTTCCCAAGGGCGTCCAGGGTTGCCTCAAGGCCTGTGATGCACGCCCCGAGTACGCCGGGCAATGCGCCTACAACTCCGGTTTTCGCCAGGTCTCGAACCTGTAGAAAACCCCTTCCAGCAGGAGCAGGAACCACCCAATGCCCTACAGCGCCGATGCCGCTTTCATTCAGGAACAATGGCTGGGCGGGTGTTTCCCCCGGGAAAACACCCTGGTACTCGGCAGCGGGTTCTACTGCCTGTTCGACCTGCCCTATGAACATCCCCGGCTGATCAACAACGTCTGGATGCCGGCCCTGGACTATCCCCAACAGGATGAGCCTGACTTCGTCACCACCCTGGGCTTGTGCACCGACGGTCCACAGTCGTTCTATGCCCGGGGTGGGGAGACGGCAGGCTACGGCGGCGATGGCTTCCTGGCCTTGCAGGAAAAAGGCTCGGATGCACTGATCTGGCTGATTGCCCTGCGCGACACCAACCCCTTCAACCGAGTAGAGATCCAGGACCAGTACCTCCATGGCGAATCGACCTCCGGGGTCAGGGTACGAATACCCATTCAGCGCCCTGACCAATTGACCCTGACCTGGCCCTGAACCGCCCCCTCGAAAAGCCGAGCCCCCATGGAAAAACTCACCGCCAACGCAGCCATCGACCTTCTGAGCCGCCACAGGTTGCCCGGCCTCGACGCCGCCGCGCGCTTCTCCCACCTCCTGAACTGGTGGGGAATAGACAGCGACGACCTTGAATTCGCGGCACTTGCACCCAGCCTGCAACAACAGATCCTGACCCAACCGGAGCCCCCGCAAGAGGTGCAAGACCCACGCTACGACGCGCTGCTGCTGATCGCCCTGCGCGCCGAATATCGCGGCGTGACCCACCTGTACCTGAGGCGCTGCCTGCGTGAAGCCGGGCTGGGTGACTACACCGTCAGCGCGAACATCGAGTGCCTGGAGGCCTGCCCCTGCTGCGGCTACCTGACCCTGGGCGCACGAGGCGAATACGAGATCTGCGACCTGTGCCACTGGGAAGACGACGGCAGCGAAGCGCTGGATGTGCCGAGCGGGCCGAACCATAAAACCCTGGGCCAGGCCCGGGAACAATTCACCCGCGACATGAACCATCTGCCGCTGGACAAATGGCCGCGCGCCACCGAGTACCCTGCATGATTCCAGCGCCACTGATTGCCCTGATCGAAGCCCAGCCCCGCTACCGCCCGCTTCCTGAAAGCGCCGAGGTCACCCTGGCGCTGGAAGCCCTGGGCATTGCCCCGGACAGCGAGTTCGCACAGATCTACCTGGCCTGCCACCCCGCCGATTTCAGCAGCCGCGCCAGCGACGAAGTGCTCCTCGACATTGCCGGGCCCGGCGAGGAAGTTCGCATGGGCACCGAGTTCATCCATGAGGTCTGGGAGCTGCCAGAGAACTTTGTGGCCTTCACCTCATTGCAAGGCGAAGGCGGCTACTTGCTGGACAAGGACAGCGGCGGCGTCTGGGATTTCGACCTGGGCGACTGGGAAGCTTTCGTCGCCGGCCGCATCCCCGCCAGATGGGCCGGCTTCTTCGAATTCATCACCTGGCTGCTGACCGCCGAACCCAGCGACTCCTAGAGGGGTTTATTGCCGTACCAGCGCGGGGTGTACACCCAATCGCCGCCCCCGGCCCGGGGGAAGACGCAGGTGGTGGAGGAGCCCACCAGCACCATGGTGCGCATGTCCACCTGCTCCGGGGTCAGTTCGCCCAGGGTGATGACCCGCAGGGTCTGGCCCGGGCGGCCAATGTCGCGCCCCAATACCACAGGGGTTTGCGGCGTACGGTGCTGGCGCACGATCTCCAGGGCCCGGCCCAGTTGCCAGGGCCGCGAACGGGAAATCGGGTTGTAGAAGGCCAGGACCAGATCCGCCTGGGAGGCGAGGTCCAGGCGCTTCTCGATGATGTCCCAGGGCTTGAGGTTGTCCGACAGCGACAGCACGCAGAAATCATGACCCAGGGGTGCACCGGCCTGGGCTGCGGTGGCCAGGGAGGCGGAGACGCCCGGGAGGATCTCCAGGTCGACGCTGTGCCAGGCCGGGTCGCTGGATTCGTGCAGGGCTTCGAGCACCGCCGCGGCCATGGCGAACACTCCCGGGTCGCCGGACGACACCACCACCACCGAACGGCCCTGGGCCGCCAGCTCGAAGGCGTGACGGGCGCGCTGCATCTCTTCGCGGTTATCGGTGCAGTGCATCACCTGGTCGGCGCGAAACGGACCGGCCATGCGCACGTAGGTTTCATAACCGAGAATGTCGTTGGCCCGGGCCAGTTCGGCTTTCACTGCCGGCACCATCAGCTCGGCGGCGCCAGGGCCGAGGCCGATCACGGCAAGGCGCCCACGGGGGCGACCAATCTGCTCCGGGTCCAGGGGCTGGCTGGCCACAGCAATGGCGATGTCCTCGCCCACCTTCAGCGGCGGCAGCAATTGCGGCACGGCCTGTTGCGCCAGTTCGGCGACACTGTCGGCGGCCGGCAGGAAACGCAACGGTACGCCCAGTTGCGCTGCTGCCTGGTGCAGGGCACGGTCGGCCATGTCGCGGTCAGCGGCCAGCAGGCACGCCACCGACTGCACCGCGATGCGCGCCTGATGCAGAGCCTGGCGGATGTGGGTGGCCAGGTCGCTATCAGCTTCGCCGGCAAGCCGCTGCCCACGGCAGGCAACCAGCACGCTGCGGGGGTAGATCAGCAGCTCATTGGCCACGGGCTCGCGCTCGGCGGAACCGACCCGGATGGTCAGGCGGGCCTGGTCGTTCTCGGGCAGCTTCGCCGCAGCCAGCCAGGGTGCTGCGCCTTCGATGCGCACGCTTTCGCCACCCAGCAGGTCGGAGACGAACCGCTTGCCCAGCTCCAGGTCACCCAGGGCATAGCCACTGGGCGGGTTGAGCAGGCAGGTGCCGAAGCGCAGTTCACCGCTAGTGGTAATAGCCGCGGCCACTCCAAGGCCCGCAGCGATTTCCCGGGCCATGACGTTGACGCCGCCCAGGCCGCCCAGCAGCGGCACCACGGCGCTGCCGTCTTCGGCCACCGCCAGCACCGGCGGCTCGGCGCCCTTTTCCAGCAGCAGCGGCGCCAGGGTGCGGATCACGATGCCGGCCGCACACAGGGCGATGATGGGCGTGTCCTGCTGATAGAGCTGGCGCAGGGTCGCGCCGAATTCGTGGTAGACCCGGTCGGCGCCTTCGACCCGTTCCGCCAGACCGTGGATCAACGAGTCGGGATACAGCCGCTGGATCTGCCGTGCGGTGTCGAGGCTGCCTTGGCCAAGGATGACGATGGCCGGAGTTGAACGGGCCATCAGCCTTGCCACCTTTCGCCGGGAACGATGATCAGCGAGAAGTACGGCGAGGACATCGGCTCCACGTCATCCAGCGGCACGATCTTCTGGTTGGCCATGGTGGCGCGCTCGACGTACAGCGCACGCCGCGCCAGCCCCAGTTCTTCCAGGACCTGGCGCACCTTGGGGAAGTTGCGTCCCAGCTTCATCACCACCGCCGCATCGGCGTCCGCCAGGCGACGCTTGAGTTCCTCATGGGGCAGCACCCCGGAAAGCACCGACAGGCTCTGGTTGCGATACACCAACGGCGCGCCCAGCACCGAAGCGCCGCCCAGCATCGAGCACACCCCCGGCACCACTTCGGCCTGGTAACGCTCGGCCAGCCGGTCGTGCAGGTACATGTAGGAGCCGTAGAAGAACGGGTCGCCTTCGCAGATCACCGCCACGTCGCGGCCGGCGTCCAGGTGCTGCGCCAGCTCCTCGCTGGCGCTGTCGTAGAAGTCGCTGATCACTTGTTCGTAGGACAGCGGCGCCGGCAGCACCTCGGTGGTGACCGGGTACACCAGGGGCAGCAGGGTCTGGGCCTGTTGCAGATGCCCTTCGATGATGCCGAAGGCATTGCCCTTCTTGCCCTTGGCGACGAAGTAGGCCACCACCGGTGATTCGCGCAGCAGGCGCAGGGCCTTCAGGGTAATCAGTTCCGGGTCACCGGGGCCCACGCCAAGGCCGATCAAACGTCCGGGCTGCTGCATCATTCGACCTCCGTGGCCAGGGCATTGACCGCTGCCGCCGCCATGGCGCTGCCGCCCAGGCGGCCCTGCATGATCACGAAGGGCACCCCGCGGCTGTCGGCGGCGAGCATCGCCTTGGATTCGGCGGCGCCGACGAAGCCCACCGGGAAGCCGAGGATCAGCGCCGGTTTCGGCGCGCCCGCATCGAGCATTTCCAGCAGGTAGAACAAGGCGGTGGGCGCGTTGCCGATCACCACCACGCTGCCTTCCAGGTGCGGGCGCCACAGCTCCAGGGCCGCAGCGGAACGGGTGTTGCCCAGCTCCCGGGCCAGCGCTGGCACGCTGTCGTCGCGCAGGGTGCAGATCACCTGGTTGTTGGCCGGCAAGCGGGCCCGGGTAATACCCTCGGAAACCATGCGCGCATCGCAGAGAATCGGCGCACCGGCCGCCAGGGCATCGCGCCCGGCCTTGCCGGCGCCCTCGGAAAACTGCAGGCCGTCGACGGCCTCGACCATGCCGCAGGCATGGATCACCCGCACGGCGAGTTTCTCCAGGTCGGCGGGAATGCGCTCCAGCCGGGCTTCTTCGCGAATGATCGCGAAGGAGTTGCGATAGATCTCCTGACCGTCGCGGATGTAATCAAGCATCAAGGTTGCTCCGTGGGCGGGCATCGAGCAATGCCTCTGCCGCTTCAATAGAAAGGTTGCGTGCGTGCAGCGTGCCGAAACCCGGCAGCGCTGCATCGCGCAAATACAAGTCATAGCGCCCTGGGGCCACCGCCAGCAGGGTGGCCGGCGCCACATGAGCGGCGGCGCAGGAACGCGGGCAGGCGGACAGGTGCACATCCAGTTGGCGGCCATGGCGCTGGAGCAGTCCTGCCAGTTGCAGGGCGTCGCTTTTGGTGTCGGCCAGGGCCTTGCCGCAACCACTGGAACCGGTGCAGGCAATCAAGTGAGCCAAGGCCTGTTGCGGGCTGCACAGCAGGCCCAGTTGCTCCAGGGCGGCAGTGGCCGCCGGCGCATCCGCCGCGGCGATCGAGGGCAGCAGCAGGCTCTGCCAGGGGGTCAGGCGCAGGCTGGCGTCGCCGTACTCTCGGGCCAATTGCGCCGCGCCCTTGAGCATGGCCGGATCGAGCCGCCCCAGGGGCGTGCCCGCGCCAACATAGACCTGCCCGGAAGCAGCCTGTGGATAAGTACCGATGTGCAGCCCGGCATCACTGGTCTGGCGCCGCCAGCCACCGATATTCAACAGCGGCCGGCTCAGGCGGGGCTCCAGTTGAGCGAGGAAATCCTCCCGCGACATGTCCATCAGCAGGTGACGCATGCGCGTCTGTTCCGGCCGCGCCAGGTCGAGAAACAACTCCAGCACGGCCACCAGCAGCTCGTGGCCCTGGTCCTGCGCCACCGCCGCCAGGGGTTCATCCACCGGGCAGCCAGCCAGGCCGAACGCCAGCAGCCCCTGGCCGTCGCGCTCAAGGGCCGACAGCCACAGGTCATGGTGATGTTCGAGCATGGCCAGGGCTTCGCCACCGTCGAGCTGTACGGCGAACTTGGCCGACAGTTGGTGAAAGCGCGGATGGCCCTGCAAGGTGTCGAGAATCTGCGCGGCCAGGGGTCGGGTATCCATCAAGCACTGCCGATCGATCCCGGCGCAGGGGCTGAGCATCAGGTTGCGCACATCGTCACCGGCGGCAGTAGTCGGCCCAAGCCCGGCAGCCAGCAGTGCGGCGATCAGTGCCTGATGCTCCGGGCCGATGCCGCGAATCTGCAGGTTGGCGCGGTTGGTGGCCTCGATCACGCCACCGGCGTAAGTCTGCGCCGCCTCGGCCACTGCCACGGCCTGCTCCGCGCTGATGACGCCGCCAGCCAGCTTGATCCGGCAGATGCCACCGTCCAGCGCCGGGACGATGCGCAGTAACCCCGGGCAGGCCGAGGGGCGGATGGCAGTGGACATCGAGCGTTCGTTCAAGGGGGTGACCGGCCGTGTGGGAAAAGCGCTTCGTCAGCGAAGGCGCGGTATTATGCCTGCTTTGTCCGAAGGCATGAAAAGCCTGCCTGTCGGAACAACAGGTTTTGCGTTCGAGGAATAGAGATGTCGCCCTGGCTGACAGTAGTGGGAATCGGTGAAGACGGCTTCAAGAGCCTTGGCAGAAATGCCCGGCACGCCCTGCTGGGCGCATCAAAGATCGTCGGCGCCCAACGCCAGCTGGACCTGCTGCCACCCTGCATCCGTGGCCAGCGCCAGCTGTGGCCCAGCCCGTTTTCCCTGGAGCCGGTGCTGAGCCAGCGTGGTGCTGCAGTCTGCGTCCTGGCCAGCGGTGACCCCATGCTGTTCGGCGTCGGCGCCAGCCTGGCGCGGCAGCTGCCCGCAGAGGAAATCCAGGTACTGTCCTTTCCTTCGTCCTATTCCCTGGCGGCTGCGCGCCTGGGCTGGCCTTTGCAGGAGGTGATCACGCTCTCTGTGGTCGCACGGCCGATCAGCGCACTCAGCGCCCAACTGTCCGGCGGGGTACGCCTGCTGGTGCTGAGCAATGACGGCCACAGCCCGGCCGCCATCGCCGGCCTGCTGCGCGAGCGCGGTTTCGGCCCGAGCCGGATCAGCGTGCTGGAACACCTGGGCGGCCCCCTGGAGCGGCGCATCGACGGCACCGCCAATGACTGGGCCGACCCGGCAATCGCCGACCTCAACCTGCTGGCCATCGAATGCCTGGCCGAAGCCAGCACCCCGCGCCTGTCGCGGCTCGCCGGCCTGCCGGACTCGGCCTTTCGCCACGACGGCCAGTTGACCAAGCGCGACGTGCGAGCCATGACCCTGGCGCGCCTGGCACCGGTGCCCGGCGAGCTGCTCTGGGACGTGGGTGCCGGCAGCGGCTCCATCGGCATCGAGTGGATGCGTACCCACCCCAGCTGCCGCGCCCTGGCCATCGAGGCCGACGACGGCCGCCAGCAATTGATCGAACACAACCGCGAGGTACTCGGCGTGCCCGGGCTGCAACTGATACGCGGCCGCGCGCCCCAGGCACTGGCCGGGCTGGAACGCCCGGATGCGATCTTCATCGGTGGCGGCGTGACCCGCGAAGGCGTGCTGCAGGCCTGCTGGGAACAACTCAAGCCCGGCGGGCGCCTGGTGGCCAATGCCGTGACCCTGCAAAGCGAAATGACCCTGATGGACTGGCGAGAACGCCACGGCGGCGAGCTGACCCGCATCCACATCGCCCAGGCCCAGCCACTGGGAGAGTTCGACACCTGGCGCCAGGCCCTGCCGATCACCTTGCTGGACCTGCACAAGCCCCGGGACCTGCCATGAACCTTGCAGGTGCGGGCTTGCTCGCGAATACGTCCGCCCAAGAGACCGAAGTGCGCCCTTGGCGAGCAAGCTCGCCCCTGCGAGGGCTGGGGCATGCGTGAAGAAACAGCGGAACAGCCCGCGCCCCTGCGCAGCGGCCTGACCACCGGCAGTTGCGCCACCGCCACCAGCCTGGCCGCCGCGCGCCTGCTGCTCGAGGGCAGCAATGCCGATGCGGTGCAGATCATCCTGCCCAAGGGCAAGCAGGTGCAGATGCGCCTGGAATTCTGCCGCCACACCGCCGACGGCGCCGAAGCCGGCACTATCAAGGACGCCGGCGACGATCCGGACGTGACCCACGGCGCCCTGCTGTACTCCCGGGTGCGCCTGACCCCTGAACCGGGCATTCGCTTCGTCGCCGGCCAGGGCGTCGGCACCGTGACCCGCCCCGGCCTGGTGCTGGCGGTGGGCGAGCCGGCGATCAATCCCGTACCGCGCCGGATGATCGGCGAGCACCTGCAACGGCTCGCCGAAGAACGGGCCTACCCCGGCGGTTTCGAGATCACGGTGAACGTCGAGGGCGGAGCGGAACTGGCCCTGAAAACCATGAACCCGCGCCTGGGGATTCTTGGCGGGCTGTCGATCCTGGGCACCAGCGGCATCGTCCGGCCCTTCTCCTGCGCGGCCTACATCGCTTCGATCCATCAAGGCATCGACGTGGCCAAAACCAATGGCTACCTGCACATCGCCGCCTGCACCGGCAACGCCAGCGAGGACACCATGCGCCGGGTCTACGAACTGCCGGAAATCGCCCTGATCGAAATGGGCGACTTCGTGGGTGCGGTGCTCAAGCACTTGCGCAAAGTACCGGTGGATAAACTCAGCCTGTGCGGCGGCTTCGGCAAGATCAGCAAGCTGGCCGCCGGGCACATGGACTTGCACAGCCGCCACTCCAGTATCGACCTGCCGCAACTGGCGCAATGGGCCGCCGATGCGGGGGCCGACCCGGTCCTGCAACAGGCGATCCGCCAAGCCAATACCAGCCAGCAGGCATTGGCCATGGCCAGCGCCGCCGGAGTCGCGCTGGGCGATGCGGTCTGCCGGCACGCCCTGGATTTCGCCCGCAGCGTGGTGCCGCCCCAGGTCCAGGTAGAGGTCTTTGCCATCGACCGCCAGGGCGGCATCGTCGGCCACGCCGGAGGTTTCCAATGACCCGTATCCTGCTGCTGGGCGGGGTCACCGAGGCCCTGGCCATCGCCCGCACCCTGGGCCCGGAACATATCTACAGCCTGGCCGGGGTCGGTCGGGTGCCCGGTGACCTGCGGTGCCAGGTACGGGTCGGCGGCTACGGCGGCGCCGAGGGCCTGGCGCGCTTTATCCGCGAGCAGCGGATCGGCCTGCTGCTGGATGCCACCCACCCCTACGCAGCACAGATCAGCGCCAATGCCGTGGCCGCCGCGAAGAGCGCTGGCGTGCCCTGCTGGGCCTTGCGGCGCCCGGCCTGGCAGCCGCAACCGGGTGACGACTGGCGCGAGATCGACGGCTGGGCGCAACTGGTGGAGGCCCTGCGCCCCTTCAAGCGGCCACTGTTCACCCTGGGCCGCGAGCCCCTGCAGCACCTGGATGAAATTCCCCCCGGGCAATTCTGGACCCTGCGCGCCCTGGAGGCCTGCCCGGGCAACGAGCACTGCGAAGTCATAGGTGCCCGCGGGCCGTTCCTGATCGAAGACGAGCGGCAGTTGTTCGCCCGCCGGCAGATCGACGTGCTGATCAGCAAGAACAGTGGCAGCAGCGCCACCGAACCCAAGCTGGAAGTGGCCCGCGAGCGCGGGCTGCCGGTGCTGGTCCTCAAGCGTCCGGACCTGCCCGAAACGGATCGCAGTTTCAGCAGCACGGCCCAGTTGCTGCTGGCCCTGGGCTTGCCGGATAAAGCCTGACAGACAAAACCATCGCGCCCCACAGCAACATGGGAAACCCCTGGCAGCGCGCGCCAATTCCTTGCTTTAGCCTTCCTTGAACAGCCTCAGTGACGCCGGCGCCGGGCAGGACCGCCTGTCGCTTCACTGGGTTTTTCGCGGACAAATGGGTTGCCGCGACGTATCCCAAGGAATACATTTTCCATGTTCGTTTTCGAGCAGACTCCTGAGTTCAGCCGCTGGCTGCTGAACCTGAAGGACCCGCAAGGGAAAACCCGTGTACTGGCCAGGATCCGCGCCGCACAGCTGGACCGTTTTGGCGACTGCGAACCTGTGGGCGAAGGCGCCCACGAGATGCGCATCCACCGCGGCCCGGGTTACCGGGTGTACTTCTCGCGCCGCGGCAAAGTGATCTACCTGCTGTTGATCGGCGGCGACAAGGCCACCCAGAAACGCGATATCCAACGGGCCAGGCAACTGGCCTGCGACCTCAAGAGCGAGGGCTGAAACATGCGCACCCCAGTGACCCGCTTCGACGCGGCGGAGTACCTCAAGACCCCTGACGACATGGTCGCCTACCTCGACGCCTGCTTCGAGGAGGACACCGGCGACGGCGTGCTGATCCGCGCCGCACTCAACGACATCGCCCGTGCCCGCGGCATGACCCAGGTCGCCCGTGACACCGGCCTGGGCCGCGAAAGCCTGTACAAGGCCCTCGGCAGCCAGGGCAACCCGGAGTTCGCGACTATCATCAAGGTGATGAAGGCCCTGGGGTTGAAGATCAACGTCAGCAACGCCTGAACCGCTCCTGCGACACCACACCGCACACGGTGTTTTTTTACTTATCCACAGCGATCAGGCTAAATACCCGCCTGATCGCTCAACCGACGGATCGCCCACCATGTCCCGACAACGGCTCGCATTTGCCTGGATCGCCTGCTTCGCAGTGCTGTTCAACATGCTTGCCATGCCGCTTTCCGGGGCCATGCAGCGCAACGATTCGGGGCTGGACGAGCAACTGCTGTGGGGCAGCTTCTGTTCCTCCACCGGCACCAAGCTGGTGGCCATTTCCCTGGGCAAGCTCGACCAGCAAGCGCCACAGAACGACGACCATTCCACCATGCAGCACTGCTGGTGCTGCTCCGGCTCGCCGCCGCTGGTGGCTTTGCCCGGGCACGTTCCCCAGCTGTCTTTCACCCGCTTCGCAGTCCAGCCGGGCGCACCGCAACCGCAGGTAGAACGGCTCACCCTGCGCCAGCAATGGCCCAGCCTGAACCCCGGTGCCCCGCCTCTGGCATGATTCCCTTTCGCAAGTGATCTGCGTCTTTGAATCGTTCTGGAGAACTCACATGTCCAAACCATCCCTGGTCAAGCAATCCCTGCTGCTGGCCGCACTGCTACTGCCTGCCTGTTTCGCCACCGCCCACGACTACAAGGCCGGTGACCTGCAGATCGCCCATCCCTGGTCTCAGGAACTGCCGCCGAACGCGCCCACCGTGGCCGCGTACTTCGTGGTGCACAACCCGGGCAAGAGCGCCGACACCCTGCTCAGCGTCGACTCGCCGATCGCCGGCAAGGCCGAGCTGCACGAGCACGTCAAGCAAGGCGACATGATGAAGATGCAACAAGTGGCCAAGGTGGCGGTGCCCGCAGGTGGCGAGGCGACCTTCGCCCCCATGGGCTACCACGTGATGTTGCTGGAGCTCAAGGACCGCAGCCTGCTCACCGACGGCAAGCGTTTCCCGCTGACCCTGCACTTTGAAAAAGCCGGTGACGTCACGGTCGAAGTGGCGGTGCAGAAGCAGGCGCCGGACGCCATGCAAGGGCATATGCACGCCCAGTAAGCACTGACCGGCCCTCACCGTGAACGCCCCGCACGCGCCTGGCCGCAGGCGGTCCGTGCCGCGCCGCGACTCGTCTGGAGTCCGCCGCGGCAGCTGGATCAGCCTGTTCGCCATGCTGATGATCTTTATCGGCCCGCTGATTTCCCAGTCGATGCCGATGGATCACGCGATGCCGATGAACATGTCCGTTTCCATGGACATGGGCGACGCTGCGCCCGGCTGCCACGGTGAAAGCCCGCACCACGCACAGAAGGGCAGATCCCAGGGCGAAGAGCATGTGCTCTGGGAAAAATGCGGCTATTGCAGCCTGCTGTTCAATTGCCCGGCACTGCCTTCGGCGCTGTCGTTCGCCGCTCTGTTCACGCCGCCCACACCGTATTTCCTGATCCCCGCCACGCGCCTGGGCCACGCCCGGCAGACCGTGTTCCCCGGCGCCCTGACCCGCGCCCCACCGTTCCTCGCCTGAGTCTTCAGCTCATCTCACACGGCCGGCTGTCAGCGCGACAGACGCGTACCTGCGGCCGTGTCATTCAAGACCGAACGATGGAACATCTATGTTTTCTGCCGACTCTCGCCTGGGCGTTGCCCAGCCACTCAAGACCTTCGCCCTGAACCCTGCGCGCCAGCACTTCAACCGCGCCCTCGTGGTCCTCTGCGGCGCTCTGCTGACGCCCCTGGCGCTAGCCGACGATGCCGCAACGGACCACTCCCGGCACAGCACCGAACTGAGCCCGACGGTGATCACCGCCATCGCCCCCAGCTCGCCCCTGACCGTGGTCACCAACCCCAAGGACCCGCGCCAGCCGGTGCCGGCCAGTGACGGCGGCGACTACCTCAAGACCATTCCCGGCTTTGCCCTGGTGCGCAACGGCGGCACCAACGGCGACCCGGTGCTGCGGGGCATGTTCGGCTCGCGGCTGAACATCCTCACCAACGGGGGCATGATGCTCGGCGCCTGCCCGGGCCGCATGGACGCGCCGACCTCTTATATCTCTCCGGAAACCTACGACCGGCTGACCGTGATCAAGGGCCCGCAGACCGTGCTCTGGGGCCCGGGCGCCTCGGCCGGCACAGTGCTTTTCGAGCGCGAACCGGAACACTTCGGCGAACTTGGCACCCGGGTCAATGCCAGCCTGCTGGCCGGCTCCAACGGGCGCTTCGACAAGACCCTGGATGCCGCTGCCGGTGGCCCCCTGGGTTATGTGCGGGTGATCGGCAACACCGCCCACGCCGACGACTACCGCGACGGCAACAATGACACCGTGGCCTCGCGCTACGACAAGTGGAACGGTGACGTGGCCCTGGGCTGGACCCCGGACGCCGACACCCTGCTGGAACTCACTGCCGGCAAGGGCGATGGCGAAGCCCGCTACGCCGGGCGCGGCATGGACGGCTCGCAGTTCAAGCGCGAAAGCCTGGGCCTGCGTTTCGAGAAGTCCAACCTTGGCGAGGTGCTGGACAAGGTCGAGGCCCAGGTCTACTACAACTACGCCGACCACGTGATGGACAACTACAGCCTGCGCACCCCATCCGGCACCGGAATGATGGCCGGCCCCATGGCCTCCAACGTCGACCGTCGCACCCTCGGGGCGCGGCTCAAGGCCACCTGGCGCTGGGCCGACCTGCAACTGATCGGCGGCCTGGACGCCCAGACCAACGAACACCGCAACCGCGCCAGCAGCGGCATCGACACCTACAAGGAGCTGCCCCGTACCAAGGACGCCGACTTCCACAACTACGGAGCCTTCGGCGAGCTGACCTGGTACGCCGCCGAGCGTGACCGGATGATCACCGGCGCGCGCCTGGACCGCGCCTCCGCCAAGGACTACCGGCAAAGCATCGGCTCGGGAATGATGACCCGCCCCAACCCCACCGCCGGCGACACCCGGGCCGATACCCTGCCCAGCGGCTTCGTGCGCTACGAGCATGACCTGGCCGACAGCCCGACCACGCTCTACGTCGGCCTTGGCCACACCCAGCGCTTCCCCGACTACTGGGAGCTGTTCTCGCCGAAAATGGGCCCGGCCGGCTCGGTGAACGCCTTCGATTCGATCAAGCCGGAAAAGACCACCCAGCTCGACTTCGGCCTGCAATACCAGGGTGAAGACCTGGAAGCCTGGGCCTCGGGCTACATCGGCCAGGTGCGCGACTACATCCTCTTCGACTACAACTCGAAAATGATGGGCATGAGCACCTCTCGGGCCGAGAACATCGACGCCCGGATCATGGGCGGCGAACTGGGCGCGGCCTACAAGCTGACCTCCAACTGGAAAGCCGACGCGACCCTGGCCTACGCCTGGGGCAAGAACAGCAGCGACGGCAAGGCCCTGCCACAGATGCCGCCGCTGGACGCGCGCCTGGGCCTGACCTACAGCGAGGACGACTGGAGCGCCGGGGCCTTGTGGCGCGTGGTCGCCGCGCAGAACCGGGTGGACCTGAACAAGGGCAACGTGGTCGGCAAGGACTTCGGCAAGAGCGGCGGCTTCGGCGTGTTCTCCCTCAACGGCGCCTACCGGGTGACCAAGAACCTCAAGCTCAGCACCGGGGTCGACAACCTGTTCGGCAAGGCCTACGCCGAGCACCTGAACCTGGCGGGCAATGCCGGCTTCGGCTATCCGGCGACAGACCCGCAAGCCATCAAGGAACCGGGGCGCACGCTCTGGACCAAGGTTGACCTGAGTTTCTGATGCCCCTTCGCCGGCACGCCGTCTCCTTGTCGCAGGAGCCGGCTTGCCGGCGAACAGCCCCCATAAGAAAAGATCCACAGCCCTGCGGAGCCTTCCCCGATGAACCGACCCAAAGTGTCTTTCTACAACCTGGCCTGGCGCTGGCATTTCTACGCCGGGCTGTTCGTCGCCCCCTTCATGGTGATGCTGGCCCTGACCGGCATCGTCTACCTGTTCAAACCGCAGCTGGACCCGCTGATGTACCCCAGCCTGCTCAAGGTGCCTGCCGCCCACCACAGCCTCAGCGCCGATGAGCTGTTGCAACGGGTTCAGGCCGCCTACCCCCAGGGCCATATCAAGCAGTACCTGCCCCCTGTGGATGCCGAGCGCAGCGCGCAGTTCGTGGTGCAGCACAAAGGCCAGGAACTCAATGTATTCATCGACCCCTACCACGGCGACGTGCTCGGCGAGCAGGATGCCAAGGGCAACCTGCAGGCCATGGCCCGGGCCATCCATGGCGAGCTGATGATCGGCACCCCGGGTGATCGGCTGGTGGAACTGGCCGCGAGCTGGGGCATTGTCCTGGTGGTCTCGGGCCTGTACCTGTGGTGGCCGCGGGGTAAGTCTTCGGCCGGAGTACTCTGGCCACGCTGGAGTGCCCGCGGCCGCCTGTTCTGGCGTGACCTGCACGGTGTGCTGGGTTTCTGGGGCTCGGCCTTCCTGCTGCTGATGCTGCTCAGCGGCATGACCTGGACCGGCTTCTGGGGCAAGCAGTACGCCGACCTGTGGAACCGCTTTCCGGCGGCCATGTGGAACGAGGTGCCGACCTCCGACCAGCAGGCCGGAGAGCTCAACAGCGCCAGCCGCCAGACCGTGCCCTGGGCCCTGGAAAACACCCCCATGCCGATGTCCGGCGACCACGCCGAGCACATGGCCCACAACGCCGGCAATACCGCTGCGGCCGTCCCCGCCATCAGCCTGCAGGCGGTGCAGGACATCGCCCGTCAGCGCCAGGTCGAAGCGGGCTACAGCATCACCCTGCCGAGCACGGCGACAGGGGTATTCACCATCGCCGTATTCGCCGACGACCCGCGCCACGACGCCACCCTGCACGTCGACCAGTACAGCGGCCAGGTGCTCGCCGATGTGCGCTGGAAGGACTACAGCAACGTGGCCCGGGCCACCGAGCTGGGAGTGATGCTGCACGAAGGCAAGATGTTCGGGCGCTTCAACCAGATCCTGGTGCTGGTGGTGTGCCTGATGATCCTGCTCGGCGCCGTGAGTGGTCTCATCATGTGGTGGCAACGACGGCCCCAGGGCCGGCTCGGCGTACCACCGCTGCGCCACGACCTGCCACGCTGGAAGACCGCAATGCTGGTCATCGGCCTGCTGGCCCTGGCCTTCCCGCTGGTGGGGGCTTCGCTGGTCGTGGTCTGGCTGCTGGACCGCCTGCTGCTATCGCGCTGGAACCGTGATCCTGAATCAGCCTCATCTTCAACATGAATCAGCCGAGATGCGCATTCCAGAGGGCTCTGTACACTCCGCGCGCTTCAGTTGCGCACAGTTATAATGTTACTTTATAACGCTTAGTGTAAGATCCCCGCCCGCAGCCTCATCCGCTGCGGGCAACCCTCTGGAAAAAGTGATTCACCGTCCCGATGAACAAGTACCTGCTGCCCAGCCTCTGCCTGATGGCCCTGACTTCCCCGGCCCAGGCCGACGGCTCCGCCCTGACCCTGCCCACCGGCACCATCTCCGCCGCTGCCGGCGAAGCCGACGACAGCATCCGCCTGGCCACCCCCACCAGCGCCGGTTCGCGCCTGGGCCTGAGCGCCCTGGAAACCCCGGCCAGCACCGACAGCCTGAGCGGCGATCGAATCCGCGCCCGGGGCGATCGGAGCATCCAGGACGCGGTATCGCGCAGCGCCGGCATCAGCCGCACCGGCACCCCGGGCGACGGCGGCACCGCGCTGTCGGCACGGGGCTTTACCGGGCAGAGTTCGGTGATGCAGCTGTATGACGGCAACCGCATGTACACCGGCATGGGCACCGTGACCTTCCCGGTGGACACCTGGGCGGTGGAGCGGGTCGACGTGCTGCGCGGCCCGGCCTCGGTGCTGTACGGCGAAGGCGCCACCGGAGCGGTGATCAACACCGTCCCGAAAAAGCCGTTCAGCGGCGAAATCGAAAACCACCTGCGCCTGGGCTACGGCTCCTTCGATCGCCAGCAGCAGGCCCTGGACAGCGGCGGCTCCCTGAGCGACACCCTGAGCTACCGGCTCAACCTCAACCGCGAGCGCAGCAACGGCTGGATCGACCGGGGCGATTCCTCCGGCGACTTCGTCAGCGCTGCCCTGCGCTGGCAGGCCCGTGACGATCTGGCCTTCACCCTGGCCCACGACTACGGCGACCAGAACCCGATGAACGACTTCGGCACGCCGCTGATCGACGGGCGTTTGCACAAGAGCCTGCGGGACAAGAACTACAACGTGCGCAATGACAAGCAGCACTACAACGACCAGTGGACCCGCCTGACCAGCCAATGGCAGATTTCCGACAACCTCAGCGCCAGCAACGAGCTGTACTACCTCAAGGCCCAGCGCCGCTGGCAGAACGCCGAGAACTACAACTACGATCCGGCCAACCGGCAACTGACCCGCAGCGGCAACTTCGGCATCGGTCACCAGCAGGAACAGGTCGGCGACCGCCAGACCTTCACCTTCAAGCACTCACTGTTCGGCCTCGACAGCCAGACCCTGACCGGGGTCGACTACAACCGCATCCGCTTCCACATGAAGAGCAACTCGCCCTTCACCGACAGCTTCAGCAACGGTCAGCCGGTGGACCTGTACCACCCGGCCCCGGACGACTTCGCCAGCGACAGCCCCTACCGCGACCAGTTCAAGACCACCACCAGGCAGATGTCGGTGTTCGCCGAAAACCGCCTGCAGCTCAGCGAGCGCTGGTCCCTGGTGAGCGGTGTGCGCCGCGACTACGTGCATATTGATCGCGATGACTTGAAGGACGACAGCCGAAGCGACAAGACCCTGACCGGTAACAACTGGAAGGCCGGGCTGGTGTTTGCGGTGACCCCGGACACCTCCCTCTATGGCCAGTACTCCACCAGCACCGACGGTGTCGGCGGGCTGATTTCCCTGAGCAAGAGCCAGCAGCAATTCGACCTCTCCAGCGCCAGGCAGACCGAGATCGGCCTCAAGCAGATGTTCTGGGACCAGCGCGGCGAATGGACCCTGGCGGCCTATCACATCGTCAAGAAGAAGCTGCTGACCGATGTCCCGGGCGACCCGGACCTGAAACAGCAGGTGGGCCAGCAATCCTCCAACGGCCTGGAAGCCAGCCTGGACCTGCAACTGCCCCGCGCCTGGCAACTGCAGGCCAACGCCGCCATCGTTCGCGCCCGGTACGACGACTTCCAGCAGGACGTCGACGGCGTGCAGGTCTCCCGCGACGGCAAGCGCCCGGTGGACGTGCCACGGCGCACCGCCAACCTGTGGCTGAGCAAGGCCCTCGACGATGACCTGCGGGCCGGCGCCGGAGTGCGCTACGTAGACGCACGCTACGCCGACATGGCCAACCGGAATCAGTTGCCCAGCTACACCGTGGTGGATGCTGCGCTGTCGTGGAAAGCCCTGCCTAGCACCACCCTGGGCCTGCAATTGAACAACCTGTTTGACCGCCAGTACGCGCAAAGCCAATACAATGACGGCCAGCAATGGATACTCGGCGAGCCGCGCTCGTTCTTCGTCACCGCTGACTACACCTTTTAACCTCACCTGCGGCCACCGCGCGGGGACCACACGGATACGGCATGACCTCGCTGAACCTCACCAACCTGGCCTGGACACCCCTGGGCCAGGGCCACTGCCACCACCAGTTCCAACTGCGTGAGGCCAGCCTGCAGGTGGCGGCCGGCGAGTTCGTCGGCCTGATCGGGCCCAACGGCAGCGGCAAGACCAGCCTGCTGCGCTGCGCCTATCGCTTCAGCAAGCCGCAGCAGGGCGAGGTGCAGCTTGAGCATCAGAATGTGTGGAAGCAGTCGCCGCGCTGGTGCGCGCAACGCATCGCCGTGGTCCTCCAGGAGTTTCCCGACGCCTTCGGCCTGACTGTGGAAGAGGTGGTCGCCATGGGCCGCACCCCGCACAAGGGCCTGTTCGACGGCGACACCCAGGACGACCGGCGCATCGCCCGCGAGGCCCTGGAATCGGTGGGCCTGCTGGGCTTCGAGGACCACGCCTTCGCCACCCTGTCCGGCGGTGAGAAACAGCGGGTGATCCTGGCCCGCGCCCTGGCCCAGCAACCCCAGTTGCTGATCCTCGACGAGCCCACCAACCACCTCGACCCGCGCTACCAGCTGGAGTTGCTGCAGCGGGTCAAGCGCCTGGGCATCGGTACCCTGGCGAGCATCCACGACCTGAACCTGGCCGCCGCCTTCTGCGACCGCCTGTATGTCCTCGACCACGGGCGCATCGTCGCCAGCGGCACGCCCGGCGAGGTGCTCACCGTCGAGTTGCTGCGCAACGTCTTCGGCGTCGAGGCGCTGATCGACGCCCATCCCCTGTCCGGCTACCCACGAATCACCTGGATCACCCAACCATGACCTTGCGCTCCCTGCTTCGCTCCAGCCTGTTCCTGGCCCTGTCTCTGGGGGCCGCCCAGGCCTTCGCCGAGGCCACCCATTACCCGCTGACCATCACCAGCTGCGACCGCGAAGTGACCTTCAAGCAAGCACCGAAACATGCCCTCAGCCATGACATCAACATGACCCAGATGATGCTCGCCCTGGGGCTCAAGCCACGCATGGTGGGCTACAGCGGGATCAGCGGCTGGAAGGCCGTGACCCCGCAGATGAGCGCCCTGCTCGACGGCCTGCCGGAACTGGCGGCCAAGTACCCGTCGGTGGAAACCCTGCTCAATGCCAACGTCGACTTCTTTTTCGCCGGCTGGGACTACGGCATGCGCGTGGGCGGCGACCTCACGCCACAGACCCTGGCGCCGCTGGGGATCAACGTCTACGAGCTGACCGAGTCCTGCGCCTTCGTGATGAAGCGCCCGGCCGCCAGCCTCGAGGACACCTACACCGACCTGCGTAACCTCGGGCGGATCTTCGACGTGCAGGATCGCGCCAACGCCCTGATCGCGCAGATGCAGGAGCAGGTGGCCCAGGTACAGAAGGACCTGCCCAGGGACAAGCCGCGGGTATTCCTCTATGACAGCGGCGAAGACCGGGCCATGACCTCGGGCCGCCTGGGCATGCCCCAGGCCCTGATCGACGCGGCCGGCGGGCGCAATATCCTCGATGACGTCGACGCCAGCTGGACCCGGGTCAACTGGGAAACCGTGGTCGAGCGCAACCCGCAGGTGATCGTGATCGTCGACTACAGCGAAGTCAGCGCCGAGCAGAAGCAGCAGTTCCTGCTGAACAACAAGGCCCTGCAAGGAGTCGATGCGATCAAGAACCAGCGCTTTATCGTCATCCCCTATGTGCAGGCCACGCCGGGCATCGACAACGTGCTGGCGGTGGAAACCCTGGCCAAGGGTTTCCACGGCGAATGACCAGTCCCCGCTATGCCGCACTGTTGATGGCCCTGGGCGCCCTGCTGCTGGCGTCCTGCGTGGTGTCCCTGGGCTTTGGCCCGGCGCGGGTGCCGGTGGAGGTGGTGGGGCGCATTCTGTTGCACAAGGCCCTGGGCCTGGGCGTTGTGGACTGGAGCCCGGGCCAGGAGCACATCGTCTGGCTGATCCGCGTGCCGCGCATGCTCCTGGGGGCCCTGGTGGGTGCCGGGCTGGCACTGATCGGCGCGGTGCTGCAGGCGGTGACCCGCAACCCGCTGGCCGACCCGCACCTGCTGGGGGTGACCTCCGGCGCCACCCTCGGCGCGGTGATCGTGGTGCTGCACCTGGGCCAGGTCATCGGGCTTTTGACCCTGCCCCTGGCGGCCTTTGTCGGCGCCCTGCTGAGCATGGCGCTGGTGCTGGGGATCGCCGCCCGCAACGGCCGCCTGGACAGCGACCGGCTGTTGCTGTGCGGGGTGGCGGTGTCGTTCGTGATGATGGCCGCGGCCAACCTGCTGCTGTTCATGGGCGACCACCGCGCCAGCTCCGCAGTGATGTTCTGGATGCTCGGCGGCCTGGGCCTGGCGCGCTGGGAACTACTGGCGATCCCCGCCGCCAGCGTGCTGCTGGGGCTGGTGTTGCTGCTGGGCATGGCACGCCCGCTGAACGCCCTGATGGCCGGCGAGCAGACCGCCGTGACCCTGGGCCTGAACGCGCGCAATGTGCGCCTGAAGGTGTTCCTGATTGCCTCGCTGATGACCGGAGTGCTGGTGTCCATCAGCGGCTCCATCGGTTTTGTCGGGCTGATGGTGCCGCACATTGCCCGGCGCCTGGTGGGCGCCGAACACCGCCGGCTGCTGCCGGTGTGCGTACTGCTGGGCAGCGTGTTCCTGGTCTGGGTGGATGTGGCTGCGCGCACCCTGATCGCCCCCGAGGACCTGCCCATCGGCGTGGCCACCGCGGCCATCGGCGGGGTGTTCTTCATCGGCCTGATGCGCCGCCGCTGACTGTGCCCGCCTCTGTAGGAGCCGGCTTGCCGGCGAAGGCGCCCGTAGGCCTTGTGCCAGGTTCAAGGGCCTCTTCGCTGGCCAGCCAGCTCCTACAATCGTCGCCCTTGCTTTAAGATCGCGCGCTTGGATCTCTCAGGATGAGTCTCATGTTCAGAACCGCACTCTTGGCCTTGCTGCTCGGCACCTCCCTTGGCGCTGTGGCCGACACCTCTGTCGACGTCTCGAAAATCTACGGCAACATCCAGATCGTCAACAGCTTCCCCGACTACAAGGTCAAGGTGGTGAACTCCTTCCCCGACCTGAAGGTGAAGCAGGTCAACTCCTTCGCCGACGCGCCGGGCAAGTGGAAAATCGTCAACAGTTTTCCCGACTACAAGATCCAGATCGTCGACTCCTTTCCCGACTTCACCATCAAATATGTCGATTCCTTCCCGGGCGTGAACTGAAGCCACCCCCAGGCCACGGCTGCCGCCCAGCGGCAGCACCACAATGACGCACCCCGACGCACCAGCCCCTTGCCCAAGCCTCGTCTTGGGGCATCACCTCCCCCGCCCGCGCCGTTAAAGCGACGTTTTCATGCCTTGCGCCGACTCGGCACACCCCTTGCAAAACAGCCCTTCAGCAGTCCGCATCTACCACCTGAAAAATCAAGAGTTCATGGAGATCGCACAATGAAGCGTCGTAGTTTGCTCAAGGCTTTCACTCTCACGGCAAGCATTGCCGCGATGGGCATGACCTGGACCGTCCAGGCCGCCGAAACCATCAAGGTGGGGATCCTGCACTCGCTGTCGGGCACCATGGCGATCTCCGAAACGTCCCTCAAGGACATGGCGCTGATGACCATCGACGAAATCAACGCCAAGGGCGGGGTCAACGGCAAGCTGCTGGAGCCGGTGGTGGTGGACCCGGCCTCGAACTGGCCGCTGTTCGCCGAGAAGGGCCGCCAGTTGCTGACCCAGGACAAGGTGGCGGTGGTATTCGGCTGCTGGACCTCGGTGTCGCGCAAGTCGGTGCTGCCGGTGTTCGAGGAGCTCAACGGCCTGCTGTTCTACCCGGTGCAGTACGAAGGCGAAGAGATGTCGCCCAACGTCTTCTACACCGGCGCCGCGCCGAACCAGCAGGCGATCCCGGCGGTGGAATACCTGATGAGCGAGGACGGCGGCAGCGCCAAGCGCTTCTTCCTCCTGGGCACCGACTACGTCTACCCGCGCACCACCAACAAGATCCTGCGTTCGTTCCTGCACTCCAAGGGCGTGGCCGACAAGGACATCGAAGAGGTCTACACCCCGTTCGGCCACAGCGACTATCAAACCATCGTCGCCAACATCAAGAAGTTCTCCGCCGGTGGCAAGACTGCGGTGATCTCCACGGTCAACGGTGACTCCAACGTGCCCTTCTACAAGGAACTGGCCAACCAGGGCCTGAAAGCCACCGACGTGCCGGTGGTGGCCTTCTCGGTGGGCGAGGAAGAACTGCGCGGCATCGATACCAAGCCACTGGTGGGCAACCTCGCGGCCTGGAACTACTTCGAGTCGGTGGATAACCCGGTGAACCAGAAGTTCGTCGCCGCCTGGAAAGCCTACGCCAAGGCCAAGAACCTGCCGGGCGCGGACAAGGCGGTGACCAACGACCCGATGGAAGCCACCTACGTCGGCATCCACATGTGGGCCCAGGCCGTGGAGAAAGCCAAGTCCACCGATGTCGACAAGGTTCGCGAGGCCCTGGCCGGGCAGACCTTCGCCGCCCCTTCGGGCTACACCCTGACCATGGACAAGACCAATCACCATCTGCACAAGCCGGTGATGATCGGCGAGATCCAGCCCGACGGTCAGTTCAACGTGGTCTGGCAGACCGAAGGCCCGATCCGTGCCCAGCCCTGGAGCCCGTTCATCCCGGGCAACGACAAGAAGCCGGACTACGCGGTCAAGAGCAACTGATCCGAACCTGACGCCTTCCCCGTAGGAGCGAGCTTGCTCGCGACGAGGTCCGCAGGACCTCCAACGAAAACCGCCCGGCTGGCCGCTGCGCGGATCGCGAGCGAGCTCGCTCCTACAGGTTATCCGGGCGCTTTCAAGGACACCGATATGCCCACTGCCCTCTACCGTTTGATCCTCGCCGGCCTGCTGTTACTGCCATGGACGGCCCAGGCCGGGGATGCCGAAGACTTCGTCGCCGGCAACTCCGGCGAGCAGGCCCGGCTCCTGGAAACCTGGGCCGCGCAGCCCGACCCGGCGCGCCTGGAACTGCTCAACACCCTGCAGCAGGGCCAGTTGAACATCGCCGGCGAAAGCAGAACCCTGCGCCTGAACAACCGCCTGCGGGGCCTGATCGACAGCGCCCTGGCCAGCCACCAGTTGCTCGCCAGCGACGCCAACAGCCGTCTGGCCGCCGCCCGCCAACTGCAGAAAAGCGCCAAGCCGGCGCAACTGAAA
Source organism: Pseudomonas sp. NFPP12 (assembly GCF_900103205.1). NCBI lineage: Bacteria > Pseudomonadati > Pseudomonadota > Gammaproteobacteria > Pseudomonadales > Pseudomonadaceae > Pseudomonas > Pseudomonas sp. NFPP12. The sequence continues at coordinate 106,035 of NZ_FMWW01000006.1, forward strand.
TTCCTCGATGCCCGACTGGCCGCCGAGCAAGCCCCCGACGTGCACGATGCCCTGAGCCTGGCCCTGGCCAACCTGCAACTGGTGGACAGCGACCCGGCGGTGCGCCTGGCCGCCGTGCGCCTGCTGGGGGAAACCGGCGACCCGCTGGCCCGCACCCGCCTCGAAGGCCTGCTCGAACCCGGGGTCGAAGCCGATGCCGCGGTACGCACCGCGGCCGAAACCAGCCTGGCCCAGGTCAAGCGCAAGCTACTGGTGGGCGAAGTGCTGGGCCAGGCCTTCAGCGGCCTGTCCCTGGGTTCGATCCTGCTACTGGCGGCCCTGGGGCTGGCCATCACCTTCGGCCTGCTGGGGGTGATCAACATGGCCCACGGCGAGATGCTGATGCTCGGCGCCTACGCCACCTATGTGGTGCAGTTGCTGTTCCAGCGCTACGCCCCGCAAGCCATCGAGTACTACCCACTGCTGGCGCTGCCGGTGGCGTTTTTCGTCACCGCCGGGATCGGCATGGCCCTGGAGCGCACGGTGATCCGCCACCTCTACGGCCGGCCCCTGGAAACCCTGCTGGCCACCTGGGGCATCAGCCTGATGCTGATCCAGCTGGTGCGCCTGCTGTTCGGCGCGCAGAACGTCGAAGTGGCGAACCCGGCCTGGCTGTCCGGCGGCATCCAGGTGCTGCCCAACCTGGTACTGCCCTACAACCGCATCGTGATCATCGCCTTCGCGCTGTTTGTCGTGGTGCTCACCTGGCTGCTGCTGAACAAGACCCGCCTGGGCCTGAACGTGCGCGCGGTGACCCAGAACCGCAACATGGCTGCCTGCTGCGGCGTGCCCACCGGGCGCGTGGACATGCTCGCCTTCGGCCTCGGCTCGGGCATTGCGGGCCTGGGCGGCGTGGCCCTGAGCCAGATCGGCAACGTCGGCCCGGACCTGGGCCAGAGCTACATCATCGACTCGTTCCTGGTGGTGGTACTCGGCGGGGTCGGGCAACTGGCCGGCAGCGTGCTGGCGGCCTTCGGCCTGGGGGTGGCGAACAAGATCCTCGAACCGCAGATCGGCGCCGTGCTCGGCAAGATCCTGATCCTTGCGCTGATCATTCTGTTTATCCAGAAACGCCCGCAGGGACTCTTCGCACTGAAAGGACGGGTGATCGACTGATGAATCAACCACTGCTCATTACCGCCACCCAGAAAGCCGGGCCCAGGGTCACGATCACCGTCGGGGCGTTGCTGCTCCTGGTGCTACTGGCCCTGCCGCTGCTGTCGCTGCTACCGGCGGACCACCCGCTGCAGGTCTCGGCCTACACCCTGACCCTGGTGGGCAAGATCCTCTGCTACGCCATCGTCGCCCTGGCCCTGGACCTGGTCTGGGGCTACGCCGGGCTGCTGTCCCTGGGCCACGGCCTGTTCTTCGCCCTGGGCGGCTACGCCATGGGCATGTACCTGATGCGCCAGGCCGCCGGGGATGGCCTGCCGGCCTTCATGACCTTCCTTTCCTGGAGCGAACTGCCCTGGTACTGGGCCTGCACCGAGCATTTCCTCTGGGCCCTGTGCCTGGTGGTGCTGGCCCCGGGGCTGCTGGCCCTGGTGTTCGGCTTCTTCGCCTTCCGCTCGCGGATCAAGGGCGTGTACTTCTCGATCATGACCCAGGCCCTGACCTTCGCCGGGATGCTGCTGTTCTTTCGCAACGAGACCGGCTTTGGCGGCAACAACGGCTTTACCAACTTCCGCAGCATCCTGGGCTTCGGTATCACCGAACCGGGCACTCGGGCGGTGCTGTTCCTGGCCACGGTGGCGCTGCTAGTGGGCAGCCTGTACCTGGGCTGGCGCCTGGCCCGAAGCAAGTTCGGCCGGGTGCTGACGGCCCTGCGCGACGCCGAGAACCGCCTGATGTTCTGCGGCTACGACCCGCGCGGCTTCAAGCTCTTCGTCTGGGTCCTGAGCGCCGTGCTGTGCGGCCTGGCCGGGGCCCTGTACGTGCCCCAGGTGGGCATCATCAACCCCAGCGAAATGTCCCCCACCAACTCCATCGAGGCCGCCGTGTGGGTCGCCCTGGGCGGGCGCGGCACGCTGATCGGCCCGCTGCTGGGGGCCGGTGTGGTCAACGGCATGAAGAGCTGGTTCACCGTGGCCTTTCCCGAATACTGGCTGTTCTTCCTCGGTGCGCTGTTCATCGTCGTGACCCTGTACCTGCCCAAGGGCGTGATCGGCCTGCTGAACAAACGAGGTGAACAATGAGAGTCACAGCAACGGCGGACTTCATGCTCGAACCCATTCTCGACACCAACAAGGACGCCGGCACCAGCCGCGACGCCATCGGCCTTGGCCACGCCGCCGGCAAGGGCCTCAACACCCGCCACGGCACCATCCTGACCCTGGAGGACATCAGCGTCAGCTTCGATGGTTTCAAGGCGCTCAACGACCTCAACCTGTACATCGGTGTCGGCGAGTTGCGCTGCATCATCGGCCCCAACGGCGCCGGCAAGACCACCCTGATGGACGTGATCACCGGCAAGACCCGCCCCTCCCGGGGCAAGGCCTGGTTCGGAGAAACCCTGGACCTGACCCTGATGAGCGAAGTGCAGATCGCCCAGGCCGGGATCGGCCGCAAGTTCCAGAAACCCACGGTGTTCGAGGCCCTGAGCGTGTTCGAGAACCTGGAACTGGCGCAGAAGACCGACAAGTCGGTGTGGGCCAGCCTCGGGGCACGCTTGAGCACAGAACAGCAGGACCGCATCGCCCAGGTGCTGGAGACCATTCGCCTGAGCCCTTCGGCCCAACGCCAGGCGGGCCTGCTGTCCCACGGCCAGAAGCAGTTTCTGGAGATCGGCATGCTGCTGATGCAGGACCCGCAACTGCTGTTGCTGGACGAACCGGTGGCGGGCATGACCGACGCCGAGACCGAATTTACCGCCGAGCTGTTCAAGACCCTGGCGGGCAAGCACTCGCTGATGGTGGTGGAACACGACATGGGCTTTGTCGGCTCGATTGCCGACCACGTCACCGTGCTGCACCAGGGCAGCGTGCTGGCCGAAGGCTCCCTGGAACAGGTGCAGGAAAACGAACGGGTGATCGAGGTGTACCTCGGCCGTTAGCGCAACCGTCGTTCGCCGGCAAGCAGGCTCCTACCCCTCCCGCAGGAGCTGGCTGGCCAGCGAAGACCACCCCGCAATCCCCACAAAATTCGAGTACCCGACCATGCTCCAAGTCGACAAGCTGCACCAATACTACGGCGGTAGCCACATCCTGCGCGGCCTGAGCTTCGAGGCCCGGATCGGTGAAGTCACCTGCCTGCTGGGGCGCAACGGCGTGGGCAAGACCACCCTGCTCAAGTGCCTGATGGGCCTGCTGCCGGCCAAGGAGGGCGCGGTCAACTGGGAGGGCCGGGGCATCACCGGCTACAAGCCCCATCAGCGCGTCCACGCCGGGATCGCCTACGTGCCCCAGGGCCGGGAAATCTTCGGCCGCCTGACCGTGGAGGAAAACCTGCTGATGGGCCTGGCCCGCTTCCCCGGCTCCCAGGCCAGGGAAGTGCCGGCCTTCATCTACGAACTGTTCCCGGTGCTGCTGCAGATGAAGCAGCGCCGTGGCGGCGACCTCTCCGGCGGCCAGCAGCAACAACTGGCCATCGGCCGGGCCCTGGCCAGCCGCCCGCGCCTGCTGATCCTCGATGAGCCCACCGAAGGCATCCAGCCCTCGGTGATCAAGGAGATCGGCGCGGTGATCAGCAAGCTCGCGGCCCGGGGCGACATGGCGATCCTGCTGGTGGAGCAGTTCTACGACTTTGCCGCCGAACTGGCCGACCAGTACCTGGTGATGTCCCGGGGGGAAATCATCCAGCAGGGCCGCGGCGAAAATATGCAGGCCGAGGGTGTACGCGGCCTGGTTACGATCTAATCTGTAGCCTCCTAACGATAACGACCCAGCATGAACCTACCTGCCGCCACCGCCCTGTTCACTCCCAGCTGGCACGCCGAACTGGAGCTGGCCTATGCCCGTTGCGGTGCCACCACGCGCCCGGTGCTGCGCCGCCACCTGGGCCCGCTGCGGGTGCAGAAGCACCTGTATGCCGAAGGCCCCGAGGTTTGCCAGCACATCATCGTCCACCCGCCCGGCGGCATTGCCGGCGGTGATCGGCTGGCCATCAGCGCCCGGGTCGACAGCGGTGCCTGGGCCCAGTTGACCAGCCCCGGGGCAGCCAAGTGGTATCGCGCCACCGGCCCGGCCAGCCAGGCCCTGAACCTGCAGATAGCGCCGGGCGCGACCCTGGAGTGGCTGCCCCAGGAAACCATCGTCTTCAGCGCTGCCCAGGCCGAGCTCACGACCCGCATCGAATTGCAGGGCGATGCCCGGCTGTTCTACTGGGACATCATTGCCCTGGGTCGCCCGGCCAGTGGCGAGCGGTTCGAGCAGGGCCATTTCCAGGCCCACCTGGACCTGTACCGCGACGGCCGGCCGCTGTGGCATGAACGCCAGCGCATCGGCGGTGGCGACGGCCTGCTGGATTCCCCCATCGGCCTGGATGGCCAGCCGGTGTTCGCCACCTTGCTGGTGACCGGTGAAATCGACGGCGAACTGCTGGAACGCTGCCGCGCCCTGGCGCACCCGGTACGCGGCGACCTGAGCCAACTGCCGGGCCTGCTGGTGGCCCGCTGCCTGGCCAGCGAAGCTCTGCAGGCCCGGGCCTGGCTGATCGAGCTGTGGCGCCTGCTGCGCCCGGCGCTGCTGGGCCGCGAAGCCAGGCCACCCAGAATCTGGAACACCTGACCCCCATGCCCTTTTCCACTGCACCTTTTTCTACTGCCTGACAACGGATTGACCACGATGGATCTGACCCCACGCGAAAAAGACAAGCTGCTGATCTTCACCGCCGGCCTGGTGGCCGAGCGGCGACTGGCCCGCGGCCTCAAGCTCAACTACCCGGAAACCATGGCCTATATCTCCGCGGCGCTGCTCGAAGGCGCCCGGGACGGGCAGACCGTGGCCGAACTGATGCACTACGGCACCACCCTGCTCAGCCGCGAGCAGGTGATGGAAGGCATCCCGGAGATGATCCCGGACATCCAGGTGGAAGCCACCTTTCCCGACGGCACCAAGCTGGTCACCGTTCACCAACCCATCGCCTGAGGCCGTGCCATGACCTATCGCATCCGCGATGCCCTGCATGCCGACCTGCCGGCGATCCGCGACATCTACAACGACGCCGTGCTCAACACCACGGCGATCTGGAATGAGCAACCGGTAGACCTGGGCAACCGCCAGGCCTGGTTCAGCGCACGCCAGGCCCAGGGCTATCCGATCCTGGTGATCATCAACGCCGAGGAGCAGGTGCTCGGCTACGCTTCCTTCGGCGACTGGCGGCCTTTCGACGGCTTCCGCCACACCGTGGAACATTCGGTCTATGTGCGCAGCGACCAGCGCGGCAACGGCCTGGGCCCGCAGTTGATGGCGGTGCTGCTGGAGCGCGCCCGGGGCTGTGGCAAGCACGTGATGGTGGCCGCCATCGAGAGCGGCAACAGCGCCTCGGTCCGTCTGCATGAGCGCCTGGGGTTCATCAGCACCGGGCAGATGCCTCAGGTGGGCACCAAGTTCGGGCGCTGGCTGGACCTGACCTTCATGCAGCTGATTCTCAACCCCGGGGCGCCACCGCCCGCCCCGCACAAGGAGTGAAATCTCGATGAACGCCGCCCAACTGCGCCTTGTCCATGGAGAAAGCTTTGCCCATTACCGTCAGGGACTGATCGAGTTGCTGCTGGACTCGGTGCAGCATGGTGCGTCCATCGGCTTCATGGCCGATCTCGACGACAGCCAGGCCCGCAGCTACCTCAGCAGCGTGCAGGCCGGGGTCGAGGACGGCAGCCTGCTGTTGTGGGTGGTGGTACGCGACGAGAAAGTCCTGGCCAGCGTGCAACTGGCCCTGTGCATGAAGGCCAACGGGCGCAACCGCGCCGAGGTGCAGAAACTCCAGGTCCTGCACAGCGCCCGCCGCCGCGGCCTGGGCCAGCAGTTGATGAATGCCCTGGAACAGGCCGCCCGCCAGCACAAGCGCGGGCTGCTGTACCTGGACACCGAGGCCGGCTCCGCGGCGGAAGAGTTCTACCGCGCCTTGGGCTATACCCGGGTCGGCGAACTGCCCAACTACTGCCAGAGCCCGGACGGCACCTATACCGCCACCGCCATCTACTTCAAGACCCTGGGACAACCCCTATGATTCCTGGCCAATACCAGATCCAGCCCGGCGAGATCGAACTCAACGCCGGGCGCCGCACCCTGCGCCTGAACGTATCCAACAGCGGCGACCGGCCAATCCAGGTCGGCTCCCACTACCACTTCTTCGAAACCAACGACGCCTTGACCTTCGACCGAGCCGCCAGCCGCGGCATGCGCCTGAACATCGCCGCCGGCACCGCGGTGCGCTTCGAACCGGGCCAGACCCGGGAAGTGGAACTGGTGGAACTGGCCGGCAAGCGCCGGGTATTCGGCTTCGCCGGGCGGATCATGGGCGACCTCTGATCCCTCGACCCTACGCACGTAGGAGCCAGCTTGCCGGCGAATGCGGTCTTTCGGGCCCCTTCGCCGGCAAGCCGGCTCCTGCAAGACCTGTTTTTGTAAGGAGCTGCGATGAAGATTTCCCGTGAAGCCTACGCCGACATGTTCGGCCCCACCGTGGGCGACAAGGTGCGGCTGGCCGACACCGAGCTGTGGATCGAAGTGGAGAAGGATTTCACCACCTACGGTGAAGAAGTGAAGTTCGGCGGCGGCAAGGTGATCCGTGACGGTATGGGCCAGAGCCAGTTGCTGGCCGCCGAGGTGGTGGACACCCTGATCACCAACGCCCTGATCATCGACCACTGGGGCATCGTCAAGGCCGACGTCGGCCTCAAGGACGGGCGCATCGCCGCCATCGGCAAGGCCGGCAATCCGGACATCCAGCCCGACGTGAACATCGCCATCGGCGCCAGCACCGAGGTCATCGCCGGTGAGGGCATGATCCTCACCGCCGGCGGCATCGACACCCATATCCACTTCATCTGCCCGCAGCAGATCGAAGAGGCGCTGATGAGCGGCGTCACCACCATGATCGGTGGCGGCACGGGACCTGCCACCGGGACCAACGCCACCACCTGCACCTCCGGACCCTGGCACATGGCGCGCATGCTCCAGGCGGCGGACGCCTTCGCCATGAACATCGGCTTTACCGGCAAGGGCAACGCCAGCCTGCCCGAGCCGCTGATCGAACAGGTCAAGGCCGGGGCCATCGGCCTCAAGCTGCACGAGGACTGGGGCAGCACCCCGGCCAGCATCGACAACTGCCTGAGCGTGGCCGATGAGTACGACGTGCAGGTGGCGATCCACACCGACACCCTCAATGAATCGGGCTTCGTCGAAACCACCCTGGGCGCCTTCAAGGGCCGCACCATCCACACCTACCACACCGAAGGCGCCGGCGGCGGCCATGCCCCGGACATCATCAAGGCCTGCGGCCTGGCCAACGTGCTGCCCAGCTCCACCAACCCGACCCGCCCCTTCACCCGCAACACCATCGACGAACACCTGGACATGCTGATGGTCTGCCATCACCTGGACCCGAGCATCGCCGAGGACGTGGCCTTCGCCGAAAGCCGCATCCGCCGGGAGACCATTGCCGCCGAGGACATCCTCCACGACCTCGGGGCCTTCTCCATGATCAGCTCCGACAGCCAGGCCATGGGCCGGGTCGGCGAAGTGGTGACCCGCACCTGGCAGACCGCCGACAAGATGCACAAGCAGCGCGGCCCGCTGCCGGGGGATGGCCCGGGCAACAGCAACTTCCGGGTCAAGCGCTACATTGCCAAGTACACCATCAACCCGGCGATCACCCACGGCATCAGCCATGAGGTGGGCTCCGTCGAAGTGGGCAAGTGGGCCGACCTGGTGCTCTGGCGCCCGGCGTTCTTCGGGGTCAAGCCGAGCCTGATCCTCAAGGGCGGGGCCATTGCCGCCAGCCTGATGGGCGACGCCAACGCCTCGATCCCGACCCCGCAGCCGGTGCACTACCGGCCGATGTTCGCCAGCTTCGGCGGTAGCCGTCACGCCACCAGCCTGACCTTCATCAGCCAGGCCGCACTGGAGGCCGGGGTGCCGGAGCAGTTGGGGCTGAAAAAACGCATCGCCGTGGTCAAGGGCTGTCGCAACGTGCAGAAAACCGACCTGATCCACAACGACTACCTGCCGGATATCGAAGTCGACCCGCAGACCTATCAGGTCAAGGCTGATGGCGTTCTGCTGTGGTGCGAACCGGCGGACGTGCTGCCCATGGCCCAGCGCTACTTCCTGTTCTAGGACCGGCCCACCACTGGGCAGAGTGGCTGCTGAAATGTTCGATTAGGCGCTAAGATGCGTCTCGGTTTTCCACTCACTGCCCAGTAAGGTGCCCGGCTATGCGCCTGTCCGATTTTATCGTGCAGCACGTTGATCGAATCGTTGATGAATGGGAACAATTTGCCAGGAGCCTCGCCCAGGACTCCCTGACCCGCACGGACCTGCGTGACCACGCGCGCTCCATCCTGCTGGCCGCCGCTCGGGATATGTGCACTGCCCAGAGCCCCGGGGAACAACGGGCCAAGGCCAAGGGCGAAGGCCCGGAAAAAACCCCCAGCCTGGATGCCGCGGCCGCCAGCCATGGCGAGCTGCGCCATCACGTGGGTTTTGACCTGGTGCAGATGACCTCGGAATTCCGCCACCTGCGAGCCTGCGTGATCCGCCTGTGGGTGGCCAGCCTGCAGACACCGGACCTGGCCTACCTGCAGGACATGATCCGTTTCAACGAAGCCATTGATGAAGCCCTGGCCGAGTCCACCGCGGCCTATGCCGAACAGGTCAGCCGCTCGCGGGATATCTTCCTGGCAATTCTTGGCCACGACCTGCGGGCGCCGTTGCAGGCAGTGAGCATGTCCACTGAAATGCTGGCACGCAAAGTCGCCCTGGACGGCGACGCCCAGGCCTTCGTTTCACGTATCAAGAGCGGCACCCGGCACATGGGCGCCATGGTCAGCGACCTGCTGGAGTTCGTGCGCAGCCGCCTGGGCAGCAGCCTGCCCATCGAACCTGCGCCCATGGACCTGGCCAGCGCGGCCAAGGCGGCCATGGACGAAGCCTGCGCCGGGCAGCCCGATTGCACCCCGCTGATGAGCTTCGAGGGCGACAGCCATGGCATCTGGGACCGCGGGCGCATCGAGCAGATGCTGCAGAACCTGATCGGCAACGCCCTGCAGCACGGCAACAACCGCCGCACCGTGACCGTGACCATCACCGGTGGCGCGGAACAGGTGCTGTTGACCGTGCACAACTACGGCACGCCGATCCCCCCGGAGGCCCTGGGCACCCTGTTCGACCCGTTGGTGCGCAGCGTCGACGAAGAACTGGGCAACCCCAGCACCAGCCTTGGCCTGGGGTTGTTCATCGTCAAGGAAGTGGTGGTTGCCCACCAGGGCAGCATCGAAGTCAGCTCCAACGCCAGCGATGGCACCACCTTCACCGTGGTCCTGCCGCGCGTCTCCCGCGCCAGTGCCTGAGGCGCTTTGTAACCGCTGGTGCGTTTGTATCGTTTGTGCCGTTTGTATCGTTTTGTAGCCGCTGCTGAGCGCCAGCGAAGCTGCGAACGAGGACGCAGTCCTCGCAACCCGCATTTTCCTGACACACCGCAGTCGCCTGTTTATACGGGCGCTGCGCGCCCGGTCGCTGCCTCGCTAGCGCTCGGCAGCGGCTACAGGCCCACCCTCAGTCCACCAGCAGGCGGCCCAGGCGCTGCTTGAGCATCTGGTTCTCGGCGCGCAGTTGCCGCACTTCGTCCAGCAGGTCCAGGGCCAGGGCCACGCCTTCCCATTCCAGGTCCAGGTCGCGGCGCAACTTCGCCGCGCGCTTGGCCAGGGACAGCTCATAGTCGTTGAAACGCCAGTCCTTGGGCGCCCGGCCCTGAGGTTCGAGGATGCCGTGCTCGACGATTTCGATCACGTAGGCCGCCGACAGGTCGGCCACTTCACAGAACTCTTCCATGTCCAGCTGAACGATCAGGGTGCTCATGATCAGCGCCTCCTAGTGTCGAATCAGAAATTTTCCCGGGGGTCGAACGCCGCCTTCTTCGCCAGCTCCTGCCACAAGGCCTTGACGTCGTCGCCCGCCTGCTTGGGCATGACCGCCTTGAGTTGCACGAACAGGTAGCCGCGCTGGCCGGCCTTGTTCAGCAGGCCATGGCCCTTGGCGCGCATGCGCTGGCCATTCTGGCTGCCGGCCGGAACCTTGAGGTTGATCTTGCCGGTCAGGGTCGGTACCGCGACCTCGGTCCCCAGCGCCAGCTCCCAGGGGGCCAGTGGCAGGGTGATGATCAGGTTCTCGCCTTCGACATCGAACTTGGGATGCGGCGCGAAGCGAATGGTCAGGTACAGGTCGCCATTCGCGCCGCCGCCCACGCCCGGCGCGCCCTGGCCCTTGAGGCGGATGCGCTCGCCGTCGGTGACACCTGCCGGAATCTTCACGTTCAGGCTCTTGCTGGTGTTGCTGACGTGTTGTCCATTGGCGTTGTACTGCGGCACCTGGAAGCTGATCTTCTTCGACTCGGTGGACAGGGTTTCTTCAAGAAAGATCGGCAGTTCCATTTCCACATCCTGTCCACGACGACCGCTGCTGCGGCGCTGCTCCGGGCCGCCGAATCCTGGCCCCCGGTTACCAAAGATCGAACTGAAGAAGTCCGAGAAATCGCCACCGTTCTCGCCGCCGCCAAAACCGCCACGGCTCTGCCAGCCCGGCGGGCCCTGGAAGGGCTGGCCATGCTGGCCGTACTTGCGCAGGTCATCGTACTCGGCGCGCTTGTCGGCGCTTTTCAGCGCTTCATAGGCTTCCGAGGCGTCCTTGAACTTGGCCTCGGCATCCTTTTCCTTACTGACGTCGGGGTGGTACTTGCGCGCCAGCTTGCGATAGGCGGCCTTGATCGCCTTGTCGTCCGCTGTCGGCTCCACACCGAGAATCTTGTAATAGTCTTTGAAGTCCATCGAGGGAATCACCATCCGTTATCAAAGTCGCGCGGCGTGCAGCACAGCATGCTCGGTCTGGCAGCATGAGAATTGATCAATCTCAATTCTCTGACTGAACGGCGCATCAGAAGTTTATCGGCAGCCTCGGGCGGATCTTGTGACCCCAGGTGGCTGCGCGGCCCATGCCTGCAAGTTTGGGGGTCAAGGATAGTCTTTCAAGGCACGACAGGGGGTGATTTAGCAGATAGTCGGCCTTTGCAAGGCGCGAGGACTGGCGTACGCTGCGCGGCCGTTTTTTTCACCGGATCCAAAGACATGAACAACGCCACCCCGGCCCGTGCCTGCGGCATTGACTTCGGTACCTCCAACTCCACCGTCGGCTGGCTGCGCCCCGGCGAGGAGACGCTGATCACCCTGGAGGACGACAAGATCACCCTGCCTTCGGTGGTGTTCTTCAATATCGAGGAACGCCGTCCGGTGTACGGCCGCCTGGCGCTGCACGAATACCTGGAAGGCTACGAAGGCCGGCTGATGCGCTCGCTGAAAAGCCTGCTGGGTTCCAAGCTGATCAAGCACGACACCAGCGTGCTGGGTACTGCCATGCCGTTCAAGGACCTCTTGGGGCTGTTCATCGGCCAGCTGAAGAGCCGCGCCGAAGCCGCCGCCGGTCGGGAATTCGAAGAAGTGGTGCTGGGGCGCCCGGTGTTCTTCGTCGATGACGACGCCGCCGCCGACCAGGAAGCCGAAGACACCCTGGTGGAAGTGGCCCGCAAGATCGGCTTCAAGCACGTGTCCTTCCAGTACGAACCCATCGCCGCGGCCTTCGACTACGAATCCACCATCGAGCGCGAAGAGCTGGTGCTGATCGTCGACATCGGCGGTGGTACCTCGGACTTCTCCCTGGTGCGCCTGTCCCCCGAGCGCCGTGGCGTCGATAACCGGCATGACGACATCCTCGCCACCGGCGGCGTGCACGTCGGCGGTACCGACTTCGACAAGCAACTGAGCCTCCAGGGCGTGATGCCGCTGTTCGGCTACGGCAGCCGGATGAAGAGCGGCGCCTACATGCCCACCAGCCACCACATGAACCTGGCGACCTGGCACACCATCAACTCGGTGTACTCGCAGAAATCCCAGCTGGCCCTGGGCAGCATGCGCTATGACATCGAGGACACCGGCGGCATCGACCGCCTGTTCAAGCTGATCGAACAGCGCGCCGGGCACTGGCTGGCCATGGAAGTGGAAGAGACCAAGATCCAGCTGACCCACGCAGAGAACCGCCTGGTGGCCCTGGACCGGATCGAGCGCGACCTCAGCGTGGACCTGAGCCGAGCCCTGTTCGAATCCTCCATCGACGGTTTGCTGGAGCGCATCCGCACCAGCGTCACCCAGTTGCTGAGCGACGCCAATGTCGGTGTGGGCCAGGTCGATACGGTGTTCTTCACCGGTGGTTCCAGCGGCATTCCGGCGCTGCGCCAGAGCGTGGCGGCGATGCTGCCCAATGCCCGGCATGTGGAAGGCAATATCTTCGGCAGCATCGGCAGCGGCCTGGCCATCGAGGCCAAGAAGCGTTACGGCTGAAACAACTTCGCCGGCCCGCCGGCTCCTACAAGGTTCTGTAGGAGCCCACGGGCCGGCGAACAAGATTCACACCAATCCCGCCAGCTTCAACTCGCTCTTCAGGTACGCGTAATAGATCGGCCCCGCCACCACCCCGGGCAGGCCGAAGGCGGCCTCGAACACCAGCATCGCCAGCAGCAGCTCCCAGGACTTGGCACTGATCTGCCCGCCAACGATCCGCGCGTTGAGGAAGTATTCCAGCTTGTGGATAAAGATCAGGTAGCCCAGCGCCGCCACCGCCACCCAGATCGACAGCGACAGGCCGACGATGGTGATCAGTGTGTTGGAAATCAGGTTGCCGATCACCGGCAGCAGGCCCAACAGGAAGGTCAGCACGATCAGGGTCTTGGTCAGCGGCAGCTTGACCCCGAACAGCGGCAGGATCAGCGCCAGGAAGATCCCGGTGAAGAAGGTGTTGAGCAGGGAGATCTTGATCTGGGCGAAGACGATGTTGCGAAACGCCTGGACCAGCAGGTGCAGACGGTCGAACAGCGCCGCCGCCAGAGGCTTGCGCTTGGTCAGGTCGGGGACCCGCTGCAGGGCAATGATCGCCCCCAGGACCATGCCGATCAGCAGGGTCACGAACATGTGCGCCGCGTCCTTGCCCACCAGTTGCAACTCGCTCAGGTGCTTGCTGGCCCAGGCGCCGATGGCGGCCTGGAACTCGGCGGCGCTGGCCGGCAGGTAGGAATCGAGGAACGGCGGCAACTGGCCCCGGGCCTTGTCCACCACCACCATGAACTTGCCCAGCGAGGCGCCCGGGTTCTCCGCTTCATGCAACAGGAAGCTGATGGCCCCGGCGAACAGTAGGGTCAGCAGGCTGACCACCAGGGTGCCCAGCAGGGCCACCGCCAGCCAGCGCGCACGCCGGCCTTCGATCAGCCGCTGCAGTTGCGGGGTGAGCATGTTGACCAGCTCGAACACCAGCAGACCGGCCAGCAGGCTGGGCAGCAGACGCAGGGGCAAGGCCAGCAACAGGCCACCGAAGATGATGATCCAACTGATGAACAACAGATGACGCTGTGAAAACGCTGGCATATAGCCTCAAGACAGACAGCGGGGAAAAGACCGGCAGTCTGCCAGCCTTCACCCCTGAGGAATAGTGGCAGGCGCCGTGAGGACGCGGACTTACAGGGTACTGGAGTGTTGTGACAGGCGAAGGTTCAGTCGGCTTTGGCCCCGGCCGGCGGGGCCGAAAGGTCGGGCAGCGGCACGTCGTAGCCGCAGTAGTGCAAGCGGGTCAGGGTCAGGCGCTTGTCGGGGTAGTCGCTGCCCCAGGCACTTCCCCGGTCATAACGAGCCTTGCCGCGGGCACAAGCAGCCTGGAGCCGGTTTTGTGCCTGAGCCAGAGCCGAAGGTGCCAGACGCTTGATCTGCAAGCTGGCAAAGAACGGCAGGATAAAGGTCCGATCCAGATCGTAACCCTTGGCGCCCAAAGCCAGACGTTGCCCGGCATGTACATAGAACGGTTGAGTAAGGCCGCTTTCCCCTTCCCAGCACCAATACCTGACCTCATCCTCCCAGAGCCCCACTGCAGCCCCCTGCCAGTGCTCATAGAAGCGCAGGCACTGGTAGCCACCCCGGGTGACCCAATCCACTTCACGGGGTTTGGCACCACTGCCGGGCAAAGCCAATGCAGCCAGCTTGCCCTGGAGAAAGGCGTCGTGGGGATACATCAGCCCATAACCCTCACCGTCGAGAAAACTGCTGACCTTCATGTACAGCGAAGACGCCGATACCTGGACATCGCCATAGGCGAAGGTCCCCTCGGTAGCGACAGACAGGCTGTCGCTGATTCTGTCGTAGTAGAAACCGCCCATGAGCGTACCGCATTCTGTGTGCCGGAACGGTTCAGGCAGGTCGAAGGAGAAACGCTGGGGCAAGGTCACCCGCTTGGCCCCTTCGCTACACAACATGCGCTGCTCGGTGCGTCGCTCCTGCGGCTTGGCGGGGAGGTTCAGGCATCCCCCGAGCAGCAATGCCAGCCCCACCACCACACTTGGACTCCCCCTCATCTGCGGATAGTGTCCTTGCCATTGGCATCGATGAACGTAGGTTCAATGTACCGGGGATTCTTCTTGAACTGGTCCTGCAGCGCATTGGGCGCATCACCGCACATGCCCTTGGCAACACACAGGTAGTTCGAGTGCGGGCTATCCACCCCCATCAACGAGGTGCTGGTCGCCAGCGAACCGAAGAAACGAGCCACCGGGTCGGACGAGTGCGTGAAGTTCTGCCCCAGCAGATCCGACACGGTATCGGTGACCGGCAACATGCCGAAAAAGGTCTTCGACCCCGGACGGTTGACCTGGAAGAAGGCGCCGTTGCCGATATCGAATCCGGCGGCATCGGCGGCTTCAAAGAAGCTCTTGGAACCCACTGGGGCGCCCGACAACTGGATGCTCCCGACCTGGCCATTGAGGTTGAAATCCAGGCCGGAAATCGCCCGGTAGGTCAACAGACCGCCCTGGCTGTGGCCGGCAACGTCCAGCTTGTACTCATCCTTGATCCCGGCCTGGAAGAAATCGTGCAGCTGCTGGGCGTTACCAGAGCGTACCGTCCCGCCCAGCGCCACATCCCACAGCGACTCGACCAAGTCGCCGAGAATCCCGTGCTCGGGGTTGTAGGCCTGCATGAAGGAATCGGAGCCGGTCTGCATCGCACCGTTGACCAATGCCGCCATCAGCGAGTTCTGGATGCCGTTGGTGAACACTGCACCATCACCATCGGGACGCTCGATCTCCATCAGCTTCTGCACGTTCTCGATCATCGGTTTGCCGGACAACGGGTCCACCTTGATGGTCTTGCCGTCGGACTCGTACTGGTACTTGGTCTCAACCCGATAGAAGCGCATGTCACCCGTGATCAAGGCCGGCACCTGGGTGATCAGGCCACCATGGTTCTCGACGCCGGGCATGATGCCACCGGTGTACTTGCCAGCCTTGTCGAGCACGGTTTCCAGGAGCCCGGGAATCCAGGCCAGCGGCAGCAACGACGGGTTGTCGGCCACCACCTGGTCCGCCGCCTTACTCAGGTCGCCAAACTGGGTGAAGATACCCGAGGCATTCTTGCCATAGTTCTTCATCCCCTCCTTCCACTGGTTCAGGGTCTGAATCGGGTGGTTCACCGACTCCAGGGACGACTGCGAGACATACAGGTCGGTACGCTTTTCCTTGTCCTTGGTGATTTCATAGGCCAGGGACACATCGCGGTTCAGGCCCGCAGTGGAGTCGGCGCCAGTCTTGGCGTCGTTGCGCACGGTGATGGTGCCCGCGCCCACTGTGGCGCGCACTTCCTGCTCACGCTCCTTGCGGTAGTCATAGCCGCTGACGCTCCAGCCGGACGCCCCGGTCTTGCCCTTGCCTTCCTGGCTCTTGTCCGTGGTGAAAGCCACGTCCTTGCCGCCGGTGGCCTTGGCGCCATCGCCGCCGCCCCAGCCAAAGGTGCCGCCCGCATTGACGTAGTAGCTGTGCTCCTTGTCCTGGCCGGAGATATCGCGGAAGCCCAGGGTGCCGGTGTCCAGCTTGAGGTTGCCGTTGTCGGCGGCGACCAGCGCGCCGTCGAGCTGGGTGTGGTTCTCGGTGCGGATGTCCACCCCGTTCTTGCCGGTGATGCTGGTCTGCTCCTGGACCCAGTTGGTCTTGCCGGTGGTCTTGCCCATGCCCAGGGAACCGCTGACACTGCCACCGCCGCCCAGGCCGATGCTCACGGTGACACTGGCATCCATTTCCTTACCGCTGACCTTGCCGGTGTCCGGCACCGAGGACACGGTCAGGTCACCGCCAACCCGGCCGATGACCTCACCGCCGCGCAGGGTGGCGCCGGCGATGGTGGTGTCCTTGCCACTGCTGAAGCGCAGCTGGTCGCCGGCTACCAGATTGGCGTTCTGTTGCCGCTGGTTGTCCCGGTCCAACTGGCCCTTGCCCATGTCGACGCTGGCGTAGACCGAGATGAAGTCCTTGCCGCCCACGGCCAGGCCCACTTCACCACCGCCGCTGTGGCGGTTGGACTCGCTGCTGGAATCGTTCTGCGCGGCGCGGATGGTCAGGTCGTTACCGGCGCCCAGGTCGATATCGCGCCCGGCCTGGACCTGGGTTCCGATCAGGGTCAGGTTGTTGCGCGCCTCAAGGCTGACATCACGCCCGGCGAGGAATACCGACGGGGTGTTGGTGCCCTGGTTCATCTGCTCGCTGGCCACACCGTTGCTGCCGCCGATACCGGCACGGGCGCTGCCACCGCCGCTCTGGCCATTGATGCCGCCCTGGCTGCGGGCGGTCTTGCTCTCTTCGGAAACCGAACCGCGGGCCACATCCACATTGATGTCACGGCCCACCAGGGTGATGTCGCGCCCGGCGTCGAACTGCCCACCGCGAATGTTGATGTCATTGCCGGCCACGGCGCTGATATCCCGCCCGGCTCCCAGGCTGGCAGGGCTGTTGCTGTGCACTTCCTGGCGCGAGCTGCTGGACTGGCTGGCCGTACCGAAATGGGTCGCGGCGGTCGGGCCCGAGGTGAACTGGTTGATCGCATCCACGGTGCTCAGCACGCTGGAGGCCTTGCTGGTGTTGTCCTCGCCTTTGCCGGTGCCCTTGAGGGCGTCCATGGTGTTGCCGTAGTTGTGGCTGACATTGACCGTCAGGCCATTGCGGTCACGGCTTTTGCTACGTTCCTCGATCGAGGTTTCCTTGCCCGCGTCGATGCTGATATCGCGCCCGGCCTGCAGGTTGATATCACGCCCGGCATCCACTCGCGAGCCTTCCAGGGTCAGGTCACGTCCGGCCTTGATGGTTGCATCCTGCCCGGCCAGCAACTGGCTCGGCGCCACGGTCTGCTCGGCATTGCGCGATTTCTGCTTGAGGCCTTCGCTGCCCAGGAACGCGGTGACGCCATTGCGATCGCTCTCCAGGGACAGCCCCACATGCTTCTCGGACTTCCAGTTGCTCTGGTCCGAGCTATTGCTGCCGGCCAGGACGTTGATGTCGCGTCCCGCCCCCACATTCAGGTTGCGCTCGGCCGCGGCCGTGCTGCCGATCATGTTGACGTCACGAGATGCCTGCAGGGTGGTGTCACGCCCGCCACTGACCACGCTGCCGACACTCTGGGATTGAATGTTTTCCTGGCCGGATTTCTTCGAGGAGGCAATCGAAGTGAAACTGCCGGAACTGGAGAACCCCACCTTGCTCTTGTACTTGTCGCTCTGGCTGCTGGAGGTGTTGGCCGCGTCCATCAGGTTGATGTCGCCGTTCTTGTCGATCAGCCCGGCGCGCACTTCGGCATCGCGCTTGGCTTCGATGGAACTGGCCGAGAGGTTGACGTTGGTCCCGGATATCACCACGGCGTCATTGCCGGCACTCAGCTCGCTGCCCACCTGGGTGGTGGTGCTGGAGGTGCGGCTGTTGCCGCTCTTGCTCAGGCCGAAGCTGCCTTTCTTCTTCTGGCTGTAGGCGCTGTCCTGCTGCTCCTGGGCAGAGACCAGGCTGACGTCCCGGGTAGCGCCCACCAGCAGGTCGTTGCCGGCCTTGAGCTGGCTGCCGACCACGGTGACGTCGCGTCCGCCGTTGAGGCTGATACGGCCGTCCTTGTCCTGGCTGACGTTGACCATCAGGTCGTGCCCGGCGCTGATCTCGGAGGCCACGTTGGTGGTGGAGGAATCGGCGCTGCGGGTGGTCTTGCTCTTGCCCCAGGAACCCTTCTTCTTCTGGTAGAAGGTCGAGGACTGCTCGTCCTGGGCCGAAGCGATGACGATGTCGCGCTTGGCATTGAGGGACAGGTCGTTGCCGGCGCTGACCTGGCTCGCTACCACCGCCAGGTCGCGCCCGGCATTGAGTTCCAGGTTGCCGCCGGTGGTCACGCTGGAGCCAAGGGTCTGCACCGTGTCGTTGGTCACCAGGCCGCGACGGATCGCGCTCTGGGTGAAGGTGTGGTCCTGCACCGCCAGCAGGTCGATGTCGCGACCGGCGCTGAGCTTGGCATCGCCGGCACTGGCGAGCTGGCCGAGGTTGGTCAGGTCGCGACCGGCGCTGAGGTCCAGCTGCTGGCGCGCGGTGATCTGGCTGCCCTGGTCGAGGATGGTGCGATTGCCCGAGCCGTAGCCGACGGCCACTGCGGTGCGGTCGTTGATGATGTCGCCCTTGATCGAGGTGACGCTGACCTGGTTGCCGCGGATTTCCCCGGCCAGGGCGTTGCGCACGCTGTCCTGGGCCATCAGGCTGACCCGCTCGTTGGCCTCGATCAGGCCGCCCTGGTAGAGGCTGCCGCCAGCATTCACGCTCAGGTCGTTGCTGGCCCGCAGGGTACCGACGTTGGTCAGGTCGCCGCCGGCGATCAGGGTCATGTCGCGCCCCTGTATCAGGCTGCCGCCGCGCAGGTTGCGGGTTTCCGCCTGGGCCAGGTAGAGCACCGGCACCAGCACTTTCTCACCCTGCACTTCGCGGGTTTCCATCCACACGATGTCATGGGTCAGCGAGGCCACCTGGGCCGGGGTCAGGGACACGCCGATGCTCAGGTTCAACTGGTCCTTGGAAGCGATGGCGTTGTCCATCAGGTAGCGGTACTGGTCGTAGTCGCTGGTCAGCCCGGCCGCCAGGAAGCGCTGGCCGGTCTGGGCCAGCACCGCGTCGCGAATCAGCCGGGTCTCGTACAGGCCGTCGCCCAGGCGGCGCCAGGTCTGGTCGGTGTTGTAGTTGAGGTTGCCGAGCATGTAGTCCGAGCTCATGAAGCGCGACAGGTCGGTGAAGGTCGGGTTGGTCTCGATCAGGTAGCGGCCCTGGGGGTTCTGGCTCTTGACGAACAGGCCGTACTCGCCCTGAGGCACGCGGAAGCTCGACAGCGAGGTCGGGTCCACGGCGGCGAACGGCACGCCGGAGAAATCCACCGGGACGAAGCTGACCTGGGTGGTGCCGTCGGCACCGACCTTCTCGATGCGTTGCACATCCTTGGCCACCTGGTTGGCCGCCGCGGAGCTCTGGGCATTGACCGTGATCACCTGGCCGCCCACCTGGGCCAGGTTGTTCTGCAGCGTCTGCCCGGTGAGCTGGGCGCGGCTCTGTTCGCTCTGCACGCCGTTTTCAAGGGTGCCGCTGACCTGCAGGTGCAGGCGCTGGCCGGCCTGCAGGGTGGAGGCGTAGGCAGTCTGGGAGCCCGGGGTGATCACCGTGTGGCTGGCGGGTTCGTAGATCGGGTACTGGGTCACCACGGTCGGCAGCGGGTCCTGCTGGCCCGGCGCGCGATTGGCGTTGGCGGCGTTCCAGGCGATGGTGGCGCGCTCGGCGGCGCGGAACGCGCCCTTGGAAACCCCGTGCAGGAAATAGCTGATGCTCTCGACCCGCTTGTTCAGGGTCAGGCCCCGGTTGTACAGGTTGTTGGCGGTGATGGTGACATCACGGTTGGCGGCGATCAGGCTCTGGTCGTTTTCCACCGTATCGGCATTGATGGTCAGGTCACGGTTGGACACCAGGCGGGCGCCAGCGGAGTGCTCGCCCATGGTGCCTTCGTAGGTGGTGTTAACGATGTAAGTGGCGGTGTGGTAATCGCCGGAACAGTCGGTGCAGTTGATCACGATATTGCGCTGGGTGATGGTTTCGCCGACCTGGTACTGGTCCATGGCGTTTTGCAGCAACGCCACGTTGAGGTTCATGTCGCCCTCGCTTTCGATGGTTCCGGAGCGGTTGCTCAGCAGGGCCGCGCGGCCCCCGTCGAGGGCGGCGAAGCTGAGGTTGCCGGCGCTGTAGATATCGCCGTAGCTGTTGGCCAGGCCGTTGCCCCGCAGGAGCATGTCGCCGCCGCTGTAGATCAGGGTGTCGGCCGAGGTGGTGATGCCGTTGCTGGAGCGCAGCTGCAACTGCCCCAGGGCGCCCAGGGTGCCGCGGTTGTTGATCTGCCCCGCCGACACGTAGAGGTTCTGGCTGGCGATCAGCCGGCCCAGGTTGTCCAGGGTGCCGCGCAGGTTCAGCTCAGTGTCGCCGCCGCTGGCGATACGACCGCCGTTCTGGTTGAGGTCGCTGGCGCCCACCGTGAGCTTGCCCCGGGACGACAGCAGGCCGCTGTTGTTCAGGTTGCCCCCCAGGTCCAGGGTCAGGTAGCCGTCACTGGCCAGTTCCCCGGCGTTGTTCAGGGTTGCGGCGCCCACCCGCAGGCCGCTGGCGCTGGCGATACGGTCGCCGGCACTGAGGTTGAGATCGCCGCCGGTGCTCAGGTCCAGGGCGCCGTTGAGCTGCATCAGCCCGCTGCGGTCCACCCAGCCGATGTCCCAGTCGCCACGGCCCAGGCCGGTGATGCGCCCCTGGAGGCCCGAGAGCCCGCCCAGGTCGAGTTTGAACAGGCCGTTGCCAGCGTGCTCGATGCTGCCGCCGACGTTGTTCAGGTTGCCCGCATTCAGGCTGAAGGCGTTGGAGCCCAGGGCCAGGCTACCGCCCTGGTTGTACAGGCTGCCGCCCAGGCTGATCCGGCTTTGCTCCCCGCCTACGGCGCGGATCCGCCCGCCGGCGCTGTTGTCCAGGTTGCCGCCCACCAGCAGCAGCGAACCGGCCGACTCCACCAGGCCGCCCTGGTTGTAGAGGTTGGCCGCGGTGGTCAGGTCCAACTGCTGGGCGCTGATTTCGCCGCCCCAGCGGTTGTCCAGGGTCTGTCCGGAAGCGCTGAGCAGGCCGTTGGCGTAGAGCTTGCCTGCCTGGTTGGTGAGGCGGTCCACCACCAGCTTCAGGTTGCCGGCCTGGCTGCTGATCAAGCCGGCCTTGCCGTTCAGGGCACTGTTATCCACAGCCCCGGCCGTCACCGCCAGGGTCGCGCCCTGCAGGGTGCCGCCACGGTTGTCCAGGCTGCCCTGGCCCAGGGTGACTTCACCATGGCCGCCCTGGGCCAGGATCATCCCTTCGGCGTTGTTCAGGCCCCCGGCCACCAGGTTCAGGCCGTCGCTGCCAGCGAGCAGTTGCCCCTGGCGGTTGTCCAGCGCGCCGCCATCGACCTCCAGGCGCTTGCCCTTGAGGGTGCCGCCCTGGTTGTCGAGACGGGCCAGCTGGGTGACCTTGAGTGCCTGGTCACCGGCGTCGATGACCCCGGCGCTGTTGTTCAATACGCCGTTGTTTAGGGCCACATGCAGCCCCCCGGCCTTGGCCACCACTGCGCCCCTGGCGCTGTTGTCCAGGCCCGCGGCGTTGATCCCGACGCTCTCGCCGAGGATCACCCCGCCACTGTTGTTCAGTTGGCCGCCGTTGACTTGCAGATGCCCGTCGCTTTGCAGGCGCCCCTGGCTGTTGAGCAACTGCCCCGGGGTGGCGCCGTCGGCAGTCAAGGTCAGCAGCAAGCCGTCGCTGCCCGCCGCCAGCAAGCCTGCGCCCTGGTTGTCCAGGCGCTGGGTGCTCAGGCTCAGGCGGTCGCCCACCAGTTGCCCGCCACGGTTGTCCAAAAGGCCGTTGTTGGTCAGCAGCAATTGATTGCCCACCACCACGCCGCCCTGGTTGTTCAGGCTGCCGGAGCCGATCTGCACATCGCCGTTCTTGGCCTGCAAATGGCCCAGGGCGTTGTTCAGATGCTGCTTGACCGTCAGGGTCAGCTGGCCGGCTTCGGCGCTGAGTACCCCGCCCTGGTTCTGGCTGAGGCTGTCGAGGTTGGCGGTCAGTACGTTGCCGATCACCTGGCCCTGGTTGTTGGCCAGGTCCCGGGCTTCCAGCAGCAGGTTGTCCTTGCCTTGCAGCAGGCCGCCCTGGTTGTCGATGTCCGCGGTGTGCAGCTCAAGCCCGGTGGCATCCACCGTGCCGCCCTGGTTGTCGAGCTTGCCACTGCTGGTGAGGGTCAGCTGCGGAGCAACCAGGGTGCCAGCGCGGTTATCCACGCTGGCGGACTTGAGGCTGAGCAGCGATGTGGCCTGGAGCTTGCCACCCGCATTGATCAGGTCCTGGGCGAGGTTCACGTGCAACTCGCCCTTCTCGGCGCTGACCAGGCCCTTCTGGCTGTTGTCCAGGCGCGTGCCAGTGATCTTGATCTGGTCGGCCAGCAGCTTGCCGCCCTGGTTGAGCAACTCTGCGCCCTTGGTTTCCAGCAGGGTCTGGGCCTGGAGCTGGCCACCGTTGTTGTTCAACTGCTCGCTGACCTTGAAGGTGGCGCTGCCCTGGCTGGCCCCGATCAGGCCCTGCTGGTTGTCCAGCCGCCCGGCGCTGATCTCTACCCGGTCGGCAATCATCGAGCCTTTCTGGTTGCTCACTTCGCGGGCCTTGAGGGTCAGGTCGGCGCCCGCCACTTCCAGGCGCCCGCCGTTGTTATTCAGGCTATCCAGAGTGAGGGTTGCGGCCTGCTGCTCGCCAAAGCGGATCAGGCCGCCCAGGTTGGCGATGGCCGGGGTGGTCAGCACCAGCTCGTGCTGTGCCAGCACCCGGGCCTGTGCGCCCTGGTTGACCAGGCGCGCGGTCTTGACCTCGACCTTGGGCCCCTGAATCACCCCGTTCTGGTTGTTCAGGGCCTGGCGCGCGGTCAGCTCCAGGTTGCGGCTGGCCAGTACGTTGCCGCGGTTCTCCAGGGTGTCGGCGGTCAGCTTGACCTCGCCGTGATCGTTGCGGCTGTTGTCGGTGTTGACTCCGGCTTCGATGATGCCGTGGTTGACCAATTGCGCGGCGTCCACCACCTGGACCCGGTCCCGGGCCGCCAGGCTGGTCTGCACCTGGATCTGCTCGGCGGCCTGCAGGGTCGCTTCGGTGCCGGCGTAGGCCTTGCCCTTGAGCTCGATGCTCTGGGCCTTGATGGCGATGGCCTGGTTGGCGCCCATGCCGGCGACCGTAACCTTGCCGTTGGCGTCGATCTGGATATCACCGGTGCTGGCCGCCATTTCCCCGGACATGTTCACCCCCACGCCCTTTTCCGTGCCCACCAGGCGGATCGCCCCGGCGTACATGCCGCCCAGGGCCGAGCTGTCGATGGCCAGTTCCGGCTTGGCGCTGGCGTCGGCATCCCGGGCCGTGACACTCAGGTCATCGGCCTTGACGTCGTTGCGCCCGGTGATGACGTTGAGCTTCTTGGCGTACAGGTCGGCATTGAGCTTGGTACTGCGGGTGATCAGGTCGAACTGGTCGATGTTGCTGGCGTTGAGGCCGGCGCCTTCGATGCTGATGTCGCCGCCATCGACCTGGAAGCGATCGAGTTTCTGCCCTTCGATCACCGGCTTGCCGGTGGTCAGGGTGGCCCGTGGGGTGTTGATGAAGCCGCAGCCGTTGCAGGTGATGCCATGGGGGTTGGCGACGATCACCCGGGCCGACTGCCCGGCCACTTCGGTATAGCCCGCCAGCTTGCTGCGATTGCTGCCGGTGACTTCGTTGAGAATGACCTGGGCCGCCTGCCCCTTGAGGTTGGGGTTGCCCATGATGTAGCCGCCCAGCTGAGTGTTCTGGGTCGAGCCGGTACCGTTATTGAGGATCAGGCCGTTGCTGCCGACGTTGTATTCGCTGAACTTGTTGTGGGACAAGCCGGCGCCGTTGGCGGCGTTGATGTTGACGATGGGTACGCCATTGCCGGCCGCGCCGATGGTGGCGTTGCCCCCCGCGGCCGGGTCCAGGGCCAGGCCTGCGGCCACGCTGACGATCGGGTTGAGAAACAGGATCCCCGACAACGACAGGGCAATGCATTGGGCAAAAGGCTTGCGTACGTCCATGTGCGAATCATCCATTCAATAACGTTGCGGGCGAGTCAGAAGAACAGGTCTACCCGGAAGTACACCGGGTGCTCTCGCCTCTCGATAATTGCCGGTCGCTCCAGGGAGCGTGCGAAGCTGACGGATGCAGCCAGGTACTGGCCGCGGGCATTGAGTTCCAGGGCATTGCCGCTCATGCGGCCGCGGGCATCGTGGTTGTAGCGATCGCCCTTGATCACCCCCACGTCATACGCAAAGGCCATGCCGTATTCCTGGACAAAAGGCTGCAACGCCGGCCAGGTCACCGCACGGCGCCAGCGCAGTTGGTTGCGCCAGTAGCCGCCGCTGTTGCCGGACAGGGTCTGGTCCTGGAAGCCACGCACCGAGTTGAGGCCGCCGAGGCTGATGCGCTGGGGGCTGAAGAGCACGTCCTCGCTGCGCTGCCCGGTGGCCAGGCTGTCGAAGCTGAAGTTTTCGTTCCACAGGCGAAAGGGCTGCAGGTAGCTCAGGGTCAGGCTGTATTTGTTGTAACGGGCCACCGGCTCGCTGCCATGGGGATTGCCGCTGCCCTGGGCATCCAGGGCGCCGATGCCCTGCTGCCAGCCAATGTCGGCGTTGACCAGGGCATTGCCGATGCGCCGCCCATGGTTGAAGCCCAGCTGGCTTTCGGTGATGCGGTTGCTGGACACGTCGATCAGGTTGTCATCGATGTAGTTGCGCGTGCGCAACTGGCTCAGGCCCAGGCTCATGCCGGTCTTGCTCAGGTTGTCGCGGTGCAGCACCCGTTCGGCGCGCAACTGCTGGTTCTTGCTTTCGCCGTCCATGGTGAAGTCGAAGCCGGTGCTGTCATTGCGGGTGCGGTAGTAGCTCTGGCTGTAGGAATAACTGAGGGTCCACCAGCCCCAGGGCAGGCTGTAGAACAGGCTCTGGTTGTCGGAGTGGCGCCAGCGGTCGCTGACCGTGTCCTGGTTGGCCCGCAGGCTGAGCTGGTCTGCCAGGCCCAGGGGGCTGTCCCAGTCCAGGCCGAGGCCGGCCTGCTGCTCGCCGGTGCTCTTGTCGCCGCTGTTGTTGCGGGTGGCCGATACCCGCCAGGGTTTCAGACGCTGGCCCTTGAGCCCGACACGGCTGTCGCCCAGTTTCTCTCCCGGGGCCAGTTCCAGTTCCACCTGGCGCGAAGG
This sequence comes from Pseudomonas sp. NFPP12, assembly GCF_900103205.1. Taxonomy (NCBI): domain Bacteria; kingdom Pseudomonadati; phylum Pseudomonadota; class Gammaproteobacteria; order Pseudomonadales; family Pseudomonadaceae; genus Pseudomonas; species Pseudomonas sp. NFPP12. Next base: position 131,452 of record NZ_FMWW01000006.1, read on the forward strand.
CAGGCGAGTCAGCTGGTCCACCAGTTGCTCCAGCTCCCGCAGGTTGAGCACCTCGCCGGTGGTGCCGGGAAAGGCCATGGCCAGTTCCCGCGAGCTGGCCAGGGCGGAACTGTCCAGGCTCTCCAGGCGGCCTTCGACCACCACGATGGTCAGTTGCCCCGAGGCCAGTTCCTGGGCCGGCAGGTAGGCCCGGGTGGTGACATAGCCCTGCTGCAGGTAGTGATGGGTGATGGCCTTGAGCAGGGTGTTGATCTGCGTCACCGACAGGCACTGGTCGCGATAGGGCGCCACCAGGCGCTCGCGATCGGCGGCGGAAAGATGATCGGCACCCTTGAGAATCACGGTCTTGATGGTGAAGCAGCGCTGCTCGCCCGGTTGCGGGGCAGGCTCGGGGGGCAAGGTCTTGCCGGGGAGTTGCTGGAGTTCGTCGAGGCGCTTCTGCTGCTCTTGCAGCAACTGCTGCTGGCGATCCCGAATCAGGTCGCGATCACCCGGCGTCTGCAGCGGCGCGGCACTGAGCGCGAGCGAAGCAGACAAAGCACAAAACGCTACTACAGGCCTGAACAAGCCAAAACGCGACATGCTTTCCATTCCCTAGAATCACGGATTTTGGCTGGCCAAACGTCCGCGTGGTGCGTCCCGGCACCTGTTTTCGAAGGGAATAAAGTGTAAATGTAAAAAAATTTACATAATAAAAAAGCGACGAGCGGTAGCTTCCAGACCTATCTCATTGAAAGCTAATGGTTTATGTGCTGCGAAACTCTGAAAAACCGATGCAGGCCAAGGTCCTGTAGTGCGCGCGATACCTCGGCCCCATCGATTCAGGCTCATTTCTTCTTCAGGCAATCACTCATGAACGCCTTGCGCGCATCGCCCTTGAGCGCCTGGGTGGTGGCCGTGGCGTTGCAGGTCTTCATTCTTTCCTGAGGCGTGGACGGGGTAGCCGCAGCTGCCGGGGCCGCCTTGAGGCAAGTGCTCATGAAGGCTTTGCGCTCATCGCCCTTTAGGGTCTTGGCGGTGGCCTCGGCATTGCAGGTGGTCATCTTGTTCTGCTGGGCGGTGGCGGCAAAACCCTGGGAGCACAGCAGCAGGCCCACCATCAACAACGGAATACGCAACATCTTCATGGAGTTTTCTCCTTGTCACCGCACCGACGGGCACGGCCTCCAGCGCAGTGTAGACAAAGCCTGTTACACCTTCACCTGTTCTGCAGGCCGGCCCGGCGATACTGCTCCGGCGTGCTGCCAGCCTGGCGCTGGAACATCGCGATAAACGCCGAGGCGCTGCTGTAGCCCATGTCGAAGGCGATTTCCTGGATGCTGCGCGAGCTCTCCAGGGCCTCGATGGAGGCCAGGAAACGCTGGCGCTGGCGCCATTCGCCAAAACTCATGCCCAATTCGCGCACGAACTGCCGGGCCAGGGTCCGCTCGCTGACATGGGCCAGCCCCGCCCAGTGGGCCAAAGGCTGGTTGTTGCCCGGTTCGGCCTGCAGGGCCTGGAGCACCCGCAGCAGGTCGGGGCTGCTGGCGTAGGGCAGGTAACAGGTATGCACCGGCGCCTGGCGCAACTGGTCCAGCAGCACCTGGGCCAGGCGCTGGTCGGCCTCACCCTCGGGGATCTGCACGTCACGGGCGGCGAAGTCCTTGAGGATCGCCTTGAGGATCTCGCTGATGGCCAGGGTACTGCCCCCGGCCGGCAACTCGGCACACAGCTCCGGGGCCAGCAGTACGGCGCGGTAGTTGATCGGCTGCGCGGTGTAGAAACTGTGGGGCGTCTGTGGCGGCACCCACACCGCATATTGCGGCGGCGACATGAAACGCTGGCCGGCAATCTCCATGTGCATCACGCCGTGGGCCGAATACTCCAGGCAGCCCCAGGGGTGGCGATGCTCCAGGGCATGGCTGTGGGCGGCGAAGTCGGCATAGCGGAAGTACACCGGCGCGGGCAGCCCGTGGAAATCCAGGAGATCGATGTGTTTTTTGCTCATGCTGTCCGGATGTCGGGGCGGGTTGTCCGGTTCGCAGTATAGGCATTGATCCGGACAAGAGGATAATCAGCCTTCATCAACTGTCTGGTTGTCTCCATGCAATACGCTTATCCACTGCTGGCCATCTTTATCTGGGCCGGCAATACCGTGATCAACAAACTCGCCGTGGGCGCGATCTTTCCCGCGGAGATCGGCTTCTATCGCTGGTTGCTGGCGGGCCTGCTGTTCACCCCCTTCATGCTCAAGCCAGTGATCAAGCACTGGCCAGAGGTCCGCCCCAACCTCTGGCGCATCGCCATTCTCGGCGTGCTGGGCATGGCGGTGTACCAGAGCCTGGCCTACTTCGCCGCCAGCCTGACCTCGGCCACCAACATGGGCATCATCCTTTCGCTGATGCCGCTGATGTCCCTGGCCATGGCCATCGCGGCCCTGGGCCAGCGCCTGACTGCCGGAGCCCTGGTGGGCGCCGTGCTGTCCTTCGCCGGAGTGCTGGTGGTGGTGTCCTCCGGCAGCCTGGCCGCGCTGCTGCAACACGGGGTCAACCTGGGGGACGCGATGATGCTGGTGGCCACCCTGGCCTACGCCATCTACAGCACCCTGCTGAAGAAATGGCAGCTGCGCCTGCCGCCGCTGGTGCTGTTGTATCTGCAGGTGCTGGTGGCGGTCGTGGTGCTGCTACCGTTGTTCCTGGCTTCGCCGAAGGTAGGCCCGACTCTGCAGAACATTCCGCTGGTGCTCTATGCCTGCCTGCTGGCTTCGATGCTCGCGCCCTTGGCCTGGATGCAGGCGGTGGTGCGCCTGGGGCCAAGCCGGACCACGCTATTTTTCAATCTGCTGCCGTTGATCACGGCGCTGATTGCGGCAGTGGTGCTGCATGAGCAGTTGGCCTGGTTCCATTTGGTGGGTGGCTTGCTGACCTTGGGCGGGGTGATTCTCTCGGAACGCTGGACCACCGTGCTGGGACCGCTCGCCGGCAAGCCGGCTTCTGCCGGGCAACGCTGAGATCAGAGGCCGGCGGCCTTGAGGCGCCGGGCATGTTCGACGAACAGGCGGATCGGCTCCGCGCCCTTGCCCACCAGCCCCAGGGACTGATTGACGATATCGAAATGGTCCAGCGGGTAATCATCGCCAATGACCTGCCCCAGGTGCGAGCTGTAGCGCCCCACCATGCCGTCGCACTGGCCGGCTTCACGGACGAAGGTGCGGGCGAACAGCCGGCAACTGCGGTTGGTGCCGTCGAACAGGTTACGCCCGCGGTTGGTCTTGCCCGGCTGCAAAATGCCGGACCAGGAGTAGTAGTGCACACCGTCGACCTGCGCCGCCCCTTGCCCACCCCATTCCTGCGGCAACCCCTGGGGGTACTGGCGGTTGAACAGGGCCACGCCCTCGGTGGTCAGGGACTGGTGCGAAGCATGGATATCCACCGGCTGCTTCGGTCCGCGATAGCCGGTTTCCAGCAACCGCATCAGGCTTGAAATCCCCCTTAGCAGCAGGCTCAGCACTCGCCCCCGCAGGCTATGGGCGGGTGAATGCCGTTGCAGATAATCCGCCAGCTCGGAGCCATGGTTGGGCCCCGCCACCGACGTTACCGAGGCCACCCAGTCCGGGCGCTTGGCGGCGGCATAACGCGCGGTGAGCGCGCCCTGGCTGTGGCCGATCAGGTTGACTCGGGCGGCGCCGGTCTCGGCCATGATCCGCTGGATCTGCGCCAGCAACTGCTCACCGCGCACCTCGCTGGAATTGAGCGGCGAGACCTGCACCGCGATCACCTGCGCCCCGCCCCGGCGCAAGGCCGGAATGATCCCGTACCAGTAGGGGTACAGCAGCAGGCGGACAAAGCCGAGCATGCCGGGCACCAGGACCAGGGGGTAACGGGTGGCAAGCTCTTGGGACATGCGGCGACATCCTTGTGCGAAGGCAGCGGGGCTGGCTGAAAGCTAGACCATAACCGGGGCCGTCGTCAGCCCCCATGACGCTTTGGCGACAAACCGGTGACAGCCCGTTTCTCCCGGCAGCTACTTCAGCCCGGCCACCCCCGCCACGATCAGCCCCACCGACACCAGCTTGACCGCCGTCAGGCTTTCTCCCAGCAGCAGGCAGCCCAGCAGCACCGTACCCAGGGAACCGATGGCAGTCCAGATCGGGTAGGCCACGCTCACCGGCAACTCGCGCATGGCCAGGGTCAGGAAATAGATCCCGCCCACCGCCGCGACCACCGTCAGCAGCGACGGCCAGGGCCGGGTAAAGCCCTCGGCGTACTTCATGCCCATGGCGAACGTGACCTCGAAGGCCGCCGCCAGCAGCAGGAACATCCAGGCCATGGCGCCGCCCCTCAGAAACTCTGCGCCAGGGCCAGCAGGCGCTGCTGGGCTTCGCCACAGGACTGCGCGAAACGCTCGGGCGCCGACTCCTCGCCTTCCGCCGCAACCACGGTGACGTCTTCGATACCGATAAAACCCAGGGCCGTGCGCAACCAGCGGTCCGCGTGGTTCATCGCTTCATGCTCGCCCCCCGGGCCAAAGCCGCCCCCGCCGCGGCTGGTAACGATCAACACCTTCTTGCCCTGCACCAGGGGCTGGTACTGGGCCACGCCGTTGTCCTGCTGGGTGTTGAAGGTCAGCCCCAGGCGCACGATGTGATCGACCCAGGCCTTGATCCCGCTGGGCACGCTGAAGTTGTGCATTGGCGCCGAGATCACCAGGCGCTGATGGCCAAGCAACTCCGCCACCAGTTCGTCGCTCAGGGCCAGGTCGGCCTGCATCGACAGAGGCCGCGCCTCGGGCTGTGGATAAAACGCGGCGGCGATAAAGGCTTCGCTGACGTGGGGCAAGGCACCCCGGCCAACCTCGCGCCGGGTCAACCGCCCCTGGGGATTGGCCGCTTGCCAGGCCTGGAGGAAGGCGTCGGCCAAGCGCCGGCTGTGAGAGCGCTCGCCCCGTGGGCTACCGTGGATCGCAAGAACTGTACTCATCTCATCTGCCTCAGACGGGTTGCTGATGGAGGCCTTGAAACCAAGGCCGGTCCGCGCTAAAGCTAAGAGCACAGCCGCACTGCAACAAATGAACAGAATTTCTTCCAGATGAATTTATCTCAGCCATGGAGCACTCGATGTTCGCCCACCTGCCCCTCACCTCCCTGCGCACATTCGAGTCCGCCGCGCGCCTGCTGAGTTTCAAGGCCGCCGCCGAGGACCTGTCGGTGACGCCCACCGCGGTGTCGCACCAGATCCGCAGCCTGGAGCACTGGCTGGGGGTGGCGCTGTTCGAACGACTGCCGCGCCAGGTGCGCCTGACCGAGCCCGGCCAGCGCTTGTTTCACAGCTTGCACGGTGCTCTTTTGGAAGTGACCCAGAGTGTCGATACGCTGCGGCCCACGCCCAGCAATGCCCAACTGACCGTTTCCACCACCGCGGCCTTTGCCGCCCTGTGGCTGGTGCCGCGGCTGGGGCGCTTCTATGCCCGGCACCCCGGCATCAGCCTGCGCCTGGATACCCAGTGCGAGGTGGTGGACCTGCAACAGGACGCCAGCATCGACGTGGCGATCCGCTATAGCCAGGAGGGCTACCTGGACCTGCACGGCCTGTGCCTGTTCGACGAACGTTTCGCAGTCTACGGCTCGCCCCAGCAGGTGGCCCTGGCCCGCCAGCAGGCGCCGACCCTGATCAGCGTGCACTGGCGCAACTCCCGGCTGTATGCCGACGGTTGGCAGGCCTGGTGCGCCCAGGCCGGGGAAAGCTGGTTCGATGACGCGCCGCTGATCCGCTCCTACGACGAGGAACAGTACGCCCTGCAAGCGGCCATTGCCGGCCAGGGCCTGGTACTGGCCAGCGACATCCTGGTGTCCCAGAGCGTGGCCAGCGGCCTGCTGCAACCCTACCGACCCGAAGTCCAGGTGGACGGCGCCGGCTACAGCGCCCTGTGCGTGCCCGGCCGCGAGCGCCATCCGCCGGTGCGCGCCTTTCTTCAATGGCTGCAGCAGGAATCATTGCTGGCCGGGCACCCGCCCCTGGCACGCAGTTGACCGCCGGGCACATCCGATAAAACTTTTTGCCGCCGCCGCGACTCACAACCAAGGTAGCGATCAGGCCAACAGAGCCTGGCGTAAATCGGATTAGCCTCCAGGAGATCGAGATGAGCGACATGCATTTGTCTGATGTGAACACCCTGCGCGAACGGGCCCGCCAACACGTGGAAAACGGAGCCGTGACCGAGGGCTACAACGCCGATCGCGAGGAGATACTGCGCCTGCTCAACGAGTCGCTGGCCACCGAGCTGGTCTGTGTGTTGCGCTACAAGCGCCACTACTTCATGGCCAACGGGATCAAGGCCAGCGTCGCCGCCAGCGAGTTCCTCGAGCACGCCACCCAGGAAGCCGAGCACGCCGACAAACTGGCCGAGCGCATCGTCCAGCTCGGTGGCGAACCGGAGTTCAACCCCGACCTGCTGTCCAAGCACTCCCATGCCCAGTACGTGGCCGGCAACACCTTGAAGGAAATGGTCTACGAGGACCTGGTGGCGGAGCGCATCGCGGTCGACAGCTACCGCGAGATCATCCAGTACATCGGTGACAAGGACCCCACCACTCGCCGCCTGTTCGAAGAGATCCTGGCCCAGGAAGAAGAACACGCCGACGACATGGCTGACATCCTCAACGACCTGTAACGCCCTCTCCCCCAAGCCCGCCCTGCCTGCAGCGGCGGGCTTTTTTCTGGCCGCGCGCACTGGCCCTTAATGAGTCGGTTTCACCGTCACCGGTGCCTTGCCCGAGCGCATCTGCTGCAACAGTGGCGCGCACTGGTTGGGCTCATCGCCGCTGGGCGCCACCAGCGCCAGCAGGCCCGCCGCCGGCCCGGCGATCACCCCCAGGGCCACCATGCCGGCACCGCGCAGTACCAGGGGCACGGCCTTGACCCCGGCACTGGGCTGGATGAACTTGCCCTGTACATAAAGCGGCGAGCGCAGGGAGAACAGGCGCAGGCCCTTGGATTCCGGAGTGATGGTCAGGTCCAGTTGCTCGCTGGCCATATTGGCGGTGCCATCGATGTAGATGATGGCGTTCTCGGTGTCGAAGACGAACAGCCGGGAAGTCGCCAGGCCGCTCTTGATGCCGAAGTCGGCCGCCGCGCAATTGATCTTCACTTCCTTGTCGCCAAACATCTTGCCGACCACATAGTTGCCGACGTTGAGCCCGGCGATTTCCATCAGGCTGCGGCTGATGGCGCCATCGTTGATCAGCATCTTCAGGTCACCGTTGGCGCTGCCCAGCAGGGCCGCCACCGAGTTGCCGCGACCGGCGATGTCGGCATCGCCATTGAGCTCGCCAAAGCTGGTCTTCATCGGTTCGAAGGTGGGGAACAGTTGCTTGAGCTTGAAATTGCGCGCCGTCAGCCTGGCCCGGCCCTCCAGCGGCGTGGTGTGGCCGTTGAGGCGGATCTGGGCGTCGAGCTTGCCGCCGGCCACGCCGAAGCGCAGGGGCTCCAGGCTGAGCTGGCCGTCGTTGAGCACCAGGTGGGTGTACAGATCGGTGAACGGCAGCTCGGCGCTGTGGACGATGCGCTTGCCGGTGAATTCCACATCGGCGTCCATGTCCCGCCAGCGCTCGGTGCGGAACTCTTCCACCGGCAGTACCTTGTCCGCCGGCTGCTTGCTCTCGCCGCCCCGGGCCTTCTGCTTGGCGTTGGAGTCGGCGCCGATCAGCGGCGCCAGGTCGCTCATCAGCAACTGGTTGGACACCAGCGCGCCACTGAGCTTGGGCCGTGGCTGGCTGGCCACGTAGGTCAGGTTGCCGTGGATGTCGCTGTCGCCGATCTTGCCGTTGAAGTCCTGGTAACTGAAGGTCGCGCCCGCCGGATCGTGCAGCTTGGCGGTCAGGTGGCCGTCGGTGGAATAGGGCGGCGAATCCGGCAGGGTCACCCCGGTCAGCGGGTAGAGGTTGCCCAGGCTGGTGCCCGCCAGCTTCAGGCGCAGGTCCAGGGCGCCGAGGTTCAGCGGGTCGGTCAGGCTGCCGCGCAGCTCCACCTTGGTGTCGCCGATCTGCGCCTGGGCCTGCAGCGGAAACGGCTTGCGGGAATCCTGCAAGGCCAGCAGGCCGCCGATCTTGCCGGTGCCGGCGAGCTTCTGCCCGTGATACTGGCCCTTGACCTTGAGGGCGAAGGCATAGGCCTGGGCCTCGGCGCCTTTCTCGGCCACCTTCTTCGCTTCACTTTCACCGACGATATCGCTGAACGGGATCGGCTTGCCGAGCAATTCCACCTGCAGATCCAGCTGGGTCTTCAGGCTCTGGTCATCGAGGGTCACGTGGCCCTTGTCGAAACCGATGGCACCGATGTCCACCGTCCAGTTGGACGGTTCGGCGTTCGGGTCCTTGGGGTCGAACTTGAAAGTCCAGTTGGCGCGCCCATCGGCCAGGCGCTGCAACGCGGCGGCGGGCTCGGTGAGGTCGATGCGCGGAATGCTCACTCGTTGCGCCAGCAGGGCCAGAGGCGAAATGCGCAGCTCAACCCGCTTGAGGCTGACCATCTGCGGCGCCTTGGACCAGTCCGGGTTGCCCAGGGTCAGGTCCTGGGCCACCACGTGAGGCCAGGGCACCCAGGCCCGCCAGCCACCTTCGTCAGGTTCGCGTTGCCAGACCACCGACAAATCGCCATTGATCGCGAAGGGCCGGTGCAACTCCTCGGAGACCTTGGCATTGAGCGTGGGTTTGATCCGGTTCCAATCGAAGAACGCGATCACCAGTACCAGCACCGCCAGTAGCAGGATCAGGCCAGTGATGGACCAGGCGAGAATTTTACGAGTGCGCGTCATTGCACGAGGCTCCTGAAGACAACTGAGCGCCCAACCACGACGCATCGATGAACTGCCGATGGAAAAATCACCGGCCATGAAAACTACGACTGACAAAGCCCGCGCAGGTTTAATCCGGCTACCCGATCCGCTGAAAAAACCTGCTTTCCTGATCACTCGGACAGCTTTGTGTTACCTCGAGCTGCCCCTCCCTGAAGCGGCAGTGAGTCGAAAATACCCACCCCGGTGCAAAAGCAATCGGCGTTAACGCCCGAGCTAGAGCCTTCGCGGCAAACAATCAATTCCGTTGATTATTACCATTGTGTTTATGAACTTTTATATCGATTTAGCGGCGGTAACATTAGCTCCGTACCCAATTTATCGCCCTACCAAGGAGCAACCCATCATGAAACGCCAACTTTTACTGAGCCTCGCCTTATCTGTTCTGGCTGCCAACGCCTTCGCCCTGCCAGCCGCTGAACAAGCCACCCCACAGGTCAAGGCCAGCCACAGCGTGTTCACCCAGACCCTGGCCGAAGGCGGTTCGGATCGCCTGATCGAACGCAACAAAGTCGCTGCCGACGGTTATGACCGTACTCCACAAGGCCAGAGCGTTGCCGAAGACGGCTATGATCGCACCCCTCAAGGCCAGAACGTTGCCGAAGATGGCTACGACCGTACACCTCAAGGCCAGAACGTCGCCGAAGATGGCTACGACCGCACCCCACAAGGTCAAAACGTAGCTGAAGGCGGCCGTGATCGCCTGGAAGAGAAAGGCCTGGTGGAAGATGGCTACAGCCGTACGCCTCAAGGTCAGACCGTTGCCGAAGGCGGTGCTGATCGCCTGGCCGAACGTCATCAAGCTGCGAGCTGAGGCCATGGTGGCCCTGGAAAAAAGCCCGATCCCTGGATCGGGCTTTGACTTTTATAGCAGCTGCATTTTTCCCCCTGCCTCTCCCTCCTGTCTCTGACAGCAGTTCGACTCCGGCAAAGTGGATTTGCTAGAGTGCGCCGCTCCCATTGAGCAAAGAACGCCCCGCCGATGCTGCCCCGCGCCGAACAGAAGCAACAGACCCGCAACGCCCTGATGGATGCCGCCCGGCACCTGATGGAGTGTGGCCGTGGGTTTGGCAGCCTGAGCCTGCGGGAAGTGGCGAAAGCCGCGGGTATCGTGCCCACCGGGTTCTACCGGCACTTCAGCGACATGGACCAACTGGGCCTGGAACTGGTCAGCGAAGTCGGCCAGACCTTTCGCGAAACCATCCGCTTGGTGCGCCACAATGAATTCGTCATGGGCGGCATCATCGATGCCTCGGTACGCATCTTCCTCGATGTGGTGGAAGCCAAGCGCTCGCAGTTCCTGTTTCTGGCCCGAGAGCAGTACGGCGGCTCGCTGCCGGTTCGCCAGGCCATCGCCACCTTGCGCGAGAACATCAGTTCGGACCTCGCCGCCGACCTCACCCTGATGCCCAAGCTCCAGCACCTGGACGCCGCCGATCTCAGCGTCATGGCCGATCTGATCGTCAAAAGCGTGTTCGCCACCCTGCCCGACATCATCGATCCCCCGGCCCAGGCCCTGCCCGAACACCTCACGCCCCAGGCCAAGATCACCCAGCAACTGCGCTTCATCTTCATCGGCCTCAAGCACTGGCAAGGCCTGGGCAGCACCGAGTAACTCGCCCGCACCACTCCCCCTTCACACTATGCGCCCCGCTCTGGGCTGCGCGTTTGCGCCTGCCCGCCCGCCGGGCACCGGATTGCAGCAAAAACATTTCCCGCGCACCAACTCAGTGCTATAAATCAGCTCAGTGCATCAATTTGTAACAAGATGAAACAAGGTTTTGCCCCTTTTTCAGGCGCAGTTCCGGCATCGAGAAAGGGTTTTCCCTCTCCACCGAGTGATTGGCAAGGCCCTTGCTCTGGCTTGTGCATCGCTCATAGCTGGAAGCTTTCCGATGCTGGTGATCCACCGCAGAACCGCCCCCCAAGCCACCTGGTCCGCCGAACTGCACCTGACTTACGAGGCCCGCAGCAAAAGCCGCCTGCGCTGTTTCAGTGCCGCCGGTGAAGACGTCGGCCTGTTTCTGGAGCGGGGCCAGCCACCGCTGCACGATGGGGAGTTCCTGGAGGCCGAGGACGGGCGCATCGTCAAGGTCTGCGCCCGCCCGGAAGCCCTGCTGCACGTCACCTGCCGCAACGCCTTCGAACTGACCCGCGCCGCCTATCACCTGGGCAACCGCCACGTGGCCCTGCAGGTGGGTGACGGCTGGCTGCGCCTGCTGGACGACTATGTGCTCAAGGCCATGCTCGAACAGCTGGGGGCCAGCACCGCGCCCCTTGAGGCACCGTTCCAGCCCGAGCATGGCGCCTATGGCGGCGGCCACCATCATTCGCGCCACGGCGATGAAGACTTCAACTATCCGCCGCGCCTGCACCAGTTCGGCGTCCGCCCATGAACCCAGCCTGGGCCCTGCTGCGCCTGGCCAGCCCGCAGTTGCCGATTGGCGGCTACAGCTATTCCCAGGGCCTGGAAATGGCCGTGGAGCAGCAGCGGGTGAATGATCAGGCCAGCGCCCGCCGCTGGATCAGCGATCAACTGCTGCTGAACCTGGCACGCTTCGAAGCACCGCTGCTGCTCGCCCACTGCCAGGCCGCAGCCGACCAGGACTGGGCCCGCTTGCAGCAGTTGAGCGAGGAACATCGGGCCAGCCGCGAAACCCGCGAGCTTTACCAGGAAAGCCGGCAGATGGGTTATTCCCTCAAGCAACTGCTGGAGGGTTTGCCGGAACTGGACAGCGATGCCAGGGAACTGCTGACGCACCAGAACGAACCACACCTGGCCCTGGGCTGGGCCCTGGCGGCACGGGCCTGGGGCATCAGCCCGGCGGACGCCCTGGCCGCCTGGCTGTGGAGCTGGCTGGAGAACCAGCTGGCGGTGCTGATGAAGACCCTGCCCCTGGGCCAGCAGGCCGCCCAGCGCCTGACCAGCGAGCTGCTGCCACTGTTGCAGCAAGCCCAGCACCACGCTGCGAACCTTGACCCCAACCATCATGGCAGCGCCGCTTTCGGCCTGTCCCTGGCGAGCATGGCCCACGAGCGCCAGTACAGCCGCCTGTTCCGTTCCTAGGAGAAACTCATGAACGCACAACCTCTGCGCGTCGGCATCGGCGGCCCGGTGGGCTCCGGTAAAACCGCCCTGACCCTGGCCCTGTGCCTGGCCCTGCGCGAGCGCTACAACCTGGCGGTGGTGACCAACGATATCTATACCCGCGAAGACGCCGACTTCCTGGTACGCAATGAGGCCCTGGCGCCGGAACGGATCATCGGCGTGGAAACCGGCGGCTGCCCGCACACCGCGATCCGCGAAGACGCCTCGATCAATCTGGAAGCGGTGGACCAGTTGAACCGGCGCTTTCCCGGGCTCGACCTGATCCTGGTGGAGTCAGGCGGCGACAACCTCTCGGCCACCTTCAGCCCCGAACTCTCCGATCTGACCATCTATGTGATCGACGTTTCCGCCGGTGACAAGCTGCCGCGCAAGGGCGGTCCGGGCATCTGCAAATCCGACCTGCTGGTGATCAACAAGATCGACCTGGCGCCGCTGGTGGGGGCCTCCCTGGAGATGATGAACAGCGATACCCAGCGCATGCGCGGCGGCAAGCCGTTCGTCTTCAGCAACCAGAAAACCGGCCAGGGCCTGGCGGACATCATCGCCTTCATCGAACGCCAGGGCCTGCTCACCGCGGCCTGATCCCCGAACCCAATCCGCTCAACAAGGAAAGCCACTCCATGACCCTAAAACGCATCCTCGGGGCCCTGGCCCTGCTGCTGACCCCGGCCCTGGCCTTCGCCCACCCGGGCCATGGCGACAACGGCCTGATGGCCGGTATCAGCCACCCCATCAGCGGCCTCGACCACCTGCTGGCCATGCTCGCTGTCGGCCTGTGGGCCGCCCAGCAGCAAGGCGCCGCGCGCTGGGCGCTGCCTTGCACCTTCGTCGGCACCATGCTGATCGGTGGCGTGCTGGGCTTCGAGGGCCTGGAGTTGCCGGCCCTGGAAAGCGGCATCGCCGCTTCGGTATTGGCCCTGGGCCTGGCCGTGGCCCTGGCCGTGCGCCCGCCCCTGAGCCTGGCGATTGCCGCCACCGCGCTGTTTGCCCTGTTCCATGGCGTGGCCCACGGCCTGGAACTGCCGGACATGTCCAGCCCCTGGGCCTATGCCATGGGTTTCGTGGCCGCTACCGCTGCCTTGCATGCCGCCGGTTATGCCGTGGTACGGGTACTGCCTCAGGCGGCAGCGCCGCTGGTGCGTCTGGCCGGTGCGGCCTCGGCCGCTACGGGCGTCTGGTTGCTGGCAGGCTGATCCCTGCTTCATCTGCAGGAGCCGGCGTGCCGGCGAAGGCGGTCCTGCGGGCCGCCTTCGCTGGCAAGCCAGTTCCTGCCAGCAGGTCGTGCTCGGCGGGCAAGCCGCCTTGTGGGGCTTCTCTGGTAACATGTCGCGCATTCAAAACTGCCGTGACGACGCCAGCCAATGCCTGATGTATCCCGTTCCGCCGCCTCGCCTGAATCGAGCGCTCTGTTCAACGCCATGCAGCAGCATTTCCACAAGGTGATAGTGCCGCTATGGCAGGGCCCGGGCTGGAACCCGCAGTTGGCGTTGCCCTATGAGGCGCTGGACGCCGAGCATCGGCCGCTGCCACCGCAGCGCTATCGGGCCATGGCTTGCGCCCGGCAGTTGTATCTGTTCTCCCAATTGATCGGCGATGCCGCCGCGCCCTTCGCCCAGGAGCGCGCCGCCGCACTGTTCCGCTCGCTGCAGCGGCACTTTCACGACGCCGAGCACGGCGGCTGGTTCTACAGCATCGACCCCGAAGGCGCGCCGCTGGATAGGCGCAAGGACCTCTACACCCACGCCTTCATCCTCTTCGCCTGCGCTCACTACTGGGCCAAGGTCCGCGAGCCGCTGGTGGAGTCGGTGCTCAACGCCGCCCTGGAAGTGGTAGCCCAGCGCTTCGCCCGCGGCGACGGGCTCTACGAAGCCAGCCTCGCCGAGGACTGGTGCATATTGGGTTCGGGGCCGCTGCAGAATCCACTGATGCACCTGGCCGAAGCCTTTCTCGCGATCCTGGCCGTACGCGAGGACGCTGCGGTCCAAGCCGCGTTGCTGGAACTGTGCCAGGCCATGCAGCAGCAGTTCATCGACCCCCAGCACGGGGTGATGATGGAGAAGCCCCTGGGAGCTGTGGATAACTGGTTCGAGCCGGGGCACCAGTTCGAGTGGTACTTCCTGCTGGCCTCATCACAGTTACTGCGCGGCAGCGCCCTGCACGCTTGCGTGGAACGAGCCTTCGCCTTTACCGAGCAACTGGGTGTCGAGCCCGAGAGCGGCGCCGTGTGCGCCATGCTCGAACTGCCGCCCCGAGCCGGCGTCAAGGACGCCACCCAGCGCATCTGGGCCCAGGCCGAATACCTGCGTGCCCTGACCTTGCGCCCGGCCGGCCAGGCGCCCTTGCTGCGTCAGCTAAAGGCGCTGCAAGCGCATTTCCTGCATGCAGGGGGCTGGAATGAATGCCTGGATGCCAGCGGCGCGGTCAGCCGGCGGGATATGCCCTCGACCACGCCTTATCACCTGGCGACCTGCTATCGCGGGTTGGCGGAATATTTTGCCTGAGGCCCTTGGCCGGCAAGCCGGCTCCTACGCGGTGTTGTAGGAGCCGGCTTGCCGGCGAAACAGGCGCCGCCCCTCAAGCGATCCACTTGCGGTCCCCGGTAAAGCTGATGGTCAGCCAGCGCGCTGCGTCGGCCTCTCCCAACTGGCTGGAAATCTCCTCGCGCAAGCGGTCCAGAGTCGCCACATCCTGCAGCGGATAGTGCGCCGGCAGGACGATATGGATCTCGATGAACCGCGCCCGACCGTGCTTCTGCACGTAGCTGATGTAGTCGTCGAAACCATGGGCGGCCTTGGCCTGCTCCATCACGTTGCGGACCTTTTCGTCCAACTGGTCCGGGGCGATCCCCAGCACATCACGCAGGGCCGGGCGCAGGATCTTCAGCGCCGGCGGCAACATGCTCAGGGCCAGCAGGATCAGGATCGCCGGGTCGACATACACCGCCCACTGGCCGTGCCCGTACTGCTTGAGCAGCAAGGCGATGATGAAGCTCACCAGCAGCCCCACCGATAGCATCGCGTCCACCAGCCAGCTGATGTTGTCGAACTGGATCAGCGACGACTTGAGCTTGCGGTTACGCCGGCGCACGTAGAAGAAGTAGGCGAACTCCGCCACGGCGAAAAACGCCGCATAGAAAATCACCAGCCCCAGCTCGACCTCGCGGCCACCATTGATGATGCCGAACACCCCATTGAGGAAGGCGTAGATGGCGATGAGCATCAGGAAGCTGCCTTCGATCAGCAGCACCATGGGTTCCAGGTGCCAGAAGCCGAACTGGAAACGGTGGTTGCTTTCCTTGGCGATCAGCTTGGCGGTGATCAGCATCAGGACCTTGATGAAGGTGGCGATCAGCGAAAAAAATCCATCGAACAGGATGGATTGGGCGCCAGAAACAAAACCCGTGACGATACCGGCGATCGCCACGGCGAACATCAGTACGGTCGATTGTTTGAGCAGAGCCTGCTCACCTCGGTTACTCACAATTCCTCCTATCGAACTTCAAAAACGCCGCCTCGTGTGAGGCAGCGGCGAAATTTCCGGCGGGAATTCTAACCTGTCAGGGCTGACCACAAGCTGAAACGAATCAGCTTATGTGTATCCGAGTACAACTGTAGCCGCTGCCGAGCGATGGCGAGGCTGCGACCGCCTCCGCAAGAGGCGCAAGATCTTGCGGGCGCCGGAGGGCACTACGGCCCTGTCGCAGCCTGCGGCAGCGGCTACAGGAGACTCATGACTTGGCATTGCGTTCGATGGCGAAACCGGCCCAGGTCTGGCTCACAGGCATCAGCTCCAGGCTGTTGATGTTGACGTGTGCCGGGGTATTGAGCACCCAGAAAATGGTGTCGGCGATGTCCTCGGGCTGGATCGGCTCGGCCCCGGCGTAGGTGGCGTCGTAGCGTGCCTGGTCACCGGCGAAGCGCACCAGGGAGAACTCGCTTTCGCACAGCCCCGGCTCGATGTTGGTGACGCGCACGCCGGTGCCCTGCAGGTCGCAGCGCAGGTTCAGGGAGAACTGCTTGACGAAGGCCTTGCTCGCGCCATAGACGTGGCTGCCCGGGTACGGGTAGTTACCGGCGATGGAGCCCAGGTTGACGATGCCTGCGCCGCGACCGTGGGCGATCAACCGTGGCAGCAGCAGGCGGGTGCTGTACATCAGGCCCTTGATGTTGGTGTCGACCATGGTGTCCCAGTCATCCAGGTCGCACTTGGGCGCCGGGTCCACGCCCAGGGCCAGGCCGGCGTTGTTGATCAGCCCGCGCAGCTTGCTGAACGAGGGCGGTAACTGGGCGATGGCCTCTTCCATGGCCTTGCGGTCGCGCACATCGAGCACCAGGCCATGCACCTCGGTCTGTTTGGACAGCTCCGCGCACAGGGCGCTGAGGCGCTCCTCGCGGCGCCCGGTCAGTACCAGGGACCAGCCGGCTGCGGCAAAGCGCCGGGCGCAGGCTTCGCCAAAACCGGAAGTCGCGCCCGTAATGAACAGTGTGGAAGTCATGGTGTTCTCCTTGCTGGGTGGCGAGCCGCCGTTTCGATAAAAAACGCTTCGCAGCATGCCCGGGCCGGCTCCTACCGGCAACCGCGCCGTTGGCCGTAAAGAGCCGCAAGCGGTGAGCGCGCCCGACGCTCGCTGTACAAAAAACACTCACCTGGCGCCAAGCCGCGGGTTACGTGGCCTGCAGCCATGTGCACGCACCTTATCCACAGGCCGGTCCACAGTCTTTGGGGGCAAGTGCAAAGGGCTGAAAGCCGCTATCCACAGGGCTTGCGTGGGTTCAGCAGAAGTTTTTTGCTTGACCCGGACCGCGGGTCCATGCAGCCGGCCCGGGCAAAGATGACCGCACGGTCAAGGTTGACAAGGCCAGAGGCCAGTAACTACGCCGCTCAGAGCCGTCTTTCCAGAGTTTAATCACAGACTTATCCACAGGCTTATCCCGACCCTTTTCCAGGTACGGCTGCGACAATAAAAAGGTTGACAAGCGCACCTTCAGCTCCCACAAAAAGCACCGATCAAAAAACAACCAATCGCCTGCAAGCCACGTGGTTAAAGGCCTGCAGCCAGCTACACCCACGTTACCCACAGCCCGCTCCACAGCAAACGGGGACAAGTCAAAACAGTGGAAAAACAACTGTTTGCAGCGTCTTTATGCCGCGTTAAAGCAGCTTGCCAGGAATGTTTTCCACAATTACCGGACACAGGCTTGGTGCAGGCGCAAAGCGCCAGTCGGCGCTCGGTGAAATCAGAAAGGCGGTCAGGCGGCCCCCTTCGCTGGCAAGCCAGCGCCTACAGGGGAAGACGGGAT
Organism: Pseudomonas sp. NFPP12; assembly: GCF_900103205.1. Classification (NCBI taxonomy): domain Bacteria; kingdom Pseudomonadati; phylum Pseudomonadota; class Gammaproteobacteria; order Pseudomonadales; family Pseudomonadaceae; genus Pseudomonas; species Pseudomonas sp. NFPP12. Next base: position 148,690 of record NZ_FMWW01000006.1, read on the forward strand.
GGGGTGGGCATAACAATGCCCCGGCGGCGCGGGCCGGCGGGGCATGCTTTATCACAGAGCGGACGGTCAGTGGCCGCCCAGGTAAGCGTTGCGCACCTCCTCGTTGACCAGCAGTTCCTTGCCGGTGCCGCTCAAGCGGATCTCGCCGTTGACCATCACGTAGGCGCGGTCCGAGAGCTTCAGCGCGTGGTTGGCGTTCTGCTCCACCAGGAAGATGGTCATGCCGGTGGCCGCCAACTCCCTCAGGGTGGCGAAGATCTGCTTCACCACGATCGGCGCCAGGCCCAGGCTCGGCTCATCCAGCAGCAGCAACTTGGGCCGGCTCATCAATGCCCGGGCAATGGCCAGCATCTGCTGCTCGCCGCCAGACATGGTCATGGCCCGCTGGGTACGCCGTTCCTTGAGCCTGGGAAACAGCTCGAACATGCGCTGCATGTCCTCATTGGCGTACTTGTCGCCAATGGGGATGGTGCCCATCAGCAGGTTTTCCTCCACGGTCATGTCGGGGAACACCCGGCGCCCTTCCGGGGACTGGGCGATGCCGTTGGAGGCGATGTAGTGGGACGATTTGTGGGTGATGTCCACACCGCGATAGAGAATCTGCCCGGACTCCGCCCGGGGCTGGCCGAAGATCGACATCAGCAGGGTCGACTTGCCGGCGCCGTTGGAGCCGATCAGGCTCACGGTTTCCCCTTCGTTGATGTGCAGCGAGACTTTCTTCAGGGCCTGGATCGGGCCGTAGTACACGTCCAGGTCCTTGAGTTCGAGGATAGGTTGAGTCATGCCAGCTCCTCTTCGTCGGCACCCAGGTAGGCGGCAATCACTTTCGGATCATTGCGGATCGCCTCCGGCCCGCCCTCGGCGATCACGTTGCCGTGGTCGAGCACCACGATGTGGTCGGAAATACTCATCACCATGCCCATGTCGTGTTCGATCAGCACCACAGTCAGGTCGTGCTCGTCGCGCAGCAGCCGGATCATTGCGCTCAGCGCCTCGGTTTCCTGGGGGTTGAGGCCGGCGGCCGGTTCGTCGAGGCAGATGATCTGCGGCCGGGTGCACATGGCCCGGGCGATCTCCAGGCGTCGTTGCTGGCCGTAGGACAACTCGCCGGCTAGGCGGTTGGCGCAGTCCACCAGGTCCACCACTTCCAGCCAGTAGAAAGCATGGTCCAGGGCGGCGCTTTCCGCCTTGCGGTAGCCCTTGGTGTTGAGGATGCCGGCCAGCAGGTTGCGGTTGACCCACATGTGCTGGGCCACCAGCAGGTTTTCCACCACGGACATTTCCTTGAACAGGCGAATGTTCTGGAAGGTCCGCGCCAGCCCGGCGCGGTTCACCAGGTGGGTGCCGCCGAACATCTTGTAGTACAGGCGGCTGGCGAAGCTTTTCGGCGAGACGAAGTCGGTGGCGCGAAAGGGCTCGCCCAGGAGCTTGATGACGTTGGTCTGCCGGCCCCGGGTATTGAGCTCGATGCGCCCGCCGGAGGCCTTGTAGAAGCCGGTCAGGCAGTTGAACACCGTGGTCTTGCCGGCGCCGTTGGGGCCGATCAGGGCGAAGATCGAGTTGCGCTTGACCTTCAGGCTGACGTCGCTGAGGGCCTTGATGCCACCGAAGTGCATCATCAGGTTTTCGACCGAAAGAATGTATTCGCTCATGGCGCGTTCCCCTCAGTCAGAGCACCTTTGCGTGGAGTGACGCCGGTGCGGCTGATGCGGATCAGCCCTCGCGGTCGCCAGATCATCATCAACACCATGAGAATGCCGAACAGCAGCACCCGGTACTCGGAGAAACTGCGCAGCAGCTCCGGAGCCACGGTCAGCACGAAGGCTGCGATCACCACGCCGACAGTCGAGCCCATGCCGCCCAGGACCACGATGGCGAGGATCAGCGCCGACTCGAAGAAGGTGAACGAGGACGGGTTGACGAAGCCCTGGTAGCTGGCGAAGAACACCCCGGCCAGGCCCGCGGTGGAGGCACCGATGGTGAAGGCCGAGAGTTTGACCAGCACATGGTTCAGGCCCATGGCGCGGCAGGCGATCTCGTCTTCACGCAGGGCTTCCCAGGCCCGCCCCACGGGCATGCGGGTCAGCCGGTGCTTGATGTAGAGCACCAGCAGCACCACCAGGAACAGCACGATGTAGATGAACAGGAATTTCAGGTTGGGGTTGTATTCCAGGCCGAAGAACTCATGAAACGGCACCCCGCCGTCCTTGGCCTTGCGGCCGAACTCCAGGCCCAGGAAAGTCGGCGACGGCACCGGCATGCCGTTGGGGCCACCGGTGAAGGACAGCCAGTTATTGAGCACCAGGCGGATGATCTCGCCGAAGCCCAGGGTCACGATGGCCAGGTAGTCGCCGTGCATCCTCAGCACCGGGAAGCCCAATATGCACCCCGCCAGGGCCGCGGCAATCGCCGCCAGGGGCAGCACGGTCCAGAAGCCCAAGCCCAGGTACTGGTAGCCCAGGGCCAGGCCGTAGGCGCCGATGGCGTAGAACGCCACGTAACCCAGGTCCAGCAGGCCCGCCAGCCCCACCACGATGTTCAGCCCCAGGCCCAGCAGTACGTAGATCAACCCGAGAATGACCACGGTCAGCAGGTACTTGTTGGCGAAGAACGGAAACACGATGGCGATCACGATCAGGGCCGGGATGATCCAGCGCAGCCGCGACTTGTAGTCCGGCGCCAGCACATGCACGCCGGAGCCGGTGCTTTCAAAGCCCTGGAGAATCTTCAGGCCCTTGGGGGTTTGCAGGAACAGGCTCAGGGCCAGCCGGCCGGCCATGACAATGGCTACCAGCCAGGCCACGCGAGTCGGCTGCAGGTTGAAACTGTAGCCATCGAGCACCACACCCACGATGGGGCCAAACACGATCAGCGAGATCAGCCCGGCCAGCACGGCGTCGATGACGCTCTTTTTGATATCAATCGGTTTATTGGCAGCAGACATACTTACACCTTCGCCACGAGTGGGCGACCCAGCAGGCCTTGGGGACGGAAGATCAGGATCAGCACCAGCAGCGAGAAACTGAACACGTCTTTGTAGTCGGAGTTGATCAAGCCGGAGAACAGCGACTCGGAGATGCCGAGGATGATCCCGCCGAGCATCGCCCCAGGCAGCGAGCCGATGCCGCCGAGTACCGCCGCGGTGAACGCCTTGATGCCGATGACGAAGCCGGCATAGAAGTCGAACGTGCCGTAGTTCATGGTGATCAGCACCCCGGCCAGGGCCGCCATGGCCGCGCCGATGACGAACACGTAGGAGATCACCCGGTCGGTGTTGATGCCGAGGATCGAGGCCATCTTGCGGTCTTGCTGGGTGGCCCGGCACATACGCCCGAGCTTGGTGTACTTGATGATGTAGGTGAGCAGTGCCATGCCGGCGAACGCCGCCACCAGGATGAAGATCTTGGTGTAGGTGAGCTGCACGAAGCCTGTGCCGATATCGACTTTCCAGGCCCCGGCCAGCAGGGTCGGAACCCCTTGCTGCTTGGCACCCTGGCTGATCTGCGCGTAGTTCTGCAGGATCAGCGAAATGCCGATGGCGCTGATCAGCGGCGCCAGGCGGGTGGAGTTGCGCAGGGGTTTGTAGGCCACGCGCTCGATGACCCAGCCATAGATCCCCGTCACCACGACGGTGAAGATCAGCGTGCCGAGAATGAGTAGCGGGAAGGATTCAATGCCGAAATAGGCCAGCAGAGCCAGACTGATTGCCGCGAGGTAGGCGGAAATCATGTAAACCTCGCCGTGGGCGAAGTTGATCATGCCGATGATGCCATAGACCATTGTGTAGCCGATGGCGATCAGACCGTAGACGGACCCGAGGGTCAGCCCATTGATCAGTTGCTGCAGGAAAATACCATCCATAACGCAATCTCACGGACTTGAGAGACTGCACAGGCCGTCGACGCCGGACAGGGATCACCCGTCTGCGCAACACGTCCGTTGTGCAGCTCTACGAGAAAAGGCAAGTACTGCACGAGCAGGGACCGGTACCAGGGGGTGGTACCGGCCCGTTCGGACTCATGTCACTTCTGTTTTTCCAGCTGGTGGTACTTGCCGTCCTTGTCCCACTGATAGACCACGTAGTCGGAAACCTTGAGGTCACCCTTGGCGTCCCAGGACTTCTCGCCCATCACGGTTTTCACCGGATTGGCCTTGAGCCATTTGGCCGCATCTTCGCCCTTGTTGGACTTGGCGCCGCCGAAGCCGGCCGCCAGGGCCTGGATCGAGGCATAAGCGTACAGGGTATAGCCCTCTGGCTCGGTGCCGGCCTTGCGGAAGGCATCCACCACGGCCTTGCTGTCTGGCAGCAGGCGCGGGTCGGCGCCGAAGGTCATGTACACGCCGTCAACGTATTGCGGGCCACCGGCGGTGGTCACCAATTCGTCGGTAACGATGCCGTCGTCGGACATGAACTTGACGTCCTTCAGGCCCTGCTCGCGCAGTTGGCGTACCAGCGGACCGGCTTCCGGATGCAGGCCGCCGAAGTACACCACGTCGGCGCCGGCGGCGCGGATCTTGGTCACCACGGCGCTGAAGTCTTTCTCGCCACGGGTCAGGCCCTCGTACAGCACCGGGGTCACGCCGCGCTTGGTCAACTGTGCCTTGGTGGCATCCGCCAGGCCCTGGCCGTAGGTGTCCTTGTCGTGCAGCACCACGACTTTCTTGCCCTTGAGCACATCGATGATGTAGTCACCGGCGACGATGCCCTGCTGGTCGTCACGCCCGCACATGCGGAACATCGCGGAGAGGCCACGCTCGGTGACCTGGGGGTTGGTGGAGCCCGGGGTGATGGCAATCACACCGGCGTCGCTGTACACCTCGGAAGCCGGAATGGTCGACGAGGAGCAGAAGTGCCCGACCACGCCGGCCACCTTGTCCTGGTCCACCAGGCGGTTGGCCACTGCCACCGCCTGCTTGGGTTCACAGGCGTCATCGCCCTTGACCAGGACGATCTTCTCGCCGTTGACCCCGCCCTTGGCGTTGATCTCGTCAGCCGCTGCCTGTGCACCCTTCATGTACTGCTCGCCAAATGCCGCGTTGGCGCCTGTCATGGGACCCGCTACACCGATCTTCAGGTCGGCTTGAGCAAACGCAGAAACACCCAGCGCAGTTGCCACTGCGAGGGCCAGAAAGCCTTTCTTGTAAAACGTCTGGGACATGAGGTGGTGCTCCAAGGTTTTTTTAGTTGGCACTGCGACTTCACTAAGGTTGCTCAGAGCAAGCGCCGTGCCAGTGGTTTTTTATTCTGAAAAAAGTCGCTGTCTTATTGTTATTTCGACTGTTTCGAGCCCTTTTTTATTGGGCGTGCAACCGTCTAAACCGCGGAAGGTAAAACCCTGCTTTTTAATGGGCGCAACCCATGCGTGCCATCATTGCAACCGCGACACAATTCAACGTGCAACCCTGCTGTAACAGCTCGCGTCACCGAACTGCACACTGCTGGTGCGAGACTGCTACGAGCCGCACCATTACAGGCTAGTCGCTGCATCGAAAAGCGTCGTCGGCCGCCCACTATTTCCTTGTTCAGATCACAATTCGCAGGCACTGGCCCGCGTGGTAGAGGGAGAAGCCGGCTTCGTACAGGCAACTGCGCAAGCCCACGCCGGCCAGGGGCTGCATGGCTGCGAAGGGGATCGGCAGGGCCTGGGGGTCGCCGTTGCACAGGTAGTCGGCGAAGGCCTTGCCCACCACGGTTCCGGTGGTCACGCCACGGCCGTTGTAACCGGTGACAGCCACCAGGCCCGGGGCCGGCTCGAACAGGCGCATCAGGTGGTCGGGGGTGAAGGCGATGCAGCCGGTCCAGGTGCATTCCCACTCCACCGGCTTGAGGTACGGGAAGTAATGCTGCTGTACGCGGTCGGCCCAGGCCTTGAGGAACCACAAGGGCTTCTGGCTGCCATTGCCCAGGCTGCCCAGCAACAGGCGGCCCTCGGCATCCCGGCGGATGCTGCTGAGCACCTGTCGGGTATCCCAGGAGCCCTGGCCCCCGGGCAGGATCTGCCGGGCCGCTTCTTCGGTCAGGGGCGCGGAAGCCACCTGGTAGTAGTAGCCGGGGAAGAAGTTGCGCCGCAGCTCGGTCCAGTCGCCTTCGGTGTAGGCGTTGGAGGCGATCACCACCTGCTCGGCCAGCACCGAGCCCTGTTCGGTCTGCACCGACCAGCGCTGGCCCTGGCGCTCCAGGCGGGTGACCGGGGAATGGTCGAACAGACGCCCGCCCAATTCCGTCGCCGCCCTGGCCAGGCCGCTGACGTAAGCCATGGGGTTGAGGGTTCCCGCCCGCCGGTCGAGCAGGGCCGCGGCAATCTTGCGAGTGCCGGTGGCCGCCTCGCACGCCGCGCCGGTCAGCAGCTCCACGGGGGCCCCGCGACGTTTCCACTGTTCTTCACGGCTGCGCAGATCAGCCTCGCCCCGGGCGTTGTGGGCCATGTGCAAAGTGCCTTCGCGGCGCAGCTGGCAATCGATGTGGTACTTGTCCACCAGGCTGAACACCAATGACGGCGCCGCGCCGAGCATGCGGTTGAGCTGGCTGCCCACCTGCTCGCCGAAACCGGCCTCGATCTCGTCCGGCGGGATCCACATGCCGGCGTTCACCAGCCCGACGTTGCGCCCTGAACCGCCGTGCCCCGCGCGGTGGGCTTCGACCACACAGACCCGCTTGCCCTGCTCCAGCAAATGCACGGCGGCCGACAGCCCGGTGAAGCCGGCGCCGATGATGCACACATCCGCCGTCAGCTCGCCCTTGAGCGGCGCCCTGTCAGGCCGTAGCGGAGTGAGTGTTTCCCACAGACATTGTTCTTGTAGCGCCATTGCCAGACTCCGAAATCAACGAACCACAGACGCTGAAACGCACTTGCCGCTGTTCGCCAGCAAGCTGGCTCCTACAAACCTCCCCGTAGGAGCGAGCGTGCTCGCGAAAAGACTCAATCGAAGGTGATGCCCTGGGCCAGCGGCAGTTCCCGGGAGTAGTTGACGGTGTTGGTCTGGCGCCGCATGTAGCCGCGCCAGGCATCGGAGCCGGATTCGCGACCGCCGCCGGTTTCCTTCTCGCCGCCGAAGGCGCCGCCGATCTCTGCGCCGCTGGGGCCGATGTTGACGTTGGCGATGCCGCAGTCGCTGCCCACCGCCGACATGAACTGCTCGGCCTCACGCACGTCGGTGGTGAAGATGCAGGACGACAGGCCCTGAGGCACGGCGTTGTTCAGGCGCAGCGCTTCTTCGAAGTCGTTGTAGCCGATCACATAGAGGATCGGCGCGAAGGTTTCGCTGCACACCACCTCGCTCTGCTCGGGCATTTCGACGATGGCCGGCGACACGTAGTAGGCGTTGGGGAACTGGTCCTGCAACTGGCGCTGGCCGCCGAAGACCCGGCCGCCCTCGCTCAGGGCCTGCTCCAGGGCATCCTGCATGGCCTCGAAACTGTGCTTGTCGATCAGCGGGCCGATCAGGTTGCCTTCCAGCGGGTGGCCGATGCGCACCTTGGAATAGGCCGTCTTGAGGCGGCTGATGATTTCCTCTTTCACCGACTCGTGGGCAATCAGGCGACGCAGGGTGGTGCAACGCTGGCCGGCGGTACCCACGGCGCTGAACAGGATGGCGCGCACCGCCATGTCCAGGTCGGCGCTGGGGCCGAGGATCATGGCATTGTTGCCCCCCAGTTCGAGGATGCTGCGGGCAAAGCGCGCGGCCACTTTCGGCGCCACTTCGCGGCCCATGCGGGTGCTGCCGGTGGCACTGATCAGGGCCACCCGCGGATCGTCCACCAGGGCGGCGCCGGCATCACGGCCGCCGATGATCACCTGGCTCAGGTATTCGGGAGCATCCTGGAAGTTCTTCAACACGCGCTCCAGCAGCGCCTGGCAGGCCAGGGCGGTGAGCGGGGTCTTTTCCGAGGGTTTCCAGATCACCGGGTTGCCGCAGACCAGCGCCAGGGTGGTGTTCCAGGCCCAGACCGCTACCGGGAAGTTGAAGGCGCTGATCACCCCGACAACCCCCAGGGGATGCCAGGTTTCACGCATGTGGTGGCCCGGGCGCTCGGAGGCGATGGTCAGGCCGTAGAGCTGGCGCGACAGGCCGACAGCGAAGTCGCAGATGTCGATCATTTCCTGCACTTCCCCCAGGCCTTCCTGGGTGATCTTGCCAGCTTCCCAGGACACCAGCTCCCCCAGGTCGGCCTTGTACTCGCGCAGCACCTCGCCGAATTGCCGCACCAGCTCGCCGCGACGGGGTGCCGGCACCTTGCGCCACAGGGCGAATGCATGCTCTGCGCGACTGACCTGCTGCTCCACCTCGGCGGCGCCCTGCCAGTTCACCGCGGCGATCCGGCTGCCGTCGATGGGCGAATGCACAGGCTGGGTGCCCGACTGGTACAGGGCCGGGTTGACACCCAGACGATCAAGCAATGCGGCAACCATGGGGTTACTCCTTACAGATGAAAGCGAAAGAACCAGGCCGCTGCGACGGCCATCAAGGCTAGTAGTTGTAGCTGGCCCGAGACTTGCCAACAAACGACCTTTAAGCGAGATATCATTCCGTTTATTCATGCTGAGCCGCTCGCTGGCACCCATAAGAACAAGGAACACCCATGCTCAACAAACGCTACTTGCCGTCGATCACCGCCCTGCAGTGCTTCGAGGCCGTGACCCGGCACCTGAGCTTCACCCGTGCGGCCGAAGAGCTCAACCTGACCCAGAGCGCGGTGAGCAAGCAAGTGGCGCAACTGGAAGAGCTGCTGCAACACCTGCTGTTTCGTCGGGTACGGCGGCGCCTGCAACTGACTCCGGCCGGCGACCTGTACCTGGTGGAGGTGCGCAAGATCCTCACCCAGGTGGAGATGTCTACCCATTACCTGCGTTCCTACGGCGGCGAGACCGAAGTCCTACGAGTCTCCACGCCCTACACTTTTGGCGCCCGCTGGCTGGTGCCGCGCCTCAAGGGCTGGCGACTGCGCCACCCGCACATCCACCTGGACCTGTGCAATGAGCAAGAGCCTGACGAACTGCTCCAGGGCCATGCCGACCTGGCCTTCTACTTTGGCCAGGGCTCACGCCCCGGCACCGAGAGCCTGAAGCTGTTCAGCGAAGAGCTGGTGGCGGTCTGCGCCCCTGACAGCCTGCCCGCCGAGCCCTTGACCGACCCCAGGCAACTCACTGAACTGGTGCTGTTGCAAAACGCTTCACGGCCCCAGGGCTGGCACGAATGGTTCGACCAACAGGGCTACCAGACCGAGCACAGCTACCACGGCCCACGCTTCGAAACCTTCTATATGTGCATCCGTGCGGCCCAGGTCGGCTGCGGGGTCGCCCTGCTGCCACGTTTTCTGGTGGAAGAAGAACTGGCTGAAGGCAAGCTGGTGATCGCCTGGGAATACGCCATGCCCAGCCAGGACGCCTATTACCTGGCCTACCCCGAACACTCGGCGGAAGTGCCCAAGGTCCGGGACTTCGTGCGCTGGATGCTCGAACACAACGACTCGCCCCTGCCGTAGGAACCGGCTTGCCGGCGATGGGGCCCTTGAGCCCTGCTCAAGACTGAAGATCCGTTCGCTGGCAAGCCAGCTCCTACGGCCGGAGAATGGCCCGCCACAAAAAACACTGGCAAAGCGCTGCGCGTCTATGCGCCACTAGCGCCTTCATTGAAAGAGCTGAATGCCGCACTTGTCCGTCGCGGCCAGCATGGAGATTCCCGTTATGAGCGAGAGTGTATTTGCCGATCGCATCGTGCAGAACCTGCTCGACACCGACTTCTACAAACTGACCATGATGCAGGCGGTGCTGCACAACTACCCCAACGTCGAGGTGGAATGGGAGTTTCGTTGCCGTAACAGCGAGGACCTGCGGCCCTATCTGGCAGAGATCCGCTACCAGTTCGAGCGCCTGGCGGAACTGAGCCTGAGCGCCGACCAGTTGGGCTTTCTCGAACGGATCAGCTTCCTCAAGCCGGATTTCCTGCGCTTTCTCGGGCTGTTTCGCTTCAACCTGCGCTACGTGCATACCGGCATCGAGGACGGCGAGCTGTTTATCCGCCTGCGCGGCCCCTGGCTGCACGTGATCCTGTTCGAAGTGCCGATGCTGGCCATCATCAGCGAGGTGCGCAACCGCTACCGCTATCGCGAGATCCAGCTGGTCCAGGCCCGCGAGCAGCTGTACCGCAAGTTCGACTGGCTGACCGCCAACGCCAGCAGCGAAGAACTTTCCGAGCTGCAAGTGGCGGATTTCGGCACCCGCCGACGCTTTTCCTACCGGGTCCAGGAAGAAGTAGTGAACGTGCTCAAGCACGATTTCCCCGGACGTTTTGTCGGCACCAGCAACGTGCACCTGTCCCGGGAACTGAACATGAAACCCCTGGGCACCATGGCCCACGAATGGATCATGGCCCACCAGCAACTGGGGCCGCGGCTGATCGACAGCCAGATCGCCGCCCTCGACTGCTGGGTCCGCGAATACCGTGGCTTGCTGGGCATCGCTCTGACGGATTGCATCACCACCGATGCCTTCCTCGGCGATTTCGACCTGTTCTTCGCCAAGCTGTTCGACGGCCTGCGCCACGACTCCGGCGACCCGATCCTCTGGGCGGAAAAGGCCATCGCCCACTACCACAAGCTGGGCATCGATCCGATGAGCAAGACCCTGGTGTTCTCCGACAGCCTGAGCCTGCCGCGCGCCCTGGAAATATTCCGTGCGCTGCGGGGGCGGATCAATGTCAGCTTCGGCATCGGCACCAACCTGACCTGTGACATTCCCGGTGTCGAGCCGATGAGCATCGTGCTTAAAATGGCTGCCTGCAATGGCCAGCCCGTCGCCAAGATCTCCGATGAAGCGGGCAAGACCCATTGCAAGGATCCGAACTTCGTCGCTTACTTGCGCCACGTTTTCCAAGTACCTGCCCAACCTGGCAAGGAGTGAATCATGCAAGCCGTACAGCGTGAGATTGCGCAGCAGCTCAAGGTCCAAGCACCTTTTCCCGACCACGCCGCCCTTGAGGCAGAAATCGCCCGGCGCATCCGCTTCATCCAGGACTGCCTGGTCAATTCCGGGCTCAAGTCCCTGGTCCTGGGCATCAGCGGCGGCGTCGACTCCCTGACCGCCGGCCTGCTGGCCCAACGGGCGATGCGTGAATTGCGCGAACGCAGCGGGGACGATGGCTACCGCTTCATTGCCGTGCGCCTGCCCTATGAGACCCAGTTCGACGAACACGATGCCCAGGCCTCGGTGGACTTCATCAACCCTGACGAACGCCACACCGTGAACATCGGCCCGGCGGTCAGGGCCCTGGCCAACGAAGTCGCGGCCTTCGAGGGGCAGCACGCGGTGTCCCGGGATTTCGTCCTCGGCAACACCAAGGCGCGGATGCGCATGGTGGCCCAGTACACCATCGCCGGCGCCGCCCATGGCCTGGTGATAGGTACCGACCACGCCGCCGAAGCGGTGATGGGTTTCTTTACCAAGTTCGGTGACGGCGCCTGCGACCTGGCGCCCCTGAGCGGCCTGGTGAAAAACCAGGTGCGCTCCATTGCCCGCTATTTCGGCGCGCCGGAGTCCCTGGTGGAAAAAGTCCCTACCGCCGACCTCGAAGACCTGTCGCCGGGCAAGCCGGACGAAGCGTCCCACGGCGTCACCTACGCCGAGATCGACGCCTTCCTGCATGGCCAGCCGGTACGTGAGGAAGCCTTCAAGATCATCTGCGACACCTACCGCAAGACCCATCACAAACGCGTCATGCCCTTCGCCCCATGACCCGCCTCGCTCTGTAGGTGCCGGCTTGCCGGCGAAAGGGCCGCTTGTACTGCACAAGGCTCGAGGGCCTCTTCGCGGGCAAGCCCGCTCCTACGGATGCACACAAAAAAAGCGCCCCTGGGGGCGCTTTCTTGTTGCAGCCGGGCCTGATGCTTACTTCAGGACCACAGCGCCTTTCATCATCGAGTTGTGGCCCGGGAACGAGCAGAAGAACTGGTAGCTTTCGCCAGCGGTCAGCTTCGATACGTCGAAGGTCACCGAATCTTTCTCGCCGGCACCGATGATCTTGGTGTGGGCGATGACGCGGGTGTCGCCTTCCTTCAGGTAGCTCTTGTCGATGCCGGCGGCCATGCCGTCGGTGGCGATGCCAGCCATGTCTGCGGTCTTGCTCAGTACCCAGTTGTGGCCCATGACGTTCTTCGGCAGGCTGCCGGAGTGGGTCAGGTTCACGGTGAAGGTCTTGCAGCTCTTGTCGATGGTGATTTCCTTAGTGTTGAAGGACATCTGGTCGGTAGAGTCGACATCGACCTTGCATTCGGCGGCCATCAGTTGGCTGCTGGCCAGTGTCAACAGGGATACCGCAACGAGTTTGGCAAACATGGTGAATCTCCAAGGCAGGGTTAACAAAATCCATCTGAATCCATGGGACGGAAGACTGCCTGAATTTCTCGCAAGTTCCTATGATTTGCATCAAAAAATTGTATACAACTCTCTGCTATCGACCTGATCAAGACAATCAACCGGCCAGCGGCATGGCACGCTTCTAGAATCACGCCATCGTCCCTGATCGGAGTCACCCTCATGCCGTTGAACAGCCTGTTTCGCAGCTTGCTCGCCGCCTACGCCTGTGGCGCCAGCGGTACCCATGAAACCCCGCAACGGGAGGTTTAATACTTGGAGCGAGGCCGGCGAGCCTTTACTCTGAGGCCATCAATGACCTCGGAGTAAGTCATGTCGTTAACTTCTGTCTGTGTATTCTGTGGCGCCAGCACCGGCGCCAACCCTCTCTATCGTGAAGCCGCCCAGGCCCTGGGCCGGGCCATCGCCGAGCGCAAGCTGACCCTGGTGTATGGCGGCGGCGCGGTAGGGCTGATGGGCATCGTCGCCGACGCGGCCCTGGCGGCCGGGGGCGAAGTCATCGGGATCATTCCGCAAAGCCTGAAGGACAAGGAAATCGGCCATCGCGGCCTGACCCGCCTGGAAGTGGTGGACGGCATGCACGCCCGCAAGGCGCGCATGGCCGAGCTCAGCGACGCCTTCATCGCCCTGCCCGGCGGCCTGGGAACCCTGGAAGAACTGTTCGAAGTCTGGACCTGGGGCCAGTTGGGCTACCACCACAAGCCGCTCGGCCTGCTGGAAGTGAATGGCTTCTACGAAAAACTCAGCGGTTTTCTCGATCATATCGTCGGCGAAGGCTTCGTCCGTGCCCCGCACCGTGACATGCTGCAAATGAGCGAGTCGCCGGCCGGCCTGCTGGATGCGCTGGACGCCTGGCAACCGACGGTCCCGGACAAATGGGCCGAAGGCAAACCCAGTTAACCACCCGGCCCCGATAACAGGCAGAATACGCGCCGCTCAACCTCACCTTCGACCCCAGAGGATCGCCCATGGCCAAACCCAACTACTCCTTCGCCAAACGTCAACGTGACTTGGCCAAGGAACAGAAGAAAGAGGAAAAGCTGCAACGCAAGAAAGCCGCCGCTGAAGAAACCAGCGCACTGAACCCGGATGCAGAAGGTGAAGTGAGCGTCGACGACGCCGAGCCCGAGGCCCCCCAGGCCTGACCTGCCCCGTAGGAGCTGGCTGGCCAGCGAAAGCGCTCTCCAGCCCTACGCAATATCCGCCGGCCCCATCGCTGGCAAGCCGGCTCCTGCAAGGTCGGAGATGGCCGTGTCATGCCAGGGGCATGACGGTGACCCGAACATCCGGGTCATGGCTGCCCCCTCCCAGAATCACCCCACGCAACGGCGACACATCGGAAAAATCCCGGCCCCAGGCCAGGGTGATGTGCTCCAGCGCCGGCTGCACGTTGTTGGTCGGGTCGAAATCCACCCAGCCCAGCACCGGGCAAAACACTGAAACCCAGGCATGGGAAGCATCGGCGCCGATCAGCCGCGGCTGCCCCGGCGGTGGCTGGGTCAGCAAGTAGCCACTGACATAGCGCGCCGCCAGCCCTCGCGAGCGCAGGCAGGCCAGCATCAGGTGGGCGAAGTCCTGGCACACCCCGCGCCGACGTTCCAGCACCTCCACCAGCGGCGTCGCCACCTGGGTGGCTTCGGCGTCGAAAGTGAACTCACTGAAGATCTTCTCCATCAACGCCTGGGCGCCCTGCAACAGCGGCCGCCCCGGTACGAAGCAACTGGCGCAGAACTCGACAAAACTCTGCTTCAGATGCACATAAGGCGATTCGAAACGGTAGCGACAGGCTTCCAGCAACGCCTCGGGCAAGGGCTGGCCGCTGTAGGTCAGGGCGCCGCGGGCGGCATCCCAGGGCAGTGACGCGGCAAAATCCAGCGCCGGCCGCTCCAGCACCTCGACACTGAGCTGGGCATTGACCAGCAATTCGTCATGGGGGCGCTCGAAGGCCAGGCGGGTCAGCGGGTTGCCGAATACATCCTTCTCGTCACGACGGCTGGTAGGGTCGGGGCTGATCAGCAATTGCCGCTCGCTGCACAGTTGCCAGGCACAGGCCCGAGGCCACAGGTGCGCCAGTTGCTGGGCCAGGGATACCGGGCTGTCGTAGCGGTAGTGGGTGTCGTGGAACACCTGGTAGCGCGCGCTCATCAGACCGACACCGTTTGCTGGCTGACATCATCCACATGGGCGAAATGCCGCAGCGCCAGGCGGTCCGAAACCTGCCCGCTGACCTCGGCGATCTCCTGCAGCAGGTCCGCCAGGCCCTCCACTGCGGCGTGCACACTGGCCTCGCCGAACAGCGAGTTCTCCAGGCAGCCCAGGTCGAAATGCGCCAGGCGCTCCACCAGCCGCGGCAGCGCCAGCTCGCGGGGCACGCCGAAATCATCGTTGAGGCGCTTGAGGGTGCGGGTCACCAGCTTGAGCTGGAACAACACGGCGTGGGGGTTCTGTTCATCCAGCAGCAACAGGTCGAGGACCGGAATCAACTGCGCCACCGCCAGGTAGCGCGACCGGTAGGTGATGCTGCTGTTACCCAGCTCCAGCAGCCAGTCCAGGCCGGCCTGGTCGAAGGCCGCGGTGCCCCGCAGGAAGGCCGCGAGGCTGCTGCTGAGGAACTGCAGGCGCTCGATGCGCCGGCCAATCATCAGGAAGCGCCAGCCTTCGTCGCGGGTCATGTCGTCTAGGGCGAAGCCGGAGAGCGCCGCCAGGGACATCACCAGGCGGTTGAGAAAATCCAGCAGTTCGGCGAAATCCGGCTCCGGAGTGTCCAGCTCCTGGGCCTCGCGCTGCAGCTCCACCAGGGCCTGCCAGTTTTCCCGGGACAGCTTGCCGCGTACCTGGGAAGCCGCCCACTGCAAGCGTTGCAGGTTGGAGCGCAAGCTGAAGGACCAGTCCTCACCCAACAGGGCCGCCAGCAGGCGCTCGGGCAGCTCGCCCTCATCCGGCAGCAGCATCAGGCTTTCTCCCAGGTCCACCGCGGCCAGCAAGGCTTGCGGGTCATCGCCGTCGACATAGCGCGCCAGCATGATCCGCAGCAGCCGCGCACTGTCGTCACAGCGCTCGCAATAACGGCCGAACCAGAACAGGTTTTCCACCACCCGCGACGGCAGGTAGGGATCGCGGCGCACCAGGTCATATACGCCGATGGTGCGCTGGGCCTTCCACTGCTCGCCGCTGGGCGCCCGCTCACCCAGCACCCAGGTGTCCTTGCTGGCGCCACCGCGCTGCATCGACACCACTTCGGCACCGGCCTGGGCAGCGACCCGGGTCAGTCCTCCGGGCAGCACCCGGTAGCCGTCCTCGCTGGCCACCGCATACACCCGCATGCCGATGGCACGGGGCTGCAACTGCCCGTTCTCGGCCTGCCAGACCGGCGCCTGGGACAGTTGCGGCAATTCCTGGGCGACATAGGCATAGGGCCGCGCCCGCATGCGCTCAGCCAATCGCCGGCGTTGCTCGGCGTTCAGATCGCGGCCCAGCACCGGGGTGAAGCTCTGGGAAGCGAAGGCCGGCTTGACCAGCAGATCCGGGAGTTTTTCCAGGGCCTGCTGCAGCACCGGGGCCTCGCCGCACCACCAGGTAGCGATGGACGGCAGAAGCAGTTCCTCGCCCAGCAGAAACTGGCTGATCTTCGGCAGGAAGCCCAGCAGGCCGGGGGATTCCAGCACCCCGCTGCCCAGGGCGTTGGCCACCAGCACCCGGCCCTGGCGCACCGCGTCCAGCAGCCCGGGAACCCCCAGGGCCGAGTCGGTGCGCAACTCCAGCGGATCGCAGAAATCGTCGTCCAGGCGACGCATGATGGCGTGCACCCGGCGCAGGCCGCTGAGAGTTTTGAGGTACACCGTGGCATCACGCACGGTCAGGTCGCCGCCCTCCACCAGCGGGTAGCCAAGCTGTCGCGCCAGGTACAGGTGCTCGAAATAGCTCTCGTTGAACCGCCCTGGCGTCAGCAGCACCACCAGTGGCGCTTCGCTGTCCCGGGGTGCCTGGCGGGCCAGGGTTTCCTGCAGGGTGCGGAAGAACCCGGCCAGGTGCTGCACTTGCAGGTCGCGGTACAGGTCGGGGAACGCCCGGGACACGCTCATGCGGTTCTCCAGGGCATAGCCGGCCCCGGAGGGCGCCTGGGTACGGTCGGCGGTGACCCACCAACGCCCGTCCGGGCTGCGGGCCAGGTCCACGGCATACAGGTGCAGGAAGGTCTGTTCCGGCGGGCAGATGCCCTGGCATGGCCAGAGGAAATTGTTGTGGCCGAACACCAGTTCCGCCGGCAACAGCCCTTCGCGGATCAACCGCTGCGGGCCATACAGGTCCGCCAGCACGGCATTGAGCAGGCGAGCGCGCTGGGCGATTCCGGTGGACAGCAACTGCCATTCATCCGCCGCGATCACATGGGGCAACAGGTCCAGTTCCCAGGGCCGGTCGGCGCCCTTGGGGTCGGCATAGACGTTGTAGGTGACGCCGTTCTCGTGGATCTGCCGGGTCAGCAGCGCCTGGCGCTGGGCCAGTTGACCGGGGCTGCTGCGCTGCAACTGTTCCAGCAGCCGCTGCCAGTGCGCCCGGACCTGGCCCTGGTCATCCAGCAACTCGTGGTAGGTACCCGCCGTCAGCGGGTAACGGTCTAGCAAGTCAGGCATGGAACACTCGGCAGACGGCAGGGAAAGTCAGATTAACGCACCGCCATGACGCCCGGATATGGCTATCTCACAGGCGTCGCAGGTGGATTAGAAACGTCGTAAATCCAGGGTCAGCGGCAGCTCGGCATTGATCACCACTGGCGGCACCTCCAGGCTTCCCGGGCTATGGCCCAGGCGGAAGAAGCGCGCCATGCGCCGGCTTTCCGCCTCGTTGGCATTCACCGGCAGGCTGTCGTAATTGCGCCCGCCGGGGTGGGCCACATGGTATTGGCAGCCGCCCAGGGAGCGCTGCATCCAGGTATCCAGCAGGTCGAACACCAAAGGTGCATGCACCGGGATAGTGGGTTGCAGGCAATTGGCCGGCTGCCAGGCGCGGTAACGTACCCCGGCGACAAACTCGCCGACCCGCCCGGTGGGATGCAGGGGCAGCGCCACGCCATTGCAGGTCAACACATGGCGCTCGGGTACCAGGCCGCCGACCTTGACCTGCAGGCGCTCCAGGGAAGAGTCGACATAACGCACCGTGCCACCCGCCGCGCCCTCCTCCCCCAGCACATGCCAGGGCTCCAGGGCCTGGCGCAGTTCCAGCTCGATGCCACTGACGGCGTAATCGCCGACCTTGGGAAAGCGGAACTCCAGGTGCGCGGCAAACCATTCGGCCCGCAGCGGGTAGCCGGCGGCATTCAGCTCCACCAATACATCAGCGAAATCCTGTTCGATAAAGTGCGGCAACAGAAAACGATCGTGCAGTTCGGTGCCCCAGCGCGCCAACCGGGCCGGCGCGTAAGGCTCGCGCCAGAAGCGCGCCACCAGCGCCCGCAGCAGCAACTGCTGGGCCAGGCTCATGCGCGCATGGGGCGGCATTTCAAAGGCCCGCAGCTCCAGCAGGCCAAGGCGCCCGGTGGCGCCATCCGGCGAATACAGCTTATCGATGCAGAACTCGGCGCGATGGGTGTTGCCGGTGACATCGATCAGCAGGTTGCGCAGCAGGCGGTCCACCAACCAGGGCGCGCACTCCTGGCCGGGAGCCGGCATCTGCGCGAAGGCAATCTCCAGCTCGTACAGCGCGTCATTGCGTGCCTCGTCGACCCTCGGTGCCTGGGACGTGGGGCCGATGAACAACCCGGAAAACAGGTAGGACAGCGACGGGTGGTTGTGCCAGTAACTGATCAGGCTGCGCAGCAGGTCGGGGCGCCGCAGGAACGGCGAGTCGGCCGGGGTGGCTCCGCCAAGGACAAAATGGTTGCCGCCACCGGTGCCGGTGTGGCGCCCATCGATCATGAACTTCTCGCTGGTCAGGCGCGTCTGCCGGGCCTGCTCATAGAGAAACTCGGTGCGCTCCACCAACTCGTCCCAACTGACCGAGGGCTGCACGTTGACTTCAATCACCCCCGGGTCCGGGGTCACCCGGAAGTTGCACAGGCGCGGGTCCGCCGGCGGCTCGTAGCCCTCCAGCAAGACCGGGCAGCGCAGCTCCTCGGCCGTGGCCTCGATCACGCTGACCAGTTGCAGGTAATCCTCCAGACGCTCCAGGGGCGGCATGAACAGATACAACCGTCCCTCGCGCGCCTCGGCGCAGAGCGCGGTACGGGTCAGCCAGTCGGCGGACTCGTCCACCTGGGGCACCCGCTCGTCGGCCACTGCCGGCTCATCAATCGCTGCCAGCTGAGCCGCGCCCCCCAGTTCGGGAAAATCCTGGTTCGGATCGGTGGCATGAATGAACGGATACTCCGCCGCCGTCACCCAGGGCTGGGACGCCAGGGGCAAGCGATAGCCCAGGGGCGAATCACCCGGTACCAGCCGGCAATGGTTATCGCGCAGGTACCAGCGCCCGCTCTGCCACTGGTCGCCCTTGGCGGTACGGGCCAAGGGCAGGACCTGGCCGATGACCTTGTCCAGCCCCTGGCTGAAAACCTTGCGCAGGCGCTCCCGCTCCAGGGCATCCTCCAGCCGCGAATCCTCGGCGCTGACATTCAGCGGCAGGCTGCCTTCGCGCCACAGGTAGTAGAAATTGTCCTCGTAGGCGGGAAACACAAAACGCGCAGGCAGCTTCAGACGCTCGGCGACACTGGCCAGAAAACGTCCGGCCAACAACGCATCGGCGGCGTAATCTTCATGCTCATCGGCAATCAGCGCGTTGTTGCGCCACACCGGTACACCGTCGCGACGCCAGTGGCAATTCAGCGACCAGCGCGGCAGCTGCTCCCCCGGGTACCACTTGCCCTGGCCGAAGTGCAGCAGGCCCTGGGGCGCATAGTGCTGGCGCAGGCGCTGGAACAGCTCGCCGGCCAGGCGGCGCTTGTTCGTCCCCAGGGCTGCCGTGTTCCACTCCGGGCCATCGGGATCGTCGATGGCGACGAAAGTCGGTTCGCCGCCCATGGTCAGGCGCACATCCGCCTCCAGCAGGTCGACATCGATCTGCCGGCCCAGGGCCTGGATCGCCAGCCATTGCTCGTCGGTGTAGGGCTTGGTCACCCGGGGCGCTTCCCAGATGCGCTCCACACTCATCTCATGGCTGAATTCGCATTCGCAGGGCTCCACCAGCCCGGTGATGGGCGCCGCTGAAGAGGGGTCGGGGCTGCAGGCCAGGGGAATATGCCCTTCCCCGGCGAACAGCCCGGACGTGGCATCCAGGCCGATCCAGCCGGCGCCCGGCAGGTACACCTCGCACCAGGCATGCAGGTCGGTGAAGTCCACCTCGGTGCCGGAGGGGCCATCCAGGGATTTGACGTCCGCCGTCAGCTGGATCAGGTAGCCGGAGACAAAGCGCGCCGCCAACCCCAGGTTGCGCAGCAATTGCACCAGCAGCCAGGCCGAGTCCCGGCAGGAGCCGGAGGCGTTGAGCAGGGTCTGCTCCGGAGTCTGCACCCCGGGCTCCATGCGGATCAGGTAGGCGATGTCGGTACTCAACCGCTGGTTCAGGCCCACCAGGAAATCCACCGCCGGCAGCGGTGTACGCGAAATGGCGTCCAGGTAAGCCTGGAACCTCGGCGTCAGGGGCAGGGTTTCCAGGTAGGGCGCCAGCTCACGCTGTTCATCTGCGGCATAAGCGAAGGGAATCTGCTCGGCGTAGGGCTCGAGGAAGAAATCGAACGGGTTGAACACCGCCATTTCCGCCAGCAGGTCGACTTCGATCCGCAGCTCGCTGGTTTTTTCCGGGAACACCAGACGCGCCAGGTAATTGCCCTGCGGGTCCTGCTGCCAATTGATGAAATGCTGCTCGGGCTGGACCTTCAGCGCATAGGAAAGAATTCGCGTGCGGCTGTGGGCCGCCGGGCGCAGGCGGACGATCTGCGGGCCCAGTTCGACGGCGCGGTCGTAGCGATAGTGCGTGACATGGTGCAATGCGACATGAATCGACACGGCGTGCCTCCTGCGAGCCTGAGCGGTGGGTGAACCCGCGCAAGACTTGTGCCAGCGCCCAAGTCCCGGGAGTTGTTCAACGACTCAGGGCAGTACAGCACCAAAACCGCGCAACCGGTGTGTCCCTGTGCAGGCCGTTGCACATAAATGTGCCAGACGGCGCCCAATGGCCAGGCATATGGACACCCGCGCAGGCAAGAAAACCCATCACCCTAAAAGCAAAACGCCAGCTCCGTGGCTGGCGTCTTGCGGTGCGGGTTAGCGCGGTACTACCGGCTTGCGGGTCGGCTTCTTGCCTTTGCCCTTGGCCGCGTCGGCACGCTCCTTGGCCGCCTGCTTGTTGCGGGCAAACGCCGCAGCCTTGGCCTGTTCACGCTTGTCCCAGGCATTGCCGCCGTCGCTGCCGCGAGGAGGCAGCCCGGTGTGCTGGGTAAGGATCTTGGTTTCCTTGGCCACCTTGTGGCTGCCGGCCGGTGTCGAATTCTTGCGACGGGCACTCTGGTAGCTGTCGGTAGCCGGCTGATGGGTCGGAATCAGCTGGTTCTTGCCCGGACCGATCAGGTCGCCACGGCCCATGCGCAGCAGAGCCTCGCGTAGCATCGGCCAGCCCTTCGGGTCGTGGTAGCGCAGGAACGCCTTGTGCAGGCGGCGCTGCTCCTCGCTCTTGACGATGGTCACGCCGTCGCTCTTGTAGGTGACCTTGCGCAGCGGGTTCTTGCCCGAGTGGTACATGGCCGTGGCGGTGGCCATCGGCGACGGGTAGAACGCCTGTACCTGGTCCGCGCGAAAGCCGTTGCCCTTGAGCCACAGGGCCAGGTTCATCATGTCTTCATCGGTGGTGCCCGGGTGGGCGGCGATGAAGTACGGAATCAGGTACTGCTCCTTGCCCGCTTCCTTGGAGTATTTCTCGAACATCCGCTTGAAGCGATCGTAGGTGCCAATGCCCGGCTTCATCATCTGATTGAGCGGACCTTCCTCGGTGTGTTCCGGGGCGATCTTCAAGTAGCCGCCCACGTGGTGGGTCACCAGCTCCTTGACGTACTCCGGCGATTCCACCGCCAGGTCGTAGCGCAGGCCGGAGGCGATGAGGATCTTCTTCACCCCGGGCAAGGCACGGGCGCTGCGATACAGCTGGATCAGCGACGAATGGTCGGTATTCAGGTTCGGACAGATGCCCGGGAACACGCAGGACGGCTTGCGGCACGCGGATTCGATTTCCGGGCTCTTGCAGGCGATGCGGTACATGTTCGCGGTCGGGCCGCCGAGGTCGGAAATGACCCCGGTAAAACCTGGAACCTTGTCGCGAATTTCTTCGATCTCGCGAATGATCGACTCTTCGGAACGGTTCTGGATGATCCGCCCTTCGTGCTCGGTGATGGAGCAGAAAGTACAACCGCCGAAGCAGCCGCGCATGATGTTCACCGAGAAACGGATCATGTCGTAGGCCGGGATCTTTTCCTTGCCATAGGCCGGGTGCGGAATGCGCTGATAAGGCATGCCGAACACGTAGTCCATTTCCTCGGTGGTCATCGGGATGGGCGGCGGGTTGAACCAGACATCGATCTCGCCATGCTTCTGCACCAGGGCGCGGGCGTTGCCCGGGTTGGTTTCCAGGTGCAGCACGCGGTTGGCGTGAGCGTACAGGACCGGGTCGTTGCGCACCTTCTCCATGGACGGCAGGCGGATCACGGTCTTGTCCCGGGTCATCTTCGGGCTGGCCAGGATCTGCACCACCTTGGCTTCCTGGGGATCTTCGACCGGGCCTTTTTCCTGCTCGATGGCACAGGCCTGGGTGTCCTGGGTGTTGACGTACGGGTTGATGATCTTGTCGATCTTGCCCGGGCGGTCGATACGGGTGGAGTCCACTTCGTACCAGTCCTTGGGCGTGTCGCGGCGGATGAAGGCGGTGCCGCGCACGTCGGTGATGTCTTCGATCTTGTGGCCGTAGGACAGGCGCTGGGCCACTTCGACAATCGCCCGCTCGGCGTTGCCGTAGAGCAGGATGTCGGCGCTGGCGTCGATCAGGATCGAGTTGCGCACCCGGTCCTGCCAGTAGTCGTAGTGGGCGATGCGGCGCAGGGAGGCTTCGATGCCGCCCAGGACGATCGGCACGTGCTTGTAGGCTTCCTTGCAGCGCTGGCTGTAGACCAGGCTCGCACGATCCGGGCGTTTGCCCGCCAGGCCACCGGGGGTGTAGGCGTCGTCGGAGCGGATTTTCTTGTCGGCGGTGTAGCGGTTGATCATCGAGTCCATGTTGCCGGCAGCGACACCGAAGAACAGGTTCGGCTCGCCGAGCTTCATGAAGTCGTCTTTGGACTGCCAGTTGGGCTGGGCGATGATCCCGACGCGAAAGCCCTGGGACTCCAGCAGCCGGCCGATGATCGCCATGCCGAACGACGGGTGATCGACGTAGGCATCACCGGTGACGATGATGATGTCGCAGGAATCCCAGCCGAGCTGATCCATCTCCTCCCTGCTCATGGGCAGGAAGGGTGCTGGCCCGAAACATTCGGCCCAGTACTTGGGATAGTCAAATAACGGCTTGGCTGCTTGCATGTCGATGACCGGTGTTGGCTTGGATAGGGACGCGTTGATTCACAGGGAAATTCGCGGGCGCGGAATATAGCACAAAAAATAACCAATTCCGACCAAAAGGGTCGGAATTCATTGTCACGTCACGCGCCCCGTGGCGAGGGCGCTTACTCCCACTCGCCTGCGCAGCAGACGCAGAGTCGGTGGCGACAATATATCTGGAGCAAGACGCCGATCGGCCTTGGGGCCGCAGCTTGCTCCAGCGGGAGCACGCTGCCCCACCAGAGCCGGCCAACCACCATGGCTGGCGCCGTTATTCGTCGTCGTCGAAGTTGTAGCTGCCCGGGGCGAGGTTCTCGAAGCGGGTGTACTTGCCGATGAACGCCAGGCGGATAAAGCCGATGGGGCCGTTCCGCTGCTTGCCGATGATGATCTCGGCAATGCCCTTGTGCTCGGTTTCCGGGTGATACACCTCGTCCCGGTAGACGAACATGATCACGTCGGCGTCCTGCTCGATCGCTCCGGATTCCCGCAAGTCGGAGTTCACCGGGCGCTTGTTGGGACGTTGCTCCAGGGAGCGGTTGAGCTGGGACAGGGCCACTACCGGGCAGTTGAACTCCTTGGCCAGGGCCTTCAGGGACCGGGAAATCTCGGAAATCTCGTTGGTCCGGTTGTCGCCGCTGGAGCCTGGAATCTGCATGAGCTGCAGGTAGTCGATCATGATCAGGGCGATATCGCCGTGCTCACGCACCAGACGCCGGGTCCGCGCACGCATCTCCGAGGGGCTGATGCCCGCGGTGTCGTCGATGAACAGCTTGCGGTCGTTGAGCAGGTTGACCGCCGAGGTCAGGCGTGGCCAGTCGTCGTCTTCCAGCTGGCCGGAACGGACCTTGGTCTGGTCGATGCGGCCCAGGGAGGAGAGCATACGCATGATCAGCGATTCACCTGGCATCTCCAGGGAGTACACCAGCACCGCCTTGTCGCTGCGCAGTACCGCGTTCTCCACCAGGTTCATGGCGAAGGTGGTCTTACCCATGGACGGACGGCCGGCGACGATGATCAAGTCGGCCGGCTGCAGGCCGCTGGTCTTCTCGTCGAGATCGGTATAGCCGGTGGACAGGCCGGTGATGGCGTTGTCCGTATTGAACAGGGTATCGATGCGGTCGATGGCCTTGGTCAGCAGTTCGTTGACCCCCACCGGGCCGCCGGTCTTGGGCCGCGCTTCGGCGATCTGGAAGATTTGCCGCTCGGCCTCGTCGAGAATCTCTTCGGCGGTGCGCCCTTCCGGGTTGAAGGCACTGTCGGCGATCTCCGTGCTGATGCCGATCAGCTGGCGCAGGGTTGCCCGCTGGCGAACGATCTGCGCATAGGCCTTGATGTTGGCCACCGACGGAGTGTTCTTCGCCAGCTCGCCCAGGTAGCCCAGACCGCCGACCTGTGAAGTCTGGCCTTCCTTGTCCAGTTGCTCGGACAGGGTGACCACGTCGATGGGCATGTTCTGGTCGGCCAGCTTGGCGATGGCGCGGAAGATCAAACGGTGGTCATGCCGGTAGAAATCGCCGTCGGACACTTGATCCAACACACGTTCCCAGGCGTTGTTGTCCAGCATCAGACCACCGAGCACGGCCTGTTCGGCCTCGATGGAGTGCGGCGGCACCTTCAGGGCAGCGGTTTGCAGATCGTATTGCTCGGGAGCGGAGATATCGTTCATGGCCACTTGGAATTCGGGGGATGAAAATCAGGATCAGCAGAAAGACAAAGGGCACGACCTGTAAACAGGATCGTGCCCGATGTTAACCGTCAGCCACACAAGGTGCCAGACGATTTGGTACTGCTTAAGCAGCCACCACGACAACGCGTACGGTTGCTTCAACTTCAGCGTGCAGGTGCACGGCTACGTCGAATTCACCTACGTTGCGGATGGTGCCGTTCGGCAGACGAACTTCGCTTTTTGCCACTTCAACGCCCGAGGCGGTCAGTGCATCAGCGATGTCGTGGGTGCCGATCGAACCGAACAGCTTGCCTTCGTCACCGGCGGTGGCAGTGATGGTCACTTCCAGCTCAGCCAGTTGCGCAGCGCGAGTTTCGGCAGAAGCCTTCTTCTCTGCAGCCAGTTTTTCCAGCTCGGCACGACGCGCTTCGAACGCAGCCAGGTTGGCAGCGGTAGCAGCGGTGGCTTTGCCGAAAGGCAGCAGGTAGTTACGGCCGTAACCAGCCTTAACGTTTACCTTATCGCCCAGGTTGCCCAGGTTGGCGATTTTTTCCAGCAGGATCAGTTCCATTTGGTAATAACCTCTTAACTTTTAACCTTCACCGTTCGCAGAGCCGTTATCAGCGTCTTTCGGCGCCAAACGACCGCGAAAATCAACCAGACTGTCGACAATGGCCAGGACCACGAGCAACGGATAGATCAGCTGCATGAATGGCAACAGCGTGACGTACAACCCCACCAGCCAGAACCTGGCCAGTCGCCCTTGTGCCACCAGCCCGTGAATCAGGGCCAGCCCGGCAAAAGCCAGCGGGACACTGCACATTGGCGTCAGCATGGCCAGTTGAGGTCCGAAGTTCGGCCCCACCAGCATGCACGCCAGCAGCAACATCGCTGGCCCAAGAGGGATTCTGATGGCGCGAAACTCGCGACCAAAACCACCCGGGTTATACAACACAGCCTGCCAGTAACGCCCAAGAATCAGGCTCAGCACGCTGATGGCTTGCAACAGTGCCGCTATCAGGCCGGTCAGGATCGGTGCAATCAGCGTGGCAAGACGAGCTCGCTCTTCAACCGATAGCTGCTGGTAGACCTCACCCAAGGCCATCGGCAGGATTTTTATCAATTCCTGTGACAGCGCTTCGATCTGAGGGCGGAAAGCCGCACCCAGGACTCCAGCAAACACCAACCCCATCGCTATGCTGACCAGCAGCACGCGGCTCCAGGACTCGCTTGCGCGCAAAACCAACGCAAGACTCGAAGAACCCAGCAGCACCAGAAGTGCCCGCGGGTCATCGAACGTCAGCCACCAGAGCAAAGCTGGCAGCACTCCCAGAGCGAGGACGCCAAGGGCATCCTTCAATCCGCGCCGCAGAAGCACCAGGCTTCCGGCGGCAGCACCCAACCAATACAACAACGGCAATGCCGAACAGCCAGCCACTACCAGAGTGGCCTGCATACGACCGCGCATGATGAACTCAGCTAAGGCGCGCATGCATTCAATCCCTTACTACTTGTCGACTGCCCGATCTCAGCGGCCGTGGCTGTCGGTGTAGGCCAGCAGGGCCAGGAAGCG
Source organism: Pseudomonas sp. NFPP12 (assembly GCF_900103205.1). Classification (NCBI taxonomy): domain Bacteria; kingdom Pseudomonadati; phylum Pseudomonadota; class Gammaproteobacteria; order Pseudomonadales; family Pseudomonadaceae; genus Pseudomonas; species Pseudomonas sp. NFPP12. The sequence continues at coordinate 174,871 of NZ_FMWW01000006.1, forward strand.
GGCGCGCTTGATAGCGGTGGCCAGCTGACGCTGATAACGAGCTTTGGTACCGGTGATGCGGCTTGGAACGATTTTGCCGGTCTCGGATACGTAGGCTTTCAGAGTGTTGAGATCTTTGTAATCGATCTCTTTCACGTCTTCAGCGGTGAAGCGGCAGAATTTACGACGACGGAAGAAACGTGCCATGTAATTGGCTCCTCAAAAGGTCCGTGGATTACTCGTCAGCGTTATCGCTGGCGTCGCTGTTGTCGCTGTCATCGCCATCGGCGCTGTCAGCATGCTCAGGACGGTCACGACGCTCACGGCGCTCACTGCGGTTTTCTTCAGCCTTGAGCATCTCGGATTGGCCAGTGATGGCTTCTTCGCGACGGATGACCAGGTTACGGATCACAGCATCGTTGTAACGGAAGTTGTCTTCCAGCTCAGCCAGGGCTTTACCGGTGCACTCAACGTTCAGCATCACGTAGTGAGCCTTGTGAACATTGTTGATTGCGTAGGCCAGTTGACGACGGCCCCAGTCTTCCAGACGGTGGATTTTGCCGCCGTCTTCTTCGATCAGCTTGGTGTAACGCTCAACCATGCCGCCGACTTGCTCGCTTTGATCCGGGTGGACCAAAAAGATGATTTCGTAATGACGCATGAATGCTCCTTACGGGTTGTAGCCTGCCGCCTATAAGCGGTCAGACAAGGAGTGAATGACACTGGTGTGTCTTGCCTGGTAGTAGGCACATATGCGCCTGCCGTCACGGCAAGGGGCGCAATTGTAGAGAAGGGGGAACAGCGGCGCAAGGCAATTGGTGATTATTTGAACAACCACCTGCGGGAGCCGGCATGCCGACGATGGACGGCAGCATGCGCCTCGCCGGCAGACCGGCTCCTACAACTGTGGGTCAGGCTTTCTTGGCGCCGGCCTTGGCCTTGGCACCGCGCTGGCGCATGGCTTCGAACAGGCATACGCCCGTGGCCACGGAGACGTTGAGGCTGCTGACGCTGCCGGCCATCGGCAGGCGTACCAGGTAGTCGCAGTGCTCGCGGGTCAGGCGACGCATGCCCTTGCCTTCGGCCCCCATGATGATGATGGTCGGGCCGGTCAGGTCCTGGTCGTACAGTTCCTGTTCGGCCTCGCCGGCGGTGCCGACGATCCACAGCCCACGCTGCTGGAGCTTCTCCAGGGTGCGGGCCAGGTTGGTCACGGCTACCAGCGGAATCACTTCGGCGGCGCCGCAGGCCACTTTGCGCACGGTCGGAGTCAGGGTCGCCGACTTGTCCTTGGGCACCAGCACTGCCAGGGCACCGGCCGCATCGGCAGTACGCAGGCAGGCCCCGAGGTTATGCGGGTCGGTCACACCGTCCAGCACCAGCAGCAACGGCGCGCCTTCGGTACGGTCCAGCAGCTCGTCGAGCATGGCCTCGCCCCACACCTGGCTCGGGCTGACTTCCGCCACTACGCCCTGGTGCACGCCTTCAACCCATGCGTCCATCTCACGACGCTCGGCCTGGCCAACCGAAACACGGTTCTGCGCAGCCAGGTCCACCAGAACCTGAACCCGTGGATCACTGCGCCCTTCAGCCAACCAGATCTGCTTGACCCGCTTGGGATGGTGACGCAGCAACGCTTCTACGGCATGCACGCCGTAGATCTTTTCCAACTGACTCATGACTTGGCCTTAGGTTTGCGCGCCCCGCCGCTTTTAGCGCCGGAAGCGGAGCCCGCCTTGGGCGGACCTTTACGATGTTTGCTCGGCTTGGCGGGCTTTTCGCCAGCGCGCGAGGGCGCCGGCTTACCGGACTTTCCCGCAGACGTCGCTTTACCACCGCCCTTGGCTTCGGCCAGCAGCGCCCGCTTCATTTCGCGGCTTTTGCGCACTTCGGCGTTTTTCGCTGCAGCATCGCTTGGGCGATAAGCCTCGACCGCCTTTTCCTTGGCGGAGCTGCGACGCCCCGCCTTGGCTGGAGCCGGCTCTTCCACGACCTTGCTGGCAGGTGCGTCCGCGGCGCCACGCTTCTTGCGGCCGATCGGTGCGTTGATGGTCTTCTCGGCCATTTCGAAATCGATCTTGCGCTCGTCCAGGTCGACGCGCATGACCCGCACTTCCACGGTATCGCCCAGGCGGAAGCTGCGACCGGTGCGCTCGCCCGCCAGGCGGTGATGCACAGGGTCGAAGTGGTAGTAGTCCCCCGGCAAGGCGGTGACGTGCACCAGGCCCTCGACGTAGATGTCGGTCAACTCGACGAACAGGCCGAAACCGGTCACCGCGGTGATCACACCCGGGAAGGACTCGCCCACACGATCCTTCATGAACTCGCACTTGAGCCAGTTCACTACGTCCCGCGTAGCCTCATCGGCACGACGCTCGCTCATCGAGCACTGCTCGCCGAGCTGCTCCAGGGTCGCTTCGTCGTACGGATAGATACGCGCCTTCGGAATGGTCATCGCCCCGGCGCGACGCACGTGCGGCGTGTCCTGCTTGGAGTGGATGACGCTGCGGATGGCCCGATGGGTCAACAGGTCCGGGTAGCGACGGATCGGCGAAGTGAAGTGGGTATAGGCTTCGTAATTCAGGCCGAAGTGGCCCTGGTTATCAGCGCTGTACACCGCCTGGCTCAGGGAGCGCAGCATCACGGTCTGGATCAGGTGGTAATCCGGACGGTCCTTGATGGTTTCCAGCAATGCCTGGTAGTCCTTCGGCGTCGGGCCATCCTTGCCCTTATGCAGGGACAGGCCCAGTTCGCCGAGGAAGGCGCGCAGTTTTTCCAGACGCTCCGGCGGCGGACCATCGTGCACCCGGTACAGGGCCGGAATCTCGTGCTTCTTGAGGAACTCGGCGGTGGCCACGTTGGCCGCCAGCATGCATTCCTCGATCAGCTTGTGCGCATCATTGCGGGTAGTCGGACGAATTTCGGCGATCTTGCGCTCGGAACCGAAGATGATCCGGGTTTCCTGGGTCTCGAAGTCGATGGCGCCCCGGGTATGACGAGCCCCCAGCAAGACCTTGTACAGCGCATACAGCTGCTTCAGGTGCGGCAGGACATCGCCGTATTCACCGCGCAACTGCTTGGCTTCGCTGGTTTTCGGCTGCTCGAGCATGGTGCTGACCTTGTTGTAGGTCAGACGCGCCTTGGAGTGGATCACCGCTTCGTAGAACTGGTAATCGGTCATCTCGCCGGACTTGGAGATGGTCATCTCGCAAACCATGGCCAGGCGATCGACTTTCGGGTTCAGCGAGCACAGGCCGTTGGACAGTTGCTCGGGCAGCATCGGGATCACCCGCTCGGGGAAGTACACCGAGTTGCCGCGCACCTGGGCTTCGGCATCCAGAGCCGAACCGATCTTCACGTAACTGGAGACGTCGGCAATCGCCACATACAGCTTCCAGCCACCACCGAACAGGCGCAGCTTGCCGGGCTTGGCTTCGCAGAAAACAGCGTCGTCGAAGTCGCGGGCGTCTTCGCCGTCGATGGTGACAAAAGGCAGATCACGCAGGTCGATGCGCTTCTCTTTGTCCTTCTCTTCCACTTCGGGCTTGAGCTTGCCGGCTTCCTTGAGCACCGCCTCTGGCCAGACATGAGGAATATCGTAGGTGCGCAGGGCAACGTCGATTTCCATGCCCGGTGCCATGTAGTTGCCCACCACTTCCACCACATCGCCTTGCGGCTGGAAGCGCGGCGTCGGCCAGTGAGTGATCTTCACTTCGACGAACTGACCGATCTTGGCATTGGCATTGCGCCCCGGCGTTACCAGCACTTCCTGCTGGATCTTCGGGTTGTCTGCCACCACGAAACCAATGCCACCTTCTTCGAAGTAGCGACCGACGATGCTTTCGTGGGCACGGGACACCACTTCGACGATCACGCCTTCGCGACGGCCACGACGATCCAGGCCGGAAACCCGCGCCAGGGCGCGGTCGCCATCGAATACCAGGCGCATTTGCGCCGGGCTCATGAACAGGTCGTCGCTGCCATCATCCGGCACCAGGAAGCCGAAGCCGTCGCGGTGACCGCTGATACGGCCGAGAATCAGGTCGAGCTTGTCCACCGGCGCATAGGTGCCGCGGCGGGTATAGATCAGTTGAGCGTCGCGCTCCATGGCGCGCAGGCGGCGGCGCAGGGCTTCCAGCTGGTCTTCCGTGGTCAGACCGAACTCTTCTACCAACTGCTCGCGACTAGCAGGCGAACCCCGGTCAGCAAGATGCTGAAGGATGAGTTCGCGGCTAGGAATAGGGTTTTCGTATTTTTCCGCTTCACGAGCGGCCTCGGGATCGAGGGACTGCCAATCGGCCATTAGATAAATTTCACCTTGTCTATATGCGGGTTAGTTTGGCATACGCGTATTGAAACGGGAAATTTCAGGCTCAGACAACCTGGGAATAATCCTCGCCATCGCCTCAGAAACATCGTCACGCATACCGCCGGAGACTTTTTTCAATCTTTTTTGAAATCTGGGGTTTACAGCTTAAAAGAGCCTCCGTATAGTGCGCGCCATCGACGACGGAGACGTCAGCGATACTGCCCAGATGGTGAAATTGGTAGACACGCCAGCTTCAGGTGCTGGTGGCCGCAAGGCCGTGGAAGTTCGAGTCTTCTTCTGGGCACCAATTCAAGAGCTTGAGATTAGATCAGTTTCAAGGCTCGAACAAAAACCCGCGAAAGCGGGTTTTTGCATTCTAAGTGTTTGATTTAATAAAACCAAAACAGGGGTTTACAGATCAAAACGCTGTCCGTATAGTGCGCTCCATCGACACGGCGACGACGTCGATACTGCCCAGATGGTGAAATTGGTAGACACGCCAGCTTCAGGTGCTGGTGACCGCAAGGTCGTGGAAGTTCGAGTCTTCTTCTGGGCACCAATTCAAAACTTGAGAGCATCGCTTTCAAGTCTAACAAAAACCCGCGAAAGCGGGTTTTTGCGTTTCTGCCCCCTGATATTTCCCCGCGCCATCACCTTCCTCCGCATCCGCAAAGCGCACATGAGAAACGATATCGTTTATGATTGTTACAAGTTTTTGCGACACTACAGTGAGGAAACCTGCGAATGATGTTCAGAAATACCCTCCTTCCAACATCCCTTCTGCGTGGCTTGACCATCACTTTGCTGGGGCTGACCCTGGCATCCCCCTTCACCCAGGCAGCCGATCCGGTTTCCCTGACCCTGTACAACGGTCAGCACAAGGAAGTCGGCGACGCGGTAGCCAAGGCTTTCGAAGCCAAGACCGGCATCCATGTGAATGTCCGCAAGGGCAGCAGCAATCAACTGGCCAGCCAGGTTGTCGAAGAAGGCGACCGCTCCCCAGCTGACGTGATCTACACCGAAGAATCCCCTCCCCTGAACAAACTCGGCGAGCAGGGCCTGCTGGCCCAGACCGACGCCACGACCCTGGCCGTGCTGCCCAAGGAATATGTTGCGGGCAACGGTACCTGGATCGGTGTCACCGCGCGCGTACGAGTCGTCGCCTTCAACCCGAAACTGATCGACGAAAAAGACCTGCCCAAGTCGGTGATGGAATTCTCCCAGCCGCAGTGGCAAGGCAAGGTTGGCTTCGTGCCCACCAGCGGCGCCTTCCAGGAACAGGCCGTGGCCATCATCAAGATGCACGGCAAGGATGCTGCCGAAGAATGGCTGACCGGCCTGCGGGCTTTCGGCAAGGTCTACAGCAACAACATGGTGGCCCTCAAAGCCGTGGAAAACGGCGAAGTGGCCACGGTCCTTGTGAACAACTACTACTGGTTTGCCCTGCAACGGGAAAAAGGCCAGCTCGACTCAAAACTGCACTACTTCACGGGCGGCGACGTCGGCGGCCTGATCACCGTGTCCAGCGCAGCCGTACTCAAGTCCAGCAAGCATCCGAAAGAGGCCCAGCAGCTTCTGGCCTACATGGCCAGCGAAGAAGGCCAGCGGGTGATTACCCAGACCACGGCCGAGTACCCGCTGCATAAAGGCATGCAGTCCGATCGCGGACTCAAGCCCTTCAATGAACTGGAAGCCCCGAAGGTGACCCCAGCCGATCTCGGCAATGCCGAGGAAGCCCTGGACCTGGAACGTGACGTCGGCCTGAACTGATGAATCCATCGCCATCCGCTTCCGCCTTGCGCACCACCTTTGTGCCGAGGCGCAAGCGGCCTTCGATCTGGCTACTGCTGCCAGTCCTGCTACTGGTCTGCCTGAGCCTGTTGCCACTGTTATATGTCGGCCTCAAGGCCTGGCAGGCCGGCTGGGCTGAAGCCCTGCACCTGCTGTGGCGCCCCTATGTGTTGCGCCTGCTGAGCAATACCCTGCTGCTGATGCTCGGGGTGACCCTTGCCTGCGCCGTGCTCGGCCTGTCCCTGGCCTGGCTGCTGGAACGCAGCGATTTGCCGGGAAGGCGGATCTGGGGCGTGGTGCTGTGCTTGCCCTTCGCCGTACCGGCCTTTGTCAGCAGCTTCACTTGGGTATCCCTGAGCGCCGGGTTCGAAGGACTGGGCGGCGCGATCCTGGTGATGACCCTGTCCAAATACCCGCTGGTGTTCCTGCCGGTGGCGGCCACCCTGCGCAATCTCGACCCCTCCCTGGAGGAATCGGCACGGACCCTGGGGCAAAATCGCTGGGGCGTGTTCTTCAAGATCACCTTGCCCTTGCTCTGGCCTTCATTGCTGGCCGGCTCGCTGCTGATTGCCCTGCATATGCTGGTGGAATTCGGTGCCCTGTCGATCATCGGCCTGCAGACCTTCACCACCGCCATCTACCAGCAATTCGAGCTGGAGTTCAGCAATGCCAACGCCGCCATGCTGTCGGCCGTGTTGTTGGCGCTGTGCCTGCTGCTGCTGGGGCTGGAACTGCGCGTCCGCGGCAAGGGCCGCCATGTACGCACCGGCCAGGGCGCAGCCAGGCACGCCGAACAGGTACGCCTGGGACGCTGGAGCATAGGCGGACAGCTTTACTGCCTGATGCTGGCGCTGATCGGCAGCGGTGTACCCCTGGGCATGCTTGCCTATTGGCTGGCCGTCGGTTCATCGGCAGCATTCCCCGTCGCGGCAATCAGCGAAGCATTGCTGTCTTCACTGGCCCTGTCCCTGGGCGGCGCCGGCCTGTGCCTGGTGCTGGCAGTGCCGGTGGGCCTGCTGGTGGTGCGCTACAAGGGGCGCCTGGCCATCTGGGCAGAGCGCCTGCCCTATCTGCTGCACGCCCTGCCAGGGCTGGTGATCGCCCTGACCCTGGTGTATTTCGCGCTGCACTATGTGCCGGTGCTGTACCAGACCTCGGCGCTGCTGCTGATTGCCTATGCCCTGCTGTTCCTGCCCCTGGCCCAGGCGCCGATCCGCACCGCGCTGAACAAGGCCGCGCCACAGCTGGAAGAAGCAGCAAGAACCCTCGGCGCATCGTCGTTCAGCGCCTTTTGCCGAGTGACCCTGCCGATCATCTTCCCGGCGCTGGGCGCGGCATTCGCCCTGGTCTTTCTGGATGCGATGAAGGAACTGACAGCGACCCTGCTGCTCAGCCCAACCGGGCTCAACACCCTGGCCACAGAAGTGTGGGCGCATACGGCGAATGTGGAGTTTGCAGCGGCGGCACCTTATGCGGCGCTGTTGATACTGGTGTCAGGGCTACCGGTCTATCTGCTGACAACGCGGATGTATTTGAGTCGCTGAGAGGTGGCAAGCCGGCTCCTGCAGTAAGGCGGCAGGAGCCGGCTTGCCGGCCAGGCATCAGGCGCGGAACTGACCGAGGCTGGCCTTGAGCTGCGCCGCCAGGCTGTCCAGTACCTTGCCGCTGGCGGTGGTTTCTACCACGGCCTGAGCCGCCCGCTCGGCCTGGGCATGGATGGTTTCCACCCGCCCACGCACCGCCTGCGCGCCCTGCGCCTGATGAGCCGCAGCCTGCGTGGCCAGGCCAATCGCGGCGTGCACCTGCTCTACCGAAGACTGCACCGATTGTTGCAGGCGAGCACTGTCGCGCAGCACCAGCAAGCCCTCGCTGGCCTGACGCCCGGCCTGACCGATAGCCGCTACGGCCTCCCGCGCGCCCTGCTGCAGGGCACCGATATGGGCCTGGATATCGCCAGTGGAGCTTTGCGTCTTGCTGGCCAGGGCCCGCACCTCATCCGCCACCACGGCAAATCCGCGCCCGGTCTCGCCGGCGCGCGCGGCCTCGATCGCAGCGTTCAATGCCAGCAGGTTGGTTTGCTCGGCAATGCCATGGATCACCGTCAGCACCACCTCGATCTGCTCGCTCTGCTGGGCCAGGCGTTCGATCACCTTGGCCCCGGTATCCACTTGCCCCGCCAGGGCCTCGATCAGGCTGCCGACCTGCTCAGAGGTGCGGGTAGTCTCGTCCGTCGCCTGACGAATCTCCACCACCTGCTGCAGTGCGGCCTGCATCGCCTGGCTTTCCGCCTGGGCTTCATCGGCCATCTGCGACAACGCCCGCAGGCTCTCTGCCACCTCATCACGCTGCGCTTCGGCTGCGGCATCAGCCCCGGCATTACGCTGGCTCATGGCGCCGATCTCGACGCCTGTGCGCTGGGCCACATCCCCCGCTTCCCGCACGATGGGCTGCAACTTATCCACAAAGCGATTCACCGCCGAGGCCATGTCGCCAATCTCATCATTGCTGTTGAGCGGCACACGCTTGGTCAGGTCACCTTCGCCCGCTGCCAGGTCATTGAGCGCAGCGATCAGCAAATGCAGCTTGCTCACCACCCGACGCCCCAGCACCACTGCCAGCAACAGCAGCAGGGCCAGGCCAACCAGCGCCAGGCCGACGCCGATCTGCCAGCGCAAGGTGGCCGCCGCCTCCTGCACCGTGCTCGCGGTATTGGCCTGCATCTGTGCCGCCGTTCCCTGGGCCGACTGCAAGCGCGAGCGCATGGCCGCCGAGCTGTCCGCAGAAGCTCCCTTGAGGCTGTCGCCAACCAACTGATCGCTGCTGGCAATCAAGGCACTGAAGCGCTGATCCAGGGCGGCAATATCGGCCTCCACCGACGCGGTGGAGACTCCCATCAGCACCTTGCCGATTTCCACGCCATTGGGATTGATCGAGGCTTCAAGGTAGTACACCGAAGGATCGTTCTTCGCTGCATCCAGGACCTTGTCCAGCGCCCGGTCGCCCTTGCCCTTTTCCAGCAGCGCCTTGTTGATCGGGTTTTCACGATTCAGGTAGCGGGTCAGGTGCTCTCCCGCCGCATCGTCATAAACCACGAACAACACATTGGGGTTGCGCTGAGCCCGTCGGGCGAACTCGGACAAGGTCGGCACATCACTGTCCCACATGGCGCGAGGCGCCACGGAGGCCAGCAATTGAGCCATGTCATTGGCAGAGTCCTTCAGGTCCTTCTCCAGCGCCGCACGCAGCTGTACCTGTTCTTCCTTGAGACGCGAAGACAGGCCGGCCGTGAGGCGTTGGCGGGTACTGCTGGAAAGACTCTCCAGACTGGAGGTGACTTCTTTGCCCGCCTGCTCGAGCTCGCCAGCCAATTTCTGGCTGTCGCCGCCCAGGCGCGAAGCCAGATCCGCCTCGAGAGCAGTCACTGTGCTCCGAGTCAGGGCAACCGCTACCAGCACTTGCACCAAAAGGGCGATACCGAGGGTAACGAACACAGGCCGTAGTAAACGGCTTTGTAACAGTGAGAGAACGGCCGACACAGGAAATCCCTCTACTTTTGACGCCATTATTCTGATGGCACTCTAGAAGTGGATTTCACAGCAAGGGTCGTGCCGCGTGGCAGGCAGAAACGACAAAGGGCCCGATTAAGGGCCCTTTGTTTTTTACATCAACGACTTATCAAGCGAACGGATGACGCAGAACGATGGTCTCGTTGCGGTCCGGGCCTGTCGAAATAATGTCGATCGGCGCGCCGACCAACTCTTCGATGCGCTTGATGTAGGCCTGGGCGGCGGCAGGCAGCTCTTCCAGGGTCTTGGCACCCAGGGTCGACTCGCTCCAGCCCGGCATCTGCTCGTACACCGGCTCCAGGCCGATGTAGCTGTCGGCGTCGGTTGGCGCGTCGATGACTGCACCATCCTGGTTCTTGTAGCCGACACAGATATTGATGGTTTCCAGGCCGTCCAGAACGTCCAGCTTGGTCAGGCACAGGCCCGAGATGCTGTTGACGTCGATGGCGCGACGCAGGATCACGGCATCGAACCAGCCGCAGCGACGAGCGCGGCCGGTGGTGGCGCCGAACTCATGACCACGCTTGGCCAGGAAAGCGCCGATGTCGTCGAACAGCTCGGTCGGGAACGGGCCCGAGCCTACGCGAGTGGTATAGGCCTTGGTGATGCCCAGGATGTAGTCCAGGTACATCGGACCCACGCCCGAACCGGTGGCGATACCACCAGCAGTGGTGTTGGAGCTGGTGACGTACGGATAGGTGCCGTGGTCGATGTCCAGCAACGAACCCTGGGCGCCTTCGAACATGATGTCCTTGCCGGCGCGGCGCAACTGGTGCAGCTCGGCAGTCACGTCGAGCATCATCGGCTTGAGCAGTTCGGCGTATTCCATGCACTCGTCCAGGGTCTTCTGGAAGTCGATGGCCGGCTCTTTGTAGTAATTCACCAGAACGAAGTTGTGGTAGTCCAGCAGCTCGCCCAGCTTGGCGGCGAAACGCTCGCGGTGGAACAGATCGCCGATGCGCAGGCCACGACGTGCAACCTTGTCTTCGTAAGCCGGGCCAATGCCGCGGCCGGTGGTACCGATCTTCTGCTCGCCACGGGCTTTCTCGCGGGCCTGGTCCAGGGCCACGTGATAGGACAGGATCAGCGGGCAGGACGGGCTGATACGCAGGCGCTCGCGCACCGGCACACCCTTCTCTTCCAGCTTGACGATTTCACGCATCAAGGCATCCGGAGCTACCACCACACCGTTACCGATCAGGCACTGCACGCCTTCGCGCAGCACACCGGACGGAATCAGGTGCAGGACGGTCTTCTCACCGTCGATCACCAGGGTGTGGCCAGCGTTGTGGCCACCTTGGTAGCGCACTACGGCAGCGGCATGTTCGGTCAGCAGATCAACGATCTTGCCTTTGCCCTCATCACCCCATTGGGTGCCCAGGACTACGACATTCTTACCCATAACACTTGTCCTCATTCGCGCAAACTTGGTGCCGGCAGCCGCCGGCAGGAAAACTCAAGAAGCCAGCGGCAATACTTGCCAAAGCCCATTCTGCTGAATCAATTGCCGGTCGCAGTCCGCTTCACGGGCGGCGGCCAAAGGCTGCCCAGGCAAGGCCTGAACCACACGCTGACCCTCACTGCGCAAGCGGCAGACGGTCTGCCAGAGTGCCGCGTCAGTGTTGTCTGGCATCCAGATACCGCCAGACGGTAGCTCGACTTCAGCACGCCCCAGGGTCACCAGGGTTTTCAAATCGGTGGAGAAACCAGTCGCGGGACGGGCACGCCCGAAATCCGCGCCGATGTCATCGTAGCGCCCGCCCTGGGCGATGGATTGGCCCACGCCTGGAACAAATACCGCGAACACCACACCGGTGTGGTAGTGATAGCCGCGCAACTCGCCAAGGTCGAAATACAGCGGCAAGTCCGGGAACCGCACGGACAGGCGCTCGGCAATGGTCAGCAATTCATCCAGCGCCAGCAGCACAGACGTCGGCGCACCGGCCAGGCGACGACGGGCATCACCCAGCACTTCGCGGCTGCCGCACAGGTCCACCAGGGAGCGCAGCATGTCCGCCAGGTCGGCCGGCAGGCCTTCCGTCAGGCTGATGACCTCGTCGATCGCCTTGCGTTGCAGGGCATCGAACAGTTGCTGTTCAACAGCGCCGGACAAGCCGGCGGCCTGTGCCAGGCCACGGTAGATGCCAACATGTCCCAGATCCATGTGCACATCGGGCACGTCGGCCAGTTGCAGCATGGCCAGCATCAGGCTGATGACTTCAACATCGCTGCTCGGGCTGGCATCGCCATACAACTCGGCCCCCAGCTGGATCGGGCTGCGCGAGGACGACAAGGCCCGCGGCTGCGCATGCAGCACACTGCCGGCGTAGCACAGGCGGCTCGGCCCTTCGCGGCGCAGGGTGTGGGCATCAATACGCGCTACCTGCGGCGTGATGTCGGCCCGAAACCCCATCTGCCGGCCCGACTGTGGGTCGATGACCTTGAAGGTACGCAGATCCAGATCCTGGCCTGCACCTGTCAACAGGGATTCCAGGTATTCGATATGGGGAGTGACGACGAACTCGTAACCCCAACTCTGAAACAGATCCAACACCTGACGACGCGCCACTTCGATGCGCGCCGCTTCCGGCGGCAATACTTCTTCGATGCCATCTGGCAGCAGCCAGCGGTCTACCGTTGCCATTACGCCATTCCCCTATGGTCCGGGCGGCAAGCCTGGGGCCAGCCTTAGAGTGAAGCAGAAAACAGTCGCATCCGACGCGAGCTCAGCCGGACAGGCAGCCAGAAATCAGCTGTACAGACCATTTTCCTCGAAAAATCTTGCCGGACTCTTGAACGAGCCACGGCCAATCAAAGATGCAGACGCAAAAAAGCCGGGAATTTCCCGGCTGCCGCATCATACACCCGTTTTCCCAAAGGATCACCCCGCGAGGCGTTTTAGCCGCCCGGCGGGGTGCTCCAGGGTCAGGGCCTGATCAAGGCTTGGACTTTTCCAGGTAGTGGAAGAAGTCGCTGCTTGGGTCCAGAACCATGACGTCGGATTTGTTCGCGAAGCTTTCACGGTAGGCACGCAGGCTACGGTAGAACGCGTAGAACTCCTGGTCCTGGCCGTAGGCCTTGGCGTAAATCGCCGCTGCCTGGGCATCACCGTCACCGCGAGCCTCTTCAGACTCCCGATAGGCTTCAGCCAACAGCACGCGACGCTGACGATCGGCATCGGCACGGATGCCTTCCGCCAGTTCGTTACCCTTGGCCCGGTGCTCGCGAGCCTCACGCTCACGCTCGGTGCTCATGCGCTCGAACACGCTGCGGTTCACTTCCTTGGGCAGGTCGATGGCCTTGACCCGGACATCGACCACCTCGATACCCAGCTCCTTTTCCGCCATCTTGTTCAGCGACGCCGTGATATCCGCCATCAGCGCGTCACGCTCACCGGAAACCACTTCGTGCAGGGTGCGCTTACCGAACTGGTCACGCAGGCCCGACTCCAGGCGACGGGAAAGACGCTCGTCGGCAATCTGCTTGAGGCCGGAAGTCGCGGTGTAGAAACGCTCGGCATCCTTCACCCGCCACTTGGCGTAGGCATCCACCATCACGGCTTTCTTTTCCAGGGTCAGGAAGCGCTGCGTCGGTGCATCCAAGGTCATCAGGCGTGCGTCGAACTTACGCACCTGGTTCACGTAGGGCACTTTCACATGCAGGCCAGGCTGGACATCCGCCTGAACCACACGACCGAACTGCAGCAACACCGCACGCTCGGTCTGAGCGACGATGTAGAAGCTGTTCCAGGCAACCACCGCCACGACAACGCCCACGATCAGGGCGATCAGCGATTTATTGCTCATCAGCGAGTCTCCCTAGAACGCGTCTGCTGCTGTTGCTGCATATGGTCAGCCGCGGCGCGCGCATTCGCTTCATTGCTGGCCGCCGACGCTGCGCCCGTTACCGGAGCACTGCCGCTACGACCACTGTCGATCATCTTGTCCAGCGGCAGATAGAGCAGATTGTTCTGCCCGCCCTTGCTGCCAGTCACCAACACCTTGCTGGTGTTGCTGAAGACTTCCTGCATGGTGTCCAGGTACAGGCGCTGACGGGTGACTTCAGGAGCCTTGCGGTACTCGGCAACCAGTTTGGTGAAGCGATCTGCCTCACCCTTGGCCCGGGATACCACTTCGTCACGGTAACCGTTGGCATCCTCGAGGATGCGCTGGGCCTGACCACGGGCTTCCGGCACAACGCCGTTGGCATAGGTTTCAGCCTGGTTGCGCGAACGCTGTTCATCTTCACGAGCACGGATCACGTCATCGAAGGCTTCCTGTACTTCACGCGGTGCCGCTGCGCTCTGTACGTTCACCTGGGTCACGGTGATACCGGTGCGATAGTTGTCCAGGAAGCGTTGCAGACGCTCCTTGATCTCACTGGCCATCAATTCACGACCTTCGGTCAGCACCTGGTCCATGGCGGTGGAACCCACCACGTGGCGCAGGGCGCTGTCGGTCGCATGCTGCAGGCTGATTTCCGGCTGATCGACGTTCAGCACGAAATCCTGCAGGTTGCTGATCTTGTACTGCACGGTCAGCGGCACTTCGACGATGTTCTCGTCCTCGGTGAGCATCTGGCCCTGCTTGGTGTAGGCACGCTCACGCGTGACGTTTTCCATGTACTTGCGATCGATCGGCGGGAAGTAGATGTTCAGACCCGGGCCGACGGTTTCGTAGTATTTGCCGAAGCGCAGCACTACGGCCTGCTCCTGCTCGTCTACTACATACACCGCGCTGTACAGCCACACGGCAGCCAGCACGACAAGACCGATACCCAGCAGGCCGAAACCACCGCCCTTGCCGGAACTACCGCCGTCATCACCACGTTTCTTACCACCACCGAACAACCCATTCAGGCTTTCCTGCAGCTTACGGAAGGCCTCGTCGAGATCTGGTGGCCCCTTGCGATCGCCATTATTGCGGCGCTTACCACCCCAAGGGTCCTGATTATTCGAGTTGCCACCCGGCTCATTCCAAGCCATAGCGCTCTCCATCTGATAAAGCAAAGACGCACCCACGGCGCGCCGACCAATGCTACAGAATGCCTGCTACAGCGGCACAACCGCTTGCCCAGGCTTTTATTGCAAAGTGTGTTGCTCGATGAATTCCGACGGCTGCATGCCTTCGCGACTGACCAGCCGGTTCAACTCGGCCCGTGGCAGGCGAACAGCAAGCAGGCTGACACCTTCGTCGTCGTGATCTTCTTTCTGCACAGCGTTCAACTGGAAAAACTGTGCTCGCAGTCGAGCAAAACGCTGAGGCAAGCGCAAGGTGCCTACAAACAAATCTTCACCCAGCAACTCGGCGATGGCCTGCTTGAGCAGATCCAGCCCCTGGCCATTACGGGCCGACAGCCAGACCCGCTGCGGCTTGCCGTCAGGGTCGCGCTGGATCTGCGGCTCCACACCCTCGAGCAAATCGAGTTTGTTATAGACCTCCAGGATCGGCAAGTCTTGAGCCCCGATCTCCCCCAGCACCACCATCACCTGCTCGATCTGCGCCATGCGCTCGGGCTCATGGGCATCGATCACATGCAGCAGCAAATCGGAGTTGCTCGATTCTTCGAGGGTAGCCCGAAACGCCTCCACCAACTTGTGCGGCAGGTGGCGGATGAACCCCACGGTATCGGCCAGCACAATCGGCCCCAGGTCATCCAGCTCAAGCCGGCGCAGGGTGGGGTCGAGGGTGGCGAACAATTGGTCGGCAGCGAAAACATCGGACGCAGTGACCGCATTGAACAGCGTGGACTTGCCGGCGTTGGTGTAGCCCACCAGGGACACTGAAGGGATATCCGCACGCTTGCGGCCACGACGGGCCTGCTCACGCTGGCTGCGAACCTTCTCCAGGCGCGCCTTGATCTGCCGCAGACGCACTCGCAACAGGCGCCGGTCGGTTTCCAGCTGGGTTTCACCGGGCCCGCGCAGACCGATACCGCCTTTCTGCCGTTCAAGGTGAGTCCAGCCACGAACCAGACGGGTGCTCATGTGCTCAAGCTGGGCCAGTTCAACCTGGAGCTTGCCTTCATGGGTGCGCGCGCGCTGAGCGAAGATATCGAGAATCAGACCCGTGCGGTCGATCACGCGACACTCGAATACACGTTCGAGGTTACGTTCCTGACTGGGTGTGAGGATGTGATTGAAAATCACCAGGTCTACCTGTTCGGCTTTGACCAGGTCGCGTAACTCCTCGACCTTGCCGCTGCCAACCAGGTATTTGGCGGTTGGCCGATGACGCGGCACGCTAACAAACGCGACGGTCTCGGCGCCGGCCGATAATGCCAGCTCCTGAAACTCCTGCGGATCTTCGCGCGCCTCAGGGTCCTGACCATCCAAGTGAACGAGAATGGCCCGTTCACCACCACCGTGGCGCTCAAAGAACAAAGGAGACTCCTATCAGGCGTTACCTGGCTCAGCGTCACCCTGTTCGGATTCGGAAGCGCTAGGCAGGCGAATCGGGCGAACTGGAACCACTGTCGAGATAGCGTGCTTGTAAACCATTTGGCTGACGGTGTTTTTCAGCAGGATGACGAACTGGTCGAAAGACTCGATCGTACCTTGCAGCTTGATCCCGTTGACCAGATAGATGGAAACCCCAACCTTCTCTTTACGCAATGTATTCAAGTAAGGGTCTTGTAGCGAATGCCCTTTTGACATGTGCCGCACTCCTTTAAGGATCAATAATAAAAATCAGAAAACAGATGGCCAAAGCCGTCACACCCCCAAGGATAGACGGCAATTGCAAGGACTCAGCTCAATATGGAGATCGTCCCCAAGTATTTCAAGGCGCGTGGCAGATTGTCGCAATCCAGGCTGTCCAACCATTGCAGGTCAGCCCAACTACGTAACCAGGTGAACTGGCGTTTCGCCAATTGGCGCGTGGCAATGATGCCCCGCTCCTGCATTTCGGCTGACGTCAGCTTGCCATCCAGATGATCCCAGACTTGGCGGTAGCCCACTGCACGTATAGACGGCAACCCGGCATGCAGGTCACTTCTGGAACGCAGAGCTACGACCTCGTCAATGAATCCCTGTTCCAACATTTGTGTGAATCTTTGTGCAATACGCTGGTGCAGTACCTGACGATTCGCCGGAGCGATGGCCAGATTGGCGACAGTATAGGGCAATTGACTGCGTCCCGATGCGCCTGCTTCAGTACTTTGCGCCAATTGACGCTGGCGATGGGCGGTCATTGTCAGGCCACTGACCCGATAGACCTCAAGCGCTCGGGTCAGACGCTGGGGGTCGTTGGGGTGGATCCGCGCCGCCGACTCGGGGTCCACCGCCGCCAGCTGGTCGTGCAGGGCCTGCCAGCCAAGGCGTGCAGCCTCGTCCTCCAGCTCGGCACGTACCTGCGGATCCGCCGCGGGCATGTCCGCCAGGCCTTCAAGCAGCGCCTTGTAATACAGCATGGTGCCGCCCACCAACAGCGGGATCTTGCCCCGGGCGGTGATATCGGCCATGGCCGCCAGCGCATCGGTACGGAAATCCGCCGCCGAGTAGCTCTCGGCAGGGTCGAGAATATCGATCAGGCGATGGGGAAACTCCGCCAGCAGTTCCCTGGAAGGCTTCGCGGTGCCAATGTCCATGCCGCGGTAGACCAGCGCCGAGTCGACACTGATCAGCTCGCAAGGCAGCACCTTGGTCAGTTCGATGGCCAGATCGGTCTTGCCCGCAGCGGTCGGGCCCATCAGGAAAATCGCTGGAGGAAGCTGGGTCATCAACGGCCGCGCAGAAAGAGTTTGTCCAAATCGTCCAGGCCCATTTGGGTCCAGGTCGGTCGACCGTGGTTGCATTGGCCACTGCGCTCGGTGTTTTCCATGTCCCGCAGCAAGGCGTTCATTTCCGGCAGGGCCAGGCGTCGATTGGCGCGGATCGCGCCGTGGCAGGCCATGGTGCCGAGCAACTCATTGAGGTGGGCCTGGATCCGGTCACTGGTGCCGTACTCCATCAGGTCCGCCAGTACGTCATGCACCAGGCGATTGGCTTCCGCCTGCTTCAACAATGCCGGGATCTGGCGGATAGCCAGGGATTCCGGGCCCAGGCGCTGCAGCTCGAAGCCCAGGCGCTGGAACCAGCTCATATGTTCTTCCGCGCAATCGGCCTCACGCTGGCTGACGGCAATCGACTCCGGCACCAGCAGCGGCTGGCCGCTCAGGCCTTCGCTGGCCATGGCCACCTTCAAGCGCTCGTACATGATCCGCTCGTGAGCCGCGTGCATGTCCACCAGCACCAGACCCAGGGCGTTTTCCGCCAGGATGTAGATCCCCTTGAGCTGGGCCAGGGCATAGCCCAGGGGCGGAATGTCCTCCTGGCCGTCCGGCAAGGCCGCCGCTGGCGCCCCCGGCAACGGGGCAAAGAACTCGCGGTACACGCCCTGGCTCTCGGCGGCCGGCAACACTGGCTGTGGCCGTGGCGTGTACTGATATTGATAGCCACTGCCGGCTCCCGCGCCCGGTGCATTGAAGCTCGGCTGGGATTGGGGCTGCTCCAGAGCCAGGTTCGCGGCCAGGCGCATCTCACCCTGAGGCCCGAACTCACCGGCCTCGATACCTGTCGGGCGCACGATGCCGGCGACCGCCGCCGGCGCCGCCAACTGATCCTCGGGCCGCACATCACCCAGGGCCCGGTGCAAGGTGCCATAAAGGAAGTCGTGCACCATGCGCCCGTCACGAAAACGCACTTCGTGCTTGGTCGGGTGCACGTTGACATCGACCACCGACGGGTCGACTTCGAAAAACAGTACAAAGGTCGGGTGTCGACCGTTGAACAGAACATCGCGATAAGCCTGGCGTACCGCGTGAGCCACCAGCTTGTCCCGTACTGCGCGACCGTTGACGTAGAAGTACTGCAGGTCCGCCTGGCTGCGGGAGAAGGTCGGCAAGCCCACCCAGCCCCACAGATGCAAGCCGTTGCGCTCGACCTCGATGGGCAACGCCTGCTCCAGGAAGCCCGAACCGCACACCGCCGCCACACGACGGGCACGAGCGGCGTCGTCCTTGGCCTCGTGCAGGCTGAGGATGCTCTTGCCGTTGTGCCGCAAGTGGAAGGCCACGTCGAAACGCGCCAGGGCCAGGCGCTTGATCACTTCCTGCAGATGATCGAACTCGGTCTTTTCAGCCTTGAGGAACTTGCGTCGTGCCGGCGTATTGAAGAACAGGTCGCGGACTTCCACCGAAGTGCCTACCGGGTGCGCCGCCGGCTGCACCCTTGGTGCCATGTCCCGGCCTTCGGTTTCCACCTGCCAGGCCTGCTCGGCATCCCGGGTACGGGACGTGAGGGTCAGGCGCGCCACGGAGCTGATGGAAGCCAGGGCCTCGCCGCGGAACCCCAGGCTCATCACCCGCTCCAGGTCCTCCAGGTCGCGGATCTTGCTGGTGGCGTGCCGGGCCAGGGCCAGCGGCAAGTCGTCGGAGGAAATGCCGCTACCGTCGTCACGTACCCGCAGCAGCTTGACCCCGGCCTGCTCCACATCCACATCGATGCGCTTGGCGCCGGAGTCCAGGCTGTTTTCCAACAGCTCCTTGATCACCGAAGCCGGGCGCTCGACCACCTCGCCCGCGGCAATCTGGTTGGCCAGGCGCGGGCTGAGCAGCTCGATGCGCGCGCTACTGATTACCGATTCACTCATTCCTTGGCCGCCAGTTCTGTACCGGGGATGGTCAACACCTGCCCCACTTTCAATTCATCGCTTTTCAGGTTGTTGGCACTGCGTAGCGTGGCCGCGGAGACCTGATAGCGCACGGCGATCATGGCCAGGGTTTCCCCCGGATTGACCCGGTGATCACGCGGACCCTGGGCGATCTTCCCGGAATCGCGCAGCCAGGCAATATAGGTGCCCGGTGGCGGGTTCTGCTGGAAGAACTGCCGCACGCCGCTGCTGATGGAGCGCGCCAGGGCCTGCTGATGGCTGGCGGTGGCCAGCTTCGAGGCCTCGTTGGAGTTGGAGATAAAGCCGGTTTCCACCAGGATCGACGGAATATCCGGGGATTTGAGCACCATGAACCCGGCCTGTTCCACCCGCTGCTTGTGCAACGGAGTAACCCGGCCGATGTTGTTCAGGACTTTCTGCCCGACATTCAGACTGGAGGTCAGGGACGCTGTCATCGACAGGTCCAGCAGCACCCCGGCCAGCATCCGGTCCTTGTCATCCAGGCTGACGTTGCCAGCCCCGCCGATCAGGTCGGAACGGTTCTCGCTGTCCGCCAGCCAGCGCGCGGTTTCCGACGTGGCACCACGTTCAGACAAGGCAAACACCGACGCGCCAAAGGCCGCGGCCGAAGGCGCAGCGTCGGCGTGGATCGAGACGAACAGGTCGGCGCCCTTCTTGCGGGCGATCTCGGTACGACCGCGCAATGGAATGAAGTAGTCGCCGGTACGGGTCAATTCGGCGCGGAAACCCTTGAGGCCATTGACCTGACGCTGCAATTCGCGAGCAATGGCCAGCACCACGTCTTTTTCATGCTGCCCGCGGGAGCCGGAGGCACCCGGGTCTTCGCCGCCGTGGCCGGCATCGATCACCACAATGATGTCGCGCTTGCCCGCCGGGGCTGGCGGCAGCTTGATCGCCGGCTCCGCCGGAGTGACGGGCACTGCTGGGACAGTGGCCACAGTAGGTGGCGGCGCAGCAGGCGGCGCGGCGTCAGCCGGGTTGTCGAACAGATCGACCACCAGGCGATTGCCGTACTGAGCGTTGGGCGCCAGGGTGAAACTCTTCGGCGTGACGGCCTTTTTCAGGTCGATGACCACCCGCAGGTCACTGGGCGTGCGCTGTGCCGAGCGCATGGCGGTAATCGGTGTATTGGCCGTGGCAACGTTCAGCGGACCGCCTAGGGTCGCGCCATTGATATCGATCACCAGACGATCCGGGGCCGTCAGGGTAAAGACGCTGTGCTGAACCGGGCCGGACAGATCGAATACCAGTCGCGTGTTATCCGGTGCCCGCCACAGGCGGACGCTGCGAACCTGTGTAGCGGCCACAGCATCGACGGCCAATGCCGTAAGCAACAGTCCTACGACAGCAACCAACGCGCGAATGCGCATACCTAACCCCATCAATTATTTGAATTCCAACGCCAAAGCGGCACACCAGGACTCGCCACGCGAGCCTTGAGACAACAGATGCACAGAACGCCCATTGTTATGCGGGGTAATGGTAATGGTCAGGTCAGGCTTTGGCAAAAAGCCTGCACCACGCTGGGGCCACTCCAGCAGGCACAGAGCATCGCCCTCGAAGTAGTCGCGAATCCCCAGGAACTCCAGCTCTTCAGGATCCACCAGGCGGTACAGGTCGAAGTGGAAAGCCCGCACCGAGCCGATCTCGTACGGTTCGACCAGGGTAAAGGTCGGGCTCTTCACTGCCCCCGCGTGCCCCAGGCCACGGATGATCCCTCGCGACAAGGTGGTTTTGCCCG
Source organism: Pseudomonas sp. NFPP12 (assembly GCF_900103205.1). NCBI lineage: Bacteria > Pseudomonadati > Pseudomonadota > Gammaproteobacteria > Pseudomonadales > Pseudomonadaceae > Pseudomonas > Pseudomonas sp. NFPP12. Next base: position 195,928 of record NZ_FMWW01000006.1, read on the forward strand.
CTCCCAGGTCGCCCTCGAGGAAGATCACCCCCACGCCTTGGGTCACCTGGGCAATACGTGCACCAAATTCCACCATGGCCTGTTCGTCGGCCAGAAAAAGGGTTAACTCAGACACGGTGATTGTTCCTCCAACAACTGACGAATGGCTGGAATCAGATCACTGGCCGCCAGCCCTCGGCCCAATTTGCCTTGCTGCTCGCCCGCGCTGGCATGCAGCCAGACCGCCAGGCAGGCGGCATCGAATGCCGACAAGCCTTGCGCCAGCAAGGCGCCGATCAGGCCAGCCAGCACATCACCCAAGCCTGCCGTGGCCATCGCCGGATGCCCTACGTCACAGCGGGCCAGCCGCCCATCGGCAGTGGCGATCAGGCTACCGGCCCCCTTGAGTACCGCAACCGCTGCGTATTTTTTGCTCAACGCCAGGGCCGCTGCAGGGCGATCCGCCTGCACCTCGGCGCTGGAGATACCCAGCAGCCGCGCCGCCTCTCCCGGATGGGGAGTGATGACACTCGCGGCAGGCAGTTGCAGCCCGCCCTCGGCCAGCAGGTTCAAGGCATCGGCATCCCACACCTGGGGCAACGGCGCATTGGCCGCCGCCGACAGCAGACTGCGCCCCCAGGCGCCCTGCCCCAACCCCGGCCCGACCACCAGCACCGTGGCCCGAGCCAGCAACCCCATCAACTGGTTGGCCGAATGAGTGCCCTGGGTCATGACCTCCGGCAAGCGCGCCGCAGCGGCAGCCACATGCTCACTGCGGGTCGCCAGGGACACCAGCCCCGCGCCACTGCGCAAGGCACTTTCCGCACTCAGCAGGGCGGCGCCGGCAAAACCTCGATCGCCTCCAATCAGCAACAGGTGGCCGAACTGGCCCTTGTGGGCATCGCGAAGTCGTCCATTCAGATGCGGCAAATGGCCAGAAGTCAGCAACTGAACGTCAGGTAGAGGGTGTTTTGTCTGCGGCATGCGTCTTCGAGCTCCGATGTCTGGCAGAATTATACGCACCTCAGCCCCGGTTTCTCTCGCCTCATGCCCGCTATTACCCAGGATCTTCCCGCTCTCGCCCAATCGATCAAGGACTGGGGCCGCGAACTGGGCTTTCAACAAGTCGGCATCAGCGGCCTGGACCTGGCCGAGCATGAGCAGCACCTGGAACGCTGGCTCGCCGCCGGCTACCACGGCGAGATGGAATACATGGGCGCCCACGGCAGCAAACGCTCCCATCCCGACCAGTTGGTGCCTGGCACCCTGCGGGTGGTTTCGCTGCGCATGGACTACCTGCCCGGCGACACCCAGATGGCCCAGCGCCTGGCCCAGCCTTCCAAGGCCTATGTTTCGCGCTATGCCCTGGGGCGCGATTATCACAAGCTGATCCGCAAGCGCGTACAGCAACTGGCCGAGCGCATCCAGCAAGCCATCGGCCCCTTTGGCTACCGCGCCTTCGTCGATAGCGCTCCGGTGCTGGAAAAAGCCATCGCCGAACAGGCCGGGCTCGGCTGGATCGGCAAGAACACCCTGGTGCTGAATCGCAAAGCCGGCAGCTACTTCTTCCTCAGCGAACTGTTCGTCGACCTGCCCCTGCCGGTGGACGCGCCCCACGCCACGGAACACTGCGGCCGCTGCACCGCTTGCCTGGACATCTGCCCGACCAACGCCTTCGTCGGCCCCTATGTGCTGGATGCCCGACGCTGCATTTCCTACCTGACCATCGAGCTCAAAAGCGCCATCCCCGAAGACCTGCGCCCGCTGATCGGCAACCGGGTATTCGGCTGCGATGACTGCCAGATCGTCTGCCCCTGGAATCGCTTCGCCCGCTCAACGGCCGAGGGCGACTTCAAGCCCCGGCACAACCTGGACAATGCCGAACTGGCAGAGCTGTTCATGTGGGACGAGGACAAATTCCTCAGCAATACCGAAGGTTCACCCTTGCGCCGCGCCGGCTACGAGCGCTGGCTACGCAACCTGGCGGTGGGCCTGGGCAACGCACCCTCTAGCATTCCGGTGCTGGAAGCCCTCAAGGCCCGCCAGGACTACCCCTCGGAACTGGTTCGCGAACATGTGCAATGGGCCCTGGACCAGCACGCCAACCGTCAGTGTTCGTCGTTGTAGACGAACTTGGGCATTTCCCAGTGAAAACGGATCGCCAGCAGGCGTAATAGAAAGCCGCCGAACAGGGTGACCAGGATCGACTGCTCGCTGGGCAGTTGCAAGTAGATGCACAGCATGTAGCACCAGGCCGCGGCGAAGGACACGCTGGCGTACAGCTCGCGGCGAAAGATCAGCGGGATATCGTTGCAGAAGATGTCCCTGAGGATGCCGCCAAAGACCCCGGTGATCACCCCACTGACTGAAGCCACCAGCATGCCGTGGCCCATTTCCAGGGCAGTCATGCAGCCGATCAGGGTAAAGGCCACCAGGCCCACGGCGTCGAGCACCAGAAACAGCGAGCGCAGGTGACGCATCAAGGGCGCGATGAAGATCGTCACCAATGCCGCCACCGAGGTCAGCACCAGGTATTCCGGGTGCTTGACCCAGGTCAGCGGGTAGTGGCCCAGCAGCACATCACGCACCGAACCGCCGCCGAGTGCGGTGACGCAGGCAATCAGCACCACACCGAACCAGTCCATGCCGCGCCGGCCGGCAGACAGGGCGCCGGTCATGGCTTCGGCGGTAATGGCAATCAGATAAAGCATCAACAGCATGATGGCGGTCCTTGCAGGAAGGCGCGCAGTCTACTCAGTTGAAGCGGGCACCAAAAGGGGGCGGGTACGGGCGCCGAGTCGCAGCGGGCGCCCGTTCGCCGGCAAGCCGGCGCCTGCGGGTCAGAACTTGATGAAGTGCTTGCGGTAGTGCTGGAGCTCGGCGATGGACTCGCGAATATCGTCCAGGGCCAGGTGGGTGCTGCCTTTCTTGAAGCTGTCGCGCACGTCCGGCGCCCAGCGGGCGGCCAGTTCCTTGAGGGTCGAGACGTCCAGGTTGCGGTAGTGGAAGTAGCTTTCCAGAGCCTTCATGTGGCGGTACAGGAAGCGCCGGTCCTGGCAGATGCTGTTGCCGCAGATCGGCGATTTGCCCTTGGGTACCCACTGCTCCAGGAAGGCAATGGTCTGGGCTTCTGCTTCGGCCATGCTGATGCGGCTTTCGCGAACCCGCTGGGTCAGACCGGAACCACCGTGCTGGCGGGTGTTCCATTCATCCATGCCGGCGAGAATCTCGTCGCTCTGGTGGATGGCGATGACCGGTCCTTCAGCCAAGGTGTTGAGGTTGCTGTCAGTGACAATGGTGGCCATCTCGATGATGACGTCGGTGTCAGGGTTCAGACCGGTCATTTCCAAGTCGATCCAAATCAGGTTCTGCGGGTTTTGCATGGGTGGGCTCCTCGGCGTAGTTGCGCAGTTTAGCCTAGAGGGCCTGCCCGGCGTGCTAAACTCGCCGCCGTTTTACCTATCCGCCGTAATCATCGACACGGAACACCAATGGCCAAACGCCAGCTCAATCGCCGCCAAAACTGGCGCATCGAAAAGATCCAGGGTGAGCGCGCCGCCCGCGCCGCCAAACGCGAGTCCTCTGCCGTCGAGGCGCTGGAAGGTGGCGACCTGGGCCCGGAACAGACCGGCCTGGTCATCGCCCACTTCGGCGTCCAGGTCGAAGTCGAGGCTCGCGAAGGCGAAACGGCCGGCCAGGTGTTCCGCTGCTACCTGCGGGCCAACCTGCCGGCCCTGGTGACCGGCGACCAGGTGGTCTGGCGCGCCGGCAACCAGGGCATCGGGGTGATCGTCGCGCAACTGCCGCGCAGCACCGAGCTGTGCCGCCCGGACAGCCGCGGCCAACTCAAGCCGGTGGCCGCCAACGTCGACATGATCGTGATCGTGTTTGCACCCATGCCCGAGCCCCACGCCAACCTGATCGACCGCTACCTGGTAGCCGCCGAGCATGCTGGAATCCGGCCGTTGCTGCTGCTGAACAAGGCCGACCTGATCGATGAGCAGAACGCCCCTGCGCTCAACGCCCTGCTCGCGGTCTACCGCCAGCTGGGCTACCCGCTGCTGGAGGTCTCGGCTCATCACGGCGACGGCATGGAGCAGTTGCAAGCCCTGCTGGACGGGCGCATCAGTGTATTCGTCGGCCAGTCGGGGGTGGGCAAGTCTTCCCTGGTCAACAGCCTGCTGCCGGAAGTCGAAACCCGCGTCGGCCCGCTGTCGGAGTTCTCCGGCCAGGGCACTCACACCACCACGACCGCGCGCCTGTTCCACTTCCCCGGTGGCGGTGAGCTGATCGACTCTCCCGGTATCCGTGAGTTCGGCCTCGGCCATGTCAGCCGCGCCGATGTCGAGGCCGGGTTCATCGAGTTCAATGACCTGCTGGGCACTTGCCGCTTCCGCGATTGCAAGCACGATCGCGAGCCGGGCTGTGCCTTGCTCAAGGCCCTGGAAGATGGGCGCATCCAGCAGCAACGGATGAACAGCTACCGCTCGATCCTCGCCAGCCTGCCAGACAACAGTTACTGATTGACCTGACCCAGATACGACAAGGCCGCGATCTTCGCGGCCTTGTCGTTTGTCACTTCGCCGTGCCCGGCGTAGCGGGCGGCGTCACCGGAGCAGTGGGAGCTGGAGCTGGAGCTGGAGCTGGAGCTGGAGCTGGAGCGGAAGACTGGCCCGCCGCACCCTGCTCGTCCATCTTCAGCACACCGTCCTCGAAGATATTCATACGTTGACGCACCTCGTGCGCTGGCAGCGGCTCGCTACCGGGCGGCAAGGCATTCGGGTCGGCTGCCGCCCCCGGTACTTCACCGGGCGCACCGCTACCCTGGGTCGGTACCGGAGCATTGGGGTCGGTCTGCTCACCCTCGATGGCACGCTGGGCCTTCTTGGTCAGCACGACGATATCGATGCGCCGGTTGACCGGGTTGAACGGGTCCTTGCGATCGAATAGAGCCGACGAAGCAAAGCCCACCACACGCGCGACTTGCGGATCAGGATAACCACCCGCCACCAGCGCCCGACGCGCAGCGTTGGCCCGGTTGGCCGACAGCTCCCAGTTGCCGAAGTCGCCAGTGCCCGAATAGGGCTTGGCGTCGGTGTGACCGCTGATGCTGATCTTGTTCGGCACGGTCTTGATGGTGTCGGCCATGGCCAGCAGGATGTCTTCGAAATACGGCTTCAGACGTGCACTGCCAGAGTCGAACATCGGCCGGTTCTCGGCGTCCATGATCTGGATCCGCAGGCCGTCCGGGGTGATCTCGAAGAGGATCTGGTCCTTGAACTTCTGCAGTTGCGGGTTCTCGTCAACCTTGTTCTGCAACTCTTGCAACAGCAACTCGAGACGCTCGCGCTCGACCTGCTCGGCCATGCCCTCCACCTGATCGGCATCCACCGTGACCTTGTCCGGTTGTGGCTGGGACTTGATCTCGGGGTTGAGGGTGTTGTCCGGCGCCAGCTCAGGGGAGCCGCCCAGGTCGATGATGTAGGGCGTACCGCTTTCCGAGAAGCCGATCGGGTCCTTGAAGTAACCGGCGATGGCGATCTTCTGTTCCGGGGTGGCCGTGGACAGCAGCCACAACACCAGGAAGAACGCCATCATCGCCGTGGCGAAGTCGGCGAAGGCGATTTTCCAGGCGCCCCCGTGATGTCCGCCAGCGAAGCGCTTGACGCGCTTGATGATAATCGGCTGATTATTTTCCATGACTTAGCGACCGCGAACCGCTTGTTCCAGCTCGGCGAAGCTAGGACGGTGCGCCGGGTACAGAACCTTGCGCCCGAACTCCACGGCCAGGGACGGCGGCATGCCGGAAGCCGAGGCCACCAGCGACGCCTTGATGGCTTCGTAGACGTTCAGTTCTTCCTTGGCGTCGTGGGCCAGGGAGTGGGCCAGCGGGCCGAAGAAACCATAGGCCGCGAGAATACCGAAGAAAGTACCCACCAGTGCCGCACCTACGTGCAGGCCGATGGACTTCTGGTCGCCATCGCCCAGGGAAGCCATGGTCACCACGATCCCCAATACCGCCGCGACGATACCGAAACCGGGCATGCCGTCGGCAATCCCGTTGACCGCATGGGATGGATGCTCAAGGTCTTCCTTGAGGCTGAACAGCTCCATGTCGAACAGGCCTTCCAGCTCGTGGGGAGCCATGTTGCCGGAGGACATGATGCGCAGATAGTCACAGACGAAGGCGGTCATGCGTTCATCTTTGAGCACCGCCGGGTACTTGGCGAAAATCGGGCTGGCCGCGGCGTCCTCGATATCACCTTCGATGGCCATCATGCCTTCGCGACGACTCTTGTTGAGGATCTCGTAGATCAGGCCCAGCACTTCCAGGTAGAAGGTGTGGGTGAAGCGCGAACTGAACATGCCCAGGGATTTCTTGACGACGTGCATCGTCATATAGCCCGGGTTGGCCTGGAGGAATGCGCCAAAGGCTGCGCCACCGATGATCAGCACTTCGAAAGGCTGGATCAACGCCGCGATTTTGCCGTGGGAAAGCACGTATCCGCCGAGCACGCTCGCGAATACGACGATGATGCCGATAATTTTAGCCATAGGTAGGGGAGTACTTATTGAGTCGGGTTCAAGGTCATATTCGGAAGTTCTTAAAACTCTTCTTCTACTTATCGGCAAAACTGCGCCAGACTATAGCCAGTTAAGGCGAAAAGCCAGTTTGGCCCGCTCTGGGCGTGTTCACAGCAGACGATGATTGCGCCCGACCATGTCTAATGAAACCAGCGTCCCACATTCTCCGCCCGCCTCTCTCGACGCCTGGGTAAAGCTCCTCAATGGCGTGCGCCTGCCGGTGCCCCAGGCCAGCCATGACCGGGTCTGCCGCGCCATTGCCAACAACCGCAGCTCGCTGCGGGAGATTGTCGATCTGATGCAAAACAGCCCGGCACTGGCCTTGAGCGTGATCCGCGAAGCCAACCGGCATTCCCACGGCAGCATGAGTGAACCGGCGGAAAACCTGGAGATCGCAGTCAACCGCCTGGGCCTCAAGCGTACCGAGGAGTTGCTCGAGCAACTGCCGACGCTGCCTGAAGAGCAGATCCCCCAGGCATTGCGCCAGTTCCAACTGATCAGCCAGCACGCCAGCCAGCAAGCCAACGGCTTCTTTGCCGGACGCCTGGCGCGACTCTGGCAGGACATCCACTGGGGCAGCCTGCTGTTTCTCTCGCCGCTGTGGGCCATGGCCCTGGTCTATCCCAAGCTGCTGGAAGAGTGGGAACTGCGGGTCATCTACAAGCACGAATCCGCACACGACGTTGAACTGCAACTGTTCGGAGTGCGGCTGATGGAAATGTGCCAGGCCCTGGTCCTGGCCTGGCACCTGCCGATCTGGGTCCAGCAGGGCTATCGCCTGCTGACCCAGGAGCAGCACCTGCTGGCCAAGGTCATGCTGATTGCCCGCGACAGCGACAACCCGCTGCGCCAGCAACAACGCCTGGACGCTGAACCGGACCTGCGGCGCTGGCTGAACCAGCCGGCCAACACCGTGTTGCTGGCCAACGGCCTGGCGCTGGCGGCGCAACAGTCCTGGAACAGCCCCCATGGCCGGCGCTGGCAGAACCTTACCGCTCTTTATCTGCAGATCCCCCTGGACCAGGTCCAGCAACAGTTGCACCAACAGGCCGTACAAAGCGCCCGCAACGACACCCAGCCCGACCTCTGGCACCCGGCCCAGGCCCTGCTCTGGCCCTGGGATGCCCGACGCCTGCATCACGGCGAGCAACCAGCCCCGGCGCCCACCGCACTGGAACTGGCCAAGTGGCGCAAGCTCTGCGGCGAACTGTTGCTGGACCCCAGCCCCTTTACCAACGCCGTGCACCTTACCGGCTTTGCCCGGGATGCCCTGGCGGCGTGCGGCATGCACCGGGTCATGCTGCTGATGGTCGATCGCAGCCTGAGCCACCTGCGAGTGCAACAGCTTTACGGCCTGCCCGGGGAAGCGGCCAGCCTGACCCTGCAGGCCAAGCAGAGCCCCCTGTTGCAACGCCTGCTGGAAAAATCCGCGCAGATCCGCCTGACCCCGGCCAACCGGGCCCAGTTCGCCCCTCACCTGCCAAGCTCGCTGCGCCAGCTGTTTCGCGGCGAACACCTGCTGATCCGCTCACTGTCGTGCAATGGCCGGGTACTGATGCTGGCGATCGCCGACCAGGGCGGCGTGCCGTTCTCGGAAATCAGCGTCCAGGCCTTCGGCAAGACCGCCCAGTGCATCGAAAAAGCCTTGCACAGCTTTACCAACCGCAGCCAATGACGCTTGCGCTACAATCCTTCCCTTTGCGCCCTGGGGACCTGACATGTCTGACTTCTCTGGCTTGCCGCTGGTCATTGAACCGAGCGACCTGCTCGCCCGCCTGAACGCCCGCGAACTGATCCTCGTCGACCTGACCAGCGCTGCCCGCTATGCCACCGGGCATATTCCCGGGGCACGCTTCATCGACCCCAAGCGCACTCAGCTGGGCCAGGCGCCGGCTCCCGGGCTGCTGCCACCGCAAGCGGCGCTTGAAACGCTGTTCGGCGAACTCGGGCACAACCCGGACGCGGTCTATGTGGTCTACGACGATGAAGGCGGCGGCTGGGCCGGGCGCTTCATCTGGCTGCTGGACGTGATCGGCCACCACCGCTACCACTACCTCGACGGCGGCTTGCAGGCCTGGCTGGCGGAAGGCCTGCCCGTGTCTACCGAAGTGCCGGCCGCGGTCGGCGGCCCCGTGGCGCTGGCCCTGCATGACGAGCCCACTGCCACCCGCGAATACCTGCAAAGCCGTCTCGGCGCGGCGGACCTGGTGATCTGGGACGCCCGCGGACCGCTGGAGTACTCCGGCGAAAAAGTCCTGGCAGCCAAGGGCGGGCATATCCCCGGCGCGGTGAATTTCGAATGGACCGCCGGTATGGATCAGGCACGCCACCTGCGCATCCGCCGCGACATGCCACAGATCCTTGCGGACCTGGGCATCAGCAAAGACAAAGAAGTGATCACCCACTGCCAGACCCACCATCGCTCCGGCTTCACCTATCTGGTGGCCAAGGCGCTGGGCTACCCACGGGTCAAGGGCTACGCCGGTTCCTGGGGCGAATGGGGCAATCATCCCGATACGCCCGTAGAGATTTAAGGTTTTTAAGGACACCCAATGAAAAAGCGTTTGTTCATCATCAGCCAGTACCTGCTGCCTCATCACCTGCTGTCGCGCCTGGCCGGCTGCATTGCCGAGTGCCGCGTGCGCTGGTTCAAGAATGCCTTCACCCGCTGGTTCGCCAAGCAGTATCAAGTGGATATGTCCGAGGCCCAGGTCGAGGACGTGACCGCCTACGAGCATTTCAACGCCTTCTTCACCCGCGCCCTCAAAGACGGCGCGCGGCCGCTGGACCCGACCCCGGGCGCGGTGCTCAGCCCTGCCGACGGCGCGGTCAGCCAACTGGGCCCGATCGAACACGGTCGAGTGTTCCAGGCCAAGGGCCACAGCTACAGCGTGCTGGAACTGCTGGGCGGTGACCCGACCCTGGCACAGCCGTTCATGGGCGGCGACTTTGCCACCATCTACCTCTCCCCCAAGGACTACCACCGGGTGCACATGCCCCTGGCCGGCACCCTGCGGGAAATGGTCTATGTGCCGGGCCGGATCTTCTCGGTCAACCAGACTACCGCTGAAAACGTACCCGAGCTGTTCGCCCGCAACGAGCGCGTGGTGTGCATCTTCGATACCGAGCGCGGCCCGATGGCGCTGGTGCTGGTGGGCGCAATGATCGTCGCTTCGATCGAAACCGTCTGGGCCGGCCTGGTAACGCCGCCCAAGCGCGAACTCAAGACCGTGTGCTACGACGAAGCAGCCCGCGCTCCGATCCACCTGGAGAAAGGCGCCGAAATGGGCCGCTTCAAGCTGGGCTCCACGGCCATCGTGCTGTTTGGCCCGGACCAGGTTAAGTGGGCCCAAGAGCTGGCTGCCGGCTCGCCCGTGCGGATGGGCCAGGGCCTGGGCCTGCCCAAGGCTTGAGGCCTGAATGCCGGACATAAAAAAACGCCGCTGATCAGCGGCGTTTTTTTTGGGCGGGGATTTTCCGGCGGCTCAGAGCTGCCCGTCGCGGTCACGGAACCCCAGCAGGTACAGCACGCCATCCAGGCCCAGGGTCGAGATCGCCTGCTTGGCCGACTGCTTGACCAGCGGCTTGGCGCGGAATGCCACGCCCAGGCCGGCAATGCCGAGCATCGGCAGATCGTTGGCGCCATCGCCGACAGCGATGGTCTGCTCCAGGCGCAGGCCTTCCTTGTGCGCCAGCTCACGTAGCAGATCGGCCTTGCGCTGGGCGTCGACAATCGGCTCCACCGCCACGCCGGTGACCTTGCCGTCCACCACTTCCAGCTCGTTGGCGAACACGTAGTCGATACCCAGCTTGGCTTGCAGCTGCTTGGCAAAGTAGGTGAAGCCGCCGGAGAGGATCGCGGTCTTGTAGCCCAGGCGCTTGAGCTCGGCGAACAGGGTTTCGGCGCCCTCGGTCAGGCGCAGGGAGGCGCCGATGGCGTCCAGCACATTGACGTCCAGGCCCTTGAGCAACGCCAGGCGCTCCTTGAAACTGGCGCGGAAGTCCAGCTCGCCGGCCATCGCCCGCTCGGTGATTTCCGCGACCCGATCGCCGACACCGGCCGCCTTGGCCAGCTCGTCGATGACTTCGGCCTCGATCAGCGTCGAATCCATGTCGAACACCGCCAGGCGCCGGTTACGGCGGAACAGCGAATCTTCCTGGAAGGCGATATCCACGTTCAGCTCCTGGGCCACGCTGAGGAACTCGGCCCGCAGGGCTTGCGGATCGGCGGCTTCGCCACGTACCGAGAACTCGATGCAGCCCTTGCCCTGGTCGGCAGGCATATCCAGGGGCATGCGCCCGGACAGGCGATCGATATGGTCGATGTTCAGGCCGTACTTGGCGGTGATGGAACTCACGCGCTGCAACTGTTCGGCGGTAACCTTGCGCGTCAGCAGGGTCACGATATGGCGCTTCTTGCCCTGCCCGGCGACCCACTGCTGGTAATCCTCCTCGGACACCGGCGTGAAGCGCACCTGCTGGTCGAGCTTGTAGGCGGTGAACAGGATGTCCTTGAGCACCGACGAGCTCTGCTCGTTGCTGGGAATTTCAACCAGGATGCCGAACGACAAGGTGTCGTGGATCACCGCCTGACCGATGTCGAGAATGTTCACACCACCCTGGGCCAGAACGCCGGTAATGGCCGCAGTCAGACCGGGACGATCTTCGCCGGTGATGTTTATCAGGACAATTTCGCGCAAGGCGCACCCCCGAGGTGGAAAAAAAGCGCATTCTACCCACTTTCGGTGACCATCGGGCACAGCCAGCGCTTTGCCGGTCTAGGGCCTGTCGCTATACTGCGCGTCAACTTCACGGACAAAAGAGCCGAGCTCAGTGAACCGGCCCACGCCAGTTAAAACCGATAACTTCTTCCTGCTGATCTTCCGTGCACTGCGCCACCGCCGTGTGCCGATTGCATTGCGCATTGCCAGCCATAACGTGATCCTGGTCGCCCTGGCCCTGGTGATCTATGCCGGCGTGATGGGCCTGCAGTTCAAGCAAGCCATGCACGAACAAGCCGACGCCCTGGGTCAGAGCCTGACCACCCAGACCGCCACCTCGGCCACCGAGCTGCTGGTGTCCAACGACATTCTCAGCCTCAATGTCCTGCTCAACAATCTGACCAAGAACCCGCTGGTGGCCCACGCGGCCATCTACAGCGTGGACAACCGCATCCTCGCCGAGGCCGGCCAGCGCCCCAAGAGCAGCCTGCTGGGTGAAACCGAGGGCGTGTACCAGACCAAGATCACCTTCCAGGACGTGACCGCGGGCAACCTGCGAATCAGCCTGGACATGGCGCAATTCCAGCAGCCGATGACCATCAGCCTGCAAAGCATGGGCATCCTCAGCGCCATCCTGCTGGCCCTGGCCCTGGCCTTGAGCCTGCGCCTGGGGCGGCACATCTCGACTCCGCTGCTGCAACTGAGGGTCTGGCTGCGTGACCTGGACGAACACACTCCCGCCACCCAGCGCCAGGACGAAATCGGCGATCTGGCGCGTCAGCTGCATGCCCGCCTGGTGCCGGAGAAGCCCGAACCGGCACCGCAGCCCGAGGCTGAAGTGCAAGACGACGAGGACGATGAGCCGGCATTCGAAGTGCGCAACCTGCGGGACCCGAGCTTCGACGAAAGCGCTCCGGTAGCAGGCCTGAAGCCTGCACCCCGGCACCTGGTTCACGCCGAAGAAGATGAACTGGACGAGGAAGACCCCTTCGCCGACCTGCGGGACAGCTCATCGACGCCTGCTGCCAAGCCACAACCGCAACCACAGGTTCCGGCCCAGCCCCAGCACAGTGCGGTACTGGCGGTGCAACTCGGTGCCCAGGAGCAACTGCGACGCCTGCCCCGCGCACGCCTGATGGAACTCCTGGAACGCTACCGCGATTGCCTCGACCAGGCCGCCTCGCTGTACCAGAGCGAACTGCATACCCTGAACGATGGCAGCACGCTGATGCTGTTCCACAGCGAAGACAGCGGTGACGACTACCTGACCAACGCCATCTGCTGCGGCGAGTTGCTGCGCGCCCTGGGCCATGCCTTGCAGATCGAAGTGGCGGACAGCGGCATCACCCTGCAACTGCAACTGGGCCTGACCCTGGGCGACGAACTGTTCGGCCTGAGCCAGATCGACCTGCTGCTCACCGAAACCGCCCAGGATGCCCTGGCCCTGTCCCAGCACAGCCGCAACCTGCTGCTGGTGGAGCGCAAGGTCAATGACGACCCGCTGCTGCGCCAGCGGGCACGTATCCGCCCGATCGCCAGCCCGGAAGGTGCCTGCTGCGTGGAACGCCTGATGGAGCCCTACCCGTCGATGCTGGAGCGGCAACTGGCACGCATGCATGAAACACGGGCCAAGCTGTAAGGCTGACCCGCCAAAAGAAGCCCGCCCAGTGCGGGCTTTTTCATGAGCTTCGTGTAGCCGCTGGCACAACCTGCGACAAGCCCCGCAGGGGCTTCAACGCTGGTGATATCGCTGCGTGCCTGCGGCCCGCTCGCAGCCTTCGGCAACGGCTACAGGAGATTGCGTTGGCCAGAGCCAGAAACGACAAGGCCCGCTGTTGGGCGGGCCTTGTCTCGCGGCATGTCAACTCAGAACCTGAACACTTCCATATCCGTGCGGATCGGCGTGGCCATCGGGATCTTCGGTTGCTTTTCCTGCTCGGCAGGCTTGGGCGCAGGAGCCGGGGCCGCCTTGCGTGGCACCTCCGCCACCGCCGGCTGATTGGCCAGAGGCTTGAGGGCACCCGACAACTGTTCCGCCAGACGCTGCAACAGCACGCCCTGGGCCTGGACCTGGGACGCCGTGGTTCCCGCGTGCTGCTCCTGCAGATGAACGATGCGGTTGTCCCGCACCTGGCCACGACGGTCGATCAGGCGCCATTGCGCATCCAGCACCGCCGGCTGCGACTTGCCTGAATCCAGGCGAGTGATCGACAGCAGCACCTGGACATCCGGAGTGAAGCCGCTGGTGGCCGGAGCCAATACAACCCGCTGGCTGTCGAGATGACCGGCCACCTGGCGCAACAGCAACTGGTCGATGTCCGAAGACAGGCTGCCGGCCCAGCGACCATCAGTGGAGGCCTGCAGGCTGCCATCATCCTGACGCTGCAGGAGGGTTTCACGTTGCAGATAGTCGGCAATCAACACCGGCCCCAGCAATACCGACATGCCGGCACTGGCCGGCTGAGCTGGACTTCCGCTGTCCAGCTGATACAGCGACACCGGCTGGTGTACGCTGCAACCCGCCAGGCCAAGAACGCCGGCGAGCAAGAAAACAAGAGGAAGGCGCAGAGCAGTCATCATCCCATCCAGGTGGCGGCCACAAGGCTAGCCACAGTGTAAATACTCAAAAAAACCTGAATAACGCCCGGTCACGCCAGCGTTTGAAAGCGCATATCATCCGTGAATATGCGCCCTGACTCCAGTGTTGTAGCGTCGATCCTGCGCTTAAATCGCAGATCGAACGCTCTAGCCCGCCCTTAACTGAGAGGCTCTACCAACAACGCATCCACCCGCTGGAAGCCGCGAGGCAGTTTGTTGCCACGGCGCCCGCGCTCGCCTTTGTAGTGCTCCAGATCGTCAGCCTTGAGCGACAAGGTGCGCTTGCCAGCCTGCAGCACCAGGGTCGCGCCGTCCGGCAGCACCGCGATATCGGTGACGTACTCTTCGCGGCTGGCCACGCGCTCACCGGGAATGCCGATGATCTTGTTGCCCTTGCCCTTGCCCAGCTGCGGCAGGTCGCTGATCTTGAACACCAGCAGGCGCCCTTCGGTGGTCACCGAAGCCAGCCAGTTCTGTTCGCGATCGGCCACTGGCCGCGGCGCCAGCACCTTGGCATTGTTCGGCAGGCTCAACAGCGCCTTGCCCGCCTTGTTCTTGGCCTGCAGGTCCTCGCCCTTAACCACGAAGCCGTAGCCAGCGTCAGAAGCGATCACATACAAGGCATCGTCATCCGGCAGCAGCACGCATTCAAACGTCGCACCCGGCGGCGGCGTCAGACGGCCGGTCAGCGGCTCGCCCTGACCCCGGGCCGATGGCAGCGTATGGGCCGCCACCGAGTAACTGCGCCCGGTGGAGTCGATGAACACCGCGAACTGGTTGGAACGCCCGGGCGCGGCGGTCTTGTAGCCATCGCCGGCCTTGTAGGACAGACCAGTGGCGTCAATATCATGCCCCTTGGCGCAACGCACCCAGCCTTTTTCCGACAGAACGATAGTCACCGGCTCGGTAGGCATCAGCTCGTTTTCCGACAGCGCCTTGGCCTCGGCCCGGGCGACGATCGGCGAACGGCGGTCATCGCCGTAGGTTTCTGCGTCTTGCAGCAACTCAGTGCGCACCAGCTTCTTCAGTTTGGCTTCGCTGTTGAGCAAGGCTTGCAGCTTGGCCTGCTCCTTGAGCAACTCATCCTGTTCGGCCCGCAGCTTCATCTCTTCCAGACGCGCCAATTGGCGCAGGCGCGTGTCGAGGATGTAGTCGGCCTGGATTTCACTCAGGGCGAAACGCTCGATCAGCTTGGCCCGTGGATGCTCCTCGGTACGGATGATGTGGATCACTTCATCCAGGTTGAGGTAGGCAATCAGCAAACCGTCCAACAGATGCAGGCGACGCTCGACCTTGTCCAGGCGGAACTGCAGCCGGCGACGCACGGTGGTGACCCGGAACTCCAGCCACTCCACCAGCAGGGCCCGCAGGTTCTTCAACTGCGGCTTGCCGTCCAGGCCAATGATGTTGATGTTGACCCGATAGGTGGATTCCAGCTCGGTGGTGGCGAACAGGTGCTGCATCAACTCATCGGCGTCGACCCGGTTGGAGCGCGGGATGATCACGATGCGGCACGGGTTCTCATGGTCCGACTCGTCACGCAGGTCGGCCACCATCGGCAGCTTCTTGGCCTGCATCTGGCCAGCTATCTGTTCCAGCACCTTGGCCCCGGAGACCTGGTGCGGCAGCGCGGTGACGATGATGTCGCCGTCCTCGACCCGGTACACAGCGCGCATGCGCACCGAGCCACGGCCGGTTTCGTAGATCTTCAGCAGGTCGGCACGCGGGGTGATGATCTCGGCTTCGGTGGGGTAGTCCGGGCCCTGGATATGCTCGCAGAGCTGCTCGACCGTGGCCTTGGGCTCATCCAGCAAACGCACGCAGGCCGAAGCCACTTCCCGCAGGTTGTGCGGCGGCACATCGGTGGCCATGCCCACGGCGATGCCGGTGGTGCCGTTGAGCAGGATGTTCGGCAGGCGTGCCGGCAGTACCAGCGGCTCCTGCAGCGTGCCGTCGAAGTTCGGCCCCCAGTCCGCAGTGCCCTGGCCCAGTTCGCTGAGCAGCACTTCGGAATAGCGCGACAGGCGCGCCTCGGTGTAACGCATGGCAGCGAAGGACTTGGGATCGTCCGGCGCACCCCAGTTGCCCTGGCCGTCCACCAGCGTGTAGCGGTAACTGAAAGGCTGGGCCATCAGCACCATGGCCTCATAGCAGGCCGAATCGCCGTGCGGGTGGAACTTGCCGAGCACGTCACCCACGGTACGCGCGGATTTCTTGTGCTTGGAATCGGCATCCAGCCCCAGCTCACTCATGGCGTAGACGATACGCCGCTGTACCGGTTTCAGGCCGTCGCCGATATGCGGCAGAGCACGGTCCATGATCACGTACATGGAGTAGTTGAGGTAGGCATTTTCGGTGAAGTCAGCCAGTGACCGGCGTTCTACGCCATCCAGGCTGAGATCAAGGGAGTCGCTCATGCGGGCCTCATTGGTTCGTAGTCTGGCGCAGCAGCATGCTGCCGCCGCGCTGAGTAAATTCAAGTTTTTTCAAAGCGCTCATGCCCAGCAGAACCTGGTCGCCGTCGAGCCCCGGCGCCACCAGCGCGGCCACGTCCCGCAGCACGATATCCCCCAGCTGCAGGAGTTCGATACGGGTCCGATAACCCTCGCTGCGCCCATTGGCCGTGCTCAGGGTGACCGGCGCACCGCGCTCCAGGCCCAGACGTTCAGCGAGATCCGCAGGTACCGAGACATCGGTGGCCCCGGTGTCGAGCATGAATTGCACCGGCCGCCCGTTGATATGGCCGCTGGCGACGAAATGCCCCTGGCGATTGCCCGCCAGTTGCACTTCGATGTAACCCTCATGTTGTTGCGAACTGACGACAGTGTTGGGGTTCTCCTGGTGCGCTTCCCAGTCGGCAAAGAACCGCGTGGCCAGGAACAGCGCCGCCGCCCAGGCCATGATCAGCATCACCCGCCCGGCACTCTTGCCCGGTTGCTGGCTCACGGCTTGGCACTCCAGCCGCCTTCGGGAGCTGCAAAACGCCAGACGATCGGTCGGGCCTCGCCGTCGGCGCGAGCACCGTTGTTGTTGTCCAGGCCAATCCAGGCGCCCTTGGCGTCCACCACCAGGGCTTCCGCCAACCCATAGGGCTGTGGATAACGCCGATGCTCCACCAGTGCTTCGCCAGCATACGACCAGCACTGCTCGACCTTGGCGCTCAGCGCGTCACGGCGACAGATCTGATAGGCGTTGCGCTCCAGGGTGAACAGCTTGCCGTCAAACAGCGACAGGTCGGCGAAGTCACGGGATACGGCCTTGGCGTTGGGCACCTGCTCAGGCTGCATTAGCGCCCCTGCTTCACTGAGCAGCACGCAACCGCCATCGCAGTCCCAGGCGGTCTGGCCACGCTTGATCAACAGCAGCCCGCGCCGCTCGCGTTCCGCCGCCAGCCAGATCCGATCCCCGGCAGGGTTGACCGCCAGCCCTTCGAACAGGGCATTGAAGTGCAGCAGCATGCCGCTGGCACGGGCTTCGCGCACCATGATCGGGGAAATCTTCAACCAGGCCGGCGCGCCTTGCGCCGGAACCTGCAGCACCGCGGCATGGGCTTCGCTGACCACATATTTGTTGCCGGCGGCATCACAGGTGATGCCCTCGAAATCCAGGTCGCCGCCACGCACGAAGGACGCCGCCCAGGTCCGCACCTTCAAGCCCCAGGGCAAGCCGGAATCCGGCACCGCAGGCACCTCGATCCCGACGGTCTCGGCCTGCCAGACAGTGTTCCGGGTATCGAGCCTGTAGATCTGCTCGTCGTCGCGATCGGAGACGGTCCAGAGTTCCTGACCACACAGCGCCAGCCCGGACAGATTGCCGCCGCGCATGCCTTGCACAGGATGCTCGGACAGCAGTTTCAGTTCGGGCGCCGGCGCGGCCACCACCGAGGTTGCCAATAGCGCCAGGGCCAGGGCAAAACCTCTGTGCATCAGGCCAGCACCTCGGCCAGGTTGCCCTTGGACTCCAGCCAGGACTTGCGATCACCGGCGCGCTTCTTGGCCAGCAGCATGTCCATGATTTCCGCGGTGGCCTCGACGTCGTCCAGGGTCAACTGCACCAGGCGCCGCGTGTTCGGGTCCATGGTGGTCTCGCGCAGTTGCGGCGGGTTCATTTCACCCAGCCCCTTGAATCGAGTGACCTGTGGCTTGCCGCGCTTCTTCTCGGCCACCAGGCGGTCGAGAATGCCGTCGCGCTCGGCTTCATCCAGGGCGTAGTAGATCTCCTTGCCCAGGTCGATGCGGTACAGTGGCGGCATGGCCACGTAGACGTGACCGGCATCCACCAGCGGACGGAAATGCTGGACGAACAAGGCACACAGCAAGGTAGCGATGTGCAAGCCGTCGGAGTCGGCGTCGGCGAGGATGCAGATCTTGCCGTAGCGCAGCTGGCTCATGTCCTCGGCGCCCGGATCGACCCCGATGGCCACGGCGATGTTGTGCACTTCCTGGCTGGCCAGGACCTCGCTGCCGTCCACTTCCCAGGTGTTGAGGATCTTGCCGCGCAACGGCAGGATCGCCTGGAATTCCTTGTCCCGCGCCTGCTTGGCCGAACCGCCGGCGGAGTCACCCTCCACCAGGAACAGCTCGGAGCGCATCGGGTCCTGGCCGGCGCAGTCCGCCAGCTTGCCTGGCAGTGCCGGGCCCTGGGTAATGCGCTTGCGCTCGACCTTCTTGCTGGCCTTCAAGCGGCGCCCGGCGTTGCTGATGGCCAGCTCCGCCAGTTGCATGCCCAGCTCGGGGTTGGCGTTGAGCCACAGGCTGAAGGCGTCCTTGACCACACCGGAAACGAACGCCGCCGCCTCGCGGGATGACAGGCGCTCCTTGGTCTGGCCGGAGAACTGCGCATCCTGCATTTTCATCGACAGGACAAAGGCAATGCGCTCCCAGACGTCTTCCGGGGCCAGCTTCAGGCCGCGGGGCAGCAGGTTGCGGAACTCGCAGAACTCGCGCATGGCATCCAGCAGGCCCTGGCGCAGGCCGTTGACATGGGTGCCGCCCTGGGCCGTGGGGATCAAGTTGACGTAGCTTTCCTGGACGCTGTCGCCGCCTTCGGGCAGCCACAACAGGGCCCAGTCCACCGCTTCCTTGTTCCCTGCCAGGCTGCCGCAGAACGGCTCGGCCGGCAGGCGTTCGAATTCACTGACCGCATCCACCAGGTAGGAGCGCAGGCCATCTTCGTAGTGCCACTCGACCTTCTCGCCGCTGGACTTGTCCTCGAAGCTCACCAGCAGCCCCGGGCAGAGTACGGCCTTGGCCTTGAGCACGTGCTTGAGACGGCTGACGGAGAATTTCGGCGAGTCGAAGTATTTTGGGTCCGGAGCGAAGTACACGCTGGTGCCGGTGTTGCGCTTGCCCACGGTGCCGACCACTTCCAGCTCGGTGGCCTTGTAGCCGTCGGCGAAAGTCATCTGGTATTCGTTGCCGTCGCGCTTGACCCGCACCCGCACCTGGTTCGACAAGGCGTTGACCACGGAGATGCCCACCCCGTGCAGACCGCCGGAGAACTGGTAGTTCTTGTTGGAGAACTTGCCGCCGGCGTGGAGCTTGGTGAGGATCAGCTCGATCCCGGACACGCCCTCTTCCGGGTGGATGTCCACGGGCATGCCGCGGCCGTCGTCGGACACTTCCAGGGAATGGTCGGCGTGCAGGATGACCTGTATCGACTTCGCATGGCCGGCCAGGGCTTCGTCGACGCTGTTGTCGATGACTTCCTGGGCCAAATGGTTGGGCCGCGTGGTGTCGGTGTACATGCCCGGGCGTTTGCGCACCGGGTCGAGTCCCGAGAGGACTTCGATGGCGTCTGCGTTATAAGAGCTAGCGCTGGGAGTGGCCATGGGTTCTCGTCGTTAGTCGTTCAATGAATATGGGGCGAAGGCTCACAGTGCAGTGAAGTCGATCGCCTGGTACTGATCGGCAGTGATGCCGGCAAAATTCAACATCGCCGGCAATTGTCCGGCAAAACCTTGGAAACTATGATCGCCGCCGGCCTGTATGCGCAAGGCACAGGCGCGGTAGTAGCGCTCGGCGCTGCGATAGTCCAGCGTCTCGTCCCCGGTCTGCAACCACACCTGATAACGCTCAGGGTCCTGGGGTGGCGCCACTTCCAGCGCTGCCAGGGCCGCGACATGGTCGTGGGTCAGCTCCCAGGTCTCGTCGGTGTACAGGTTCTTCTGCGTGCCCAGATAACCGTCGAACATCCGGTGCGGGCTGACAGCAGGGTTGATCAGCAGGGCCTTCAGACCATAGCGCTCGGCAAGGTGAGTCGCATAGTAGCCGCCGAGCGAGCTGCCGACCAGCAATGGACGACCGAGTTCGGCAATCGCCTGTTCCAGCTGGCCAATGGCCTGGCGCGGATGGTGATGCAGGGCCGGCACCCGCAGTTGCCCGGCCAGGCCGAGCTGCTCCATGACCTGGCGCAGCTGGGTGGCCTTGGTCGATGCCGGAGCACTGTTGAAGCCGTGGATATAGAGGATCGAACCGGACATGCGAGCTCCCTGTGCACCTGGGCAAAAGCCGCAGTTTACAGGGATGGGGCCAGGTTACGCAGCCGCTTCAGTAGCCTTCGCTACCGTAGTCGATAGTGAATTCATAGCCTTCGACCCGCTGCACGCCGGTTTCCAGCCGTCCATCGGGCTGCAGCCGCAACCAACGGTAGCCCGGCACCTGCTCCTCGACCTTGAAGTCGTCGCTCAAGGGCTCGAACTGGATGCAGGTGGAAGGTGAGGCCAATAGCCGCACGTCGCCCCGCAGGCGATCGATCTCCTGGTGAACATGCCCCCAGAGCACGGCGCGCACCTGGGGGAAAGCGTCGATCACGGCAAACAGCGCCTGGGCATTGCGCAGGCCGATGGGCTCCATCCAGGCGCAATCGATGGACACCGGATGGTGATGCAGGCAGACCAGGTGGTGCCGCTCTGGTGCTTCGCTCAGGGAGCGGGTCAGCAGTTGCAACTGCTCATCCTGCAGATAACCCGGTACCGAACCCGGCACCGCCGAGTCCAGCAGGGTGATGCGCCAGTTACCGATGTCCACCACCGGGTCCAGCAAGTCACTGCCGCTGGCGGCCTGCTCCATGACCTGCGGCTCGTCGTGGTTGCCCGGCAGCCAGCGGCCTGGGGCGGCAATCTGCCGGGTCAGTTGGCGAAAGCGTTGATAGGACTCCAGCGTGCCGTCCTGGGACAGGTCGCCGGTGGCCAGCATCAGGTCGATCCGTGGCTGCTGCGCCAGCACCAGGTCGATGACCCGTTGCAGGCTGTCGGCGGTGTTCATGCCCAAGAGCGTGCCGTCCGTCTCGGCAAACAGATGGCTATCGGACAGCTGCACCAGCAACACGGGGTCGGCGGCAGTCAGTGCGGATACGCTTGGCACGGCGTTCTCCCGGAGCAAGATCACAAAGCGTGAAGAAGGGGGCAATTATGCTGGGGGAAGTGAAAAAGAGGAAACCTGGGAAGCGGACCCAGTTCACATCTAGCGCACGGCTTCGAACTCGTGACCGCAGGCCAGGCAGTGGCTCAGCCACTCGCCGAGGAACACGTTCAGTTGGGCCTTTTCATCAGGCTGGTGCATGAAGGCATTGGGATAGGGATAGATGCTGCGAAAACGCCGGGCATGTTCGGCACTGATGACTTCCGCCATGCGCGCGTCGTGATAGACCTGCACTTCCAGCTGCGGCACAGGCAGCCAGGGCAGGCTGTGCTCCTGGCGCACCTGCAAGGTGGTGGTGTACGGGCAGGCCAGAACCACCTCCAGGGCCAGTACGCCGAGCATCTGGTCGCCCTGGGTCACGGCGATGCGCCGCGCCACAGGCTGGTTGCGCATGTCGGGCAGCAGTCGCATCAGCCGGGCGTAGTTGGCCTCGCAGGAAGCTTGCAGCCCCGCGAGATCCACCCGATAGCGGTCGCGTACCTTGTTTACGACCATAACCCCCTCACTTCCGCGCGATTGAGCGCCAGCCACTGCAAGGCAATGATGCTGGCGGCATTGCAAATCCGCCCGTCGCGCATGGCCTGCAAGGCATCCTCATAGGCCATCACGCACACCCGAATGTCTTCCGCCTCTTCCTCCAGCCCATGCAGCCCACCGGCGGCGCTGCTGTCGCAACGCCCCAGGTACAGATGGACGAATTCGGTGCTGCCACCGGGCGACGGGAAGTACTGGGTCATCGGCCACAGCGCCGAGATGTCCAGGCCAGCTTCCTCCTGCGCCTCGCGGCGGGCAACCTGTTCCGGCTGCTCGTCCTTGTCGATCAGCCCGGCCACCAGTTCCACCAGCCAAGGCGAAGCCGTCTTGCCCATGGCACCGACGCGGAACTGTTCGATCAGCACCACCTCATCGCGCTGCGGGTCGTACGGCAGTACGCAGACCGCATCGTGACGAACAAAGACTTCACGATTGATTTCACGCCCCATGCCACCGGCGAACAGCTCATGACGCAGTTGCAGGCGATCGAGCCGGTAGAAACCCTGGAAACAGTTTTCGCGCCGGATGATCTCGACGGCACTCGGCGTGGAGTTGGCAAAGTCAGTCATAACAATCCTCGTGTACAGCACGTTCAATCCGAGGATCCCCCTCGACTTCGCGCCATCCTAACGCGCTCGCAGCTGATCATGCAGCCCTTTACCCTCAGCGGGATAGACGGCGAGGGGCTAAACCTACTCTAATTGCCTCTATTGAGCTTAGTGGCGAACCGACTGCCTCGCAGGCAGTCGAAGCCGGTAACTTTTGCCTCCCCCTGGTTTATGAAGGACGCCCATGTCGCTTGTCAAAATCGCCTCCGTGGCCTGTATCGCCCTGACCCTGGGTGCCTGCCAAAGCCTGTTTCAACCCAGCTACATGACCCCGCTGGAAACCACCCGGGACAAGTCCGAACAACTCAAGCCCGGCTGCAGCGGCGCCGACTGCCCGCTGGTCAACCTCGACACCGTGCACTTCCCCGCCGAACCGCAGCTGGATGCCATCATTGAAAAGCGCCTGCTGCAAATGACCCGCACCAGCCCCAATGCTGCGCTGCCGGCCAGCCTTGCGGCCTATCGCGAGCAGTTCCTGCGCAGCGCGCCGGACCGCCACGGCATGTACCTGCAATCCAAGCTACGCGAGCAGCATGACGGCCTGGTGATCATCGAACTGGCCAGTTACCTGGACACCGGCGCCGCCAATGGCACCCCGGGCCGTGGCTTCGTCAACTATTCACGCCAGCAGCACAAGGCCCTGAACCTGGCGGACATGCTCCTGCCCGGCCAGGAAGAGATGTTCTGGAAGGCCGCGCGGGTCGCCCACAACAACTGGCTGATCAGCACTCACCTGGATCGCGAGGCCGAGTTCGTGAAGACCTGGCCCTTCCAGAAGACCCAGAACGTAGCGCTGACCCGCAACGCCGTGACCCTCAAGTACGACGTCACCACCATCGCGCCCTCGGTCCTGGGCCACATCGAACTGCAGATCCCCTACGACCGCCTCAAGGGCGTGCTCAAGCCCGAGCTGTTTCCTGGCGGTAACTGAAAGCCCGGCCCAACAGCCATTGCAGCAGCCCTGCCAGCACCAGTGACGGCAGGGTTGCGCCGATATCCGGGTACAGATTGGCCAACAGATGATAGGTGCTCACCCCACCCAGCCAGGCCAGCAGCGCCGGCCAGCGCAAGGCTGACGCCGGGTTCTGCCCCGAGCGCCGACGCAGGATGAAGTGATCCACCAGCACCACGCCAAACAGCGGCGCGAATACCGAGCCGATCAGCAACAGGAAGTTCTGGTACTGGGCCAACGGCGCCAGGCAGGCGATCAGGGTGCAGAGCACGCCTATGGCCAGCGCCAGGTGCTCGACCTTGAGGCGCAGCAGGACGCCGCTGGAAACCGCCGCCGAATGGATATCGGCAAAGGCATTCTCCGATTCGTCCAGCAGAATCAGCAGCAACGGAATCCCCAGCCCGGCCCCGGCCAGCGCCAGCAGCAAGGCATTCACTTCACCACTGGGAGCGAAGGCCAGGGTGTAGGCGACGCCCAGGCTCATCAACCAGAAATTGCCGATGAAAAAGCCCAGGGCCGTGCCGCCGAACACGCTCTTGGCGCGCTTGCCGAACCGCGAGTAGTCGGCGATCAGCGGCAACCAGGACAAGGGCATGGCGATGGCGATATCGAAGCCCACGGCGAACGGCATCGAGCCGTCCCCGGCCTGGGCCCAGAGCGCCGCCAGGTCGGCTCGGGCGAAGAGGTTCCAGGTCAGCCACAGGCAGGCGGCCAACAACAACCAGATTCCCCATTTGCGCAGGATCTGCCGGACGAAGGTCAAGGGCCCGCTGACCGCCAGCAAGGTGGCCAGGGCACCGAAAAACAGGGTCCAGAGCAACGGGTTGGCCAGTAGGCTGCCTTCGCTGAAGGCCCGGCTGCCCAGGAGGCTCGCGGCATCGCGCATGACGATGATTTCAAACGAGCCCCAGCCCACCAGTTGCAACAGGTTCAACAGCGCCGGCAGGCTGGCGCCGCGCCGGCCCAGGCTGAGCTTGAGCGCAGCCATGGACGACAGGCCGGTGTCGCTGCCGATCACCCCCACCGCCGCCAGCAGCAGAACGCCGACCGCGGTGCCGAGTAGGATCGCCAGCAGCGAATGGGCCAGCCCCAGGCCTGGCGCCAGCAAGGCGCCGGTCTGCAGCACCATCAGGCCGATACCGAGGGAAAACCACAGGGAAAACAGATCGCGGGCGCCAAACACGCGCTTGTCGGCCGGTACCGCGAGATTGGGAGAGTAGGTACTGATTGGACTGCTCAAGGTTGATATCTCGAAGGAATAAGGTCTGCAGGAGCCGGGTTGCCGGCGAAAGCGCCACCTTGTCGAGAGCGCGGCGCCAGGTTCGCGGGCAAGCCCGCTCCTGCAGAGAGGGGTCAGACTTTCTTGTACAACTGGCTGCCTTCCTGCTTGAAGCGCTCGGCCTGTTCCGCCAGGCCCTTGGCGACATCCACATCCACCGCTTCGATACGCTGGTTGGCTGCGTACTCACGCACTTCCTGGGTGATCTTCATCGAGCAGAACTTCGGCCCGCACATGGAGCAGAAATGCGCGACCTTGGCCGAATCCTTGGGCAGGGTCTCGTCGTGGTACGAACGGGCGGTGTCCGGGTCCAGGCCGAGGTTGAACTGGTCTTCCCAGCGGAACTCGAAACGCGCCTTGGACAAGGCGTTGTCGCGGATCTGCGCGCCCGGATGACCTTTCGCCAGATCCGCAGCATGCGCGGCGATCTTGTAGGTGATGATCCCGGTCTTCACGTCATCCTTGTTCGGCAGGCCAAGGTGTTCCTTGGGCGTGACGTAGCAGAGCATGGCGCAGCCGAACCAGCCGATCATCGCCGCACCGATACCGGAGGTGATGTGGTCGTAGCCGGGGGCAATGTCGGTAGTCAGCGGGCCGAGGGTGTAGAACGGCGCCTCGTCGCAGCACTCCAGCTGCTTGTCCATGTTCTCCTTGATCAACTGCATCGGCACGTGGCCCGGACCTTCGATCATGCACTGCACGTCATGCTTCCAGGCGATCTTGGTCAGCTCGCCGAGGGTCTCCAGTTCGCCGAACTGGGCTTCGTCGTTGGCGTCGGCAATCGACCCCGGGCGCAGGCCATCTCCCAGGGAGAAGCTGACGTCGTAGGCCTTCATGATTTCGCAGATTTCGTCGAAGTGGGTGTAGAGGAAGTTCTCCTTGTGGTGCGCCAGGCACCACTTGGCCATGATCGAGCCACCCCGGGACACGATGCCGGTGACCCGCTTGGCGGTCAGCGGCACGTAACGCAGCAAGACGCCTGCGTGGATGGTGAAGTAGTCCACGCCCTGCTCGGCCTGCTCGATCAGGGTGTCGCGGAACAGCTCCCAGGTCAGGTCCTCGGCCACGCCGTTGACCTTTTCCAGGGCCTGGTAGATCGGTACGGTACCGATCGGCACCGGCGAGTTGCGGATGATCCACTCGCGGGTTTCATGGATGTGCTTGCCGGTGGACAGGTCCATCACCGTGTCCGAACCCCAGCGGATGCCCCAGGTCAGTTTCGCCACTTCTTCCTCGATCGAGGAACCCAGGGCACTGTTGCCGATGTTGCCGTTGATCTTCACCAGGAAGTTGCGGCCGATGATCATCGGTTCCAGTTCGACGTGGTTGATGTTGGCCGGGATGATCGCGCGGCCACGGGCGATTTCCTCGCGGACGAACTCTGGGGTGATTTCTTTCGGAATGCTGGCGCCGAAGCTGTGGCCGGCGTGTTGCTGCTTCAGCAGGCCGGCGGCACGGGCCTCCTGCAGCTTCATGTTTTCGCGGATGGCGACGTATTCCATCTCGGCGGTGATGATGCCTTTGCGCGCGTAGTGCATCTGGCTGACGTTGGCCCCGGCCTTGGCCCGGCGCGGGTTGTTGACGTGGGCGAAGCGCAGCTTGGTCAGCTCCGGGTCGGCCAGGCGCTGCTGGCCGAAGTTGGAGCTCAGGCCGGCCAGGCGCTCGGTGTCGCCACGGTCTTCGATCCAGGCCGAACGCACATCGCCCAGGCCCTTGCGCACATCGATCACCACGTTCGGATCGGTGTAGGGGCCGGAGGTGTCGTACACGGTCACCGGGGCGTTGATCTCGCCGCCGAAGTCGGTGGGGGTCACGTCCAGGGTGATTTCGCGCATGGGCACGCGGATGTCCGGGCGCGAACCCTGGACATAGACTTTTTGCGAGCGGGTAAAGGGCTGAACCGATTGTTGGTCGACTTGGGCCGACTCACTGAGGTTGCTAGCGTTTTTTAATTTTGTAGTCATCACGGGCTCTCCAGACAGCATCCAGGCAGTGGATTTTTGTCGGAGCGAACCTGTAACGGACGGACGCACCCTGGCTAGGCAACTAGTTGAGTGCAGTGCTTGGTACTCGAGGGGTGTTCGATTGTCGAACAACATCCCGGACGAAGCACAAGAGGACTCGCCGGGTGACGAGAAATCTTGTTCCCTACGCAGGCGCTAACCTGATCAGGTTCAACGGGATCCGGATTATCCGATCTCAGCCTCATAGCAAGGCACCCCGACAAGAACCGGGCCAGTCTAGACAAAGCCACAGCAGAACGCCAACCCCCCGTACGATCAGCATGATGAATGGCGTAATTGCAGGATTGTTGCCACCCCCCAGCGCATCTACACTCGTTGCCCTGTGTCGAACCTTGACGCTCCGTGGGTCGCGCCTTAGCCTTGGCGCCTGAATTATTGCCGTAATATCAACTCTAGGGATCGCCGAATGCTGCGCAAACTCTCACTGGCTGTTGCCGTGTCTTGTGCGTCCAATGGAATGGCCTGGGCAGCAGAAGCGCCTTTGACCACCAAGACCGATCTGGTCAGCGTCTACCAGGAAGCGGTGGACAACAACGCCGATCTGGCCGCTGCGCGCGCCCAGTACGGTGCCCAGAAGGAAGTGGTGCCCCAGGCTCGTGCCGGGTTGCTGCCTAACCTTTCGGCCGGCGCGGACATGAACAACACCCGCACCAAGTTCGACGAACCGTCGATGACCTCTACCCGCAGCGGCAACGTCTACCAGGCGACCCTGGCCCAGCCACTGTTCCGGGCCGACCGCTGGTTCCAGCTGCAGGCGGCCAAGGACATCAACGAACAGGCTTCCCTGCAACTCTCGGCCACCGAGCAGAACCTGATCCTGCAGAGCGCGGAGAACTACTTCGCGGTGTTGCGCGCCCAGGACAACCTGGCCTCGACCAAGGCCGAGGAAGCGGCCTTCAAGCGTCAGCTGGACCAATCCAACGAACGCTTCGACGTGGGCCTGTCGGACAAGACCGACGTCCTGCAATCCCAGGCCAGCTACGACACCGCCCGGGCCAACCGGATCCTTGCCCAGCGCCAGGTGGATGATGCCTTCGAGGCCCTGATCACCCTGACCAACCGCGAGTACAACTCGATCCAGGGCATCGTCCATACCCTGCCAGTGCTGGCGCCGACCCCCAACGACGCCAAGGCCTGGGTGGACACCGCCGCCAAGCAGAACCTCAACCTGCTGGCCAGCAACTACGCAGTCAGCGCCGCCGAGGAAACCCTCAAGCAGCGCAAGGCCGGGCATGCCCCGACCCTGGACGCGGTGGCGCAGTACAAGAAAGGCGACAACGATGCTTTGGGCTTCAGCAACCCCAACCCGCTGACGCGCTATGGCAGCGACGTCGAACAGCGCTCCATCGGCCTGCAACTGAACATTCCGATCTACAGCGGCGGCCTGACCAGCTCCCAGGTGCGCGAATCCTACTCGCGCCTGAGCCAGACCGAGCAACAGCGTGAATCCCTGCGCCGCCAGGTGGTGGAAAACACCCGCAACCTGCACCGCGCGGTGAACACCGATGTCGAGCAGGTCCAGGCCCGGCGCCAGTCGATCATTTCCAACCAGAGCGCAGTGGAGGCCACGGAGATCGGCTACCAGGTGGGCACGCGCAATATCGTCGATGTGCTCGACGCCCAGCGCCAGCTGTACACCTCGGTGCGCAACTACAACAACAGCCGCTACGACTACATCCTCGACAACCTGCGCCTGAAACAGGCGGCCGGCACCCTCAACCCGGGGGACCTGCAGGACCTGTCGCGCTATCTCAAGGCCGACTACAACCCGGATCGCGACTTCCTGCCGCCAGATCTGGCCAAGGCCGCCCAGGAGCAGCTCAGGGCCCGCCCCTGAAGGTCGCAGGCATGAAAAAGGCCACCATTGCGGTGGCCTTTTTCATGGCGGTGTAACGGCCTTTTACGGCCACTGCGCAGCCTGCGACAGCGGCTACAGAAGGCGACGATCAGTGCCTGCCCAGGAGGCGGCCAAGGCCGTCGAGCAGCCGTTGCAAGGCGCCCTGGTTGGCCTTGAGCACCTTGAGCCCGGCGTCGGCCATCTTGTGCGCATCCTGGGGTAGCTCGAACAGACGCTGCACCGCCACCGCGAGCCCCTCGGCATCGTCCACTTCCTGCAAGGCTCCGGCCTCACGCAGCATCGCGGCGATTTCCAGGAAGTTGAACAGATGCGGCCCGCTGATCACCGGCTTGGCCAGGGCTGCCGGCTCCAGCAGGTTGTGCCCACCGTTGGGCACCAGGCTGCCGCCGACAAAGGCGCTGTCGGCCAGGGCATAGAGGAACAGCAATTCGCCCATGGTGTCCCCCAGCAGCACCGAGGTGGTGGCAAGCACCGGCTCGGCTGCAGAACGGCGCACCGTGGCAAAACCCTGCTGCCGGCACAGCTCATGCACCGAGTCGAAGCGCTCCGGGTGCCGCGGCACCAGGATCAGCAAGGCATTGGGGTAACTGCCCAGCAGTTGCCGATGGGCATCGAGCACCACCGCGTCTTCGCCCTCGTGGGTACTGGCGGCGATCCACACCGGGCGCTCCATGGCCTGCCATTGCTGGCGCAGCTCAGTGGCCCGCTGCAGCAACTGCGGGTCGATGCTCAGGTCGAACTTGATCGATCCGGTCACTTGCACAGTCTCTGGGCGGGCCCCAAGCCGGAGGAAACGCTGGGCCTCGGCTTCGGTCTGCACCGCGAACAGGCTCATCTGCGCCAGCATCGGTGCGGTCAGCCGAGCAAAACGCCCATAGCCCTTGGCCGAACGCTCGGACAACCGGGCATTGGCCAGGGCCACCGGAATCCCGCGCCGGGCACACTGGTCGATATGGTTGGGCCACAGTTCGGTTTCCATGATCACCGCCAACTTGGGCCGCACCCGATCGAGAAACCGCGCCGCGGCGCAAGGCAAGTCGTAGGGCAGGTAGCAGTGCTGGATCCGCGGCTCGTTGGCAAACAGCGCGTGGATGCGCTCGGAGCCGGTGGGAGTCATGCAGGTCACGGTAATCGGCAGCTGTGGATAACGCGCCAGCAGCGCCCGGATCATCGGCGCGGCAGCGATGCTCTCGCCCACCGACACCGCATGCACCCAGATGCCACCGGGCTGCATGGTCGGCAAGCCGAGAGAGAAACGCTCGCCAATGCGCTTGGCATAAGCCGGCGCCTTGCGCGAGCGCAGCCACAGGCGGATCGCTACCAACGGCAGCCCCAGGTAAAACAATGCGGTATAGAGAGTTCTATTCATGGCGGCGGAGTTTATCGGTTTTTTAGCCGATCGCCTTCAGGTGCACGGCAAAACGTTCTGCCAGCCAGTGTGCCGCGGGGCCCAGAGGTTCGTCACGGCGCCAGGCCAGCTCCACCACCAGTGCCGGGGGCGTCCACTGGCTGGCCAGCTCCACCATCTGGTTCTGATAGGCCGGGTACTGCACCACATGCCGTGGCAGCCAGGCCCAGCCCAGCCCGCGCATCAGCCATTCGGCCAGGACGTAGAAGCTGTCAGCCCGCCAGACCTGGGGGCTGACCTGCTCACCACCGGGGTAGCCACTGGCTTGCGGAGCGATGAGCAACTGCCGGTGTAGCGCCAGCAACTGGCGGTTGACCCTTTTTTCATGGGCCAGCGGATGCCCCACGGCGCAGACAGTGACCATCTCCACACTGCCCAGGGCCCGGCGCTCCAAAGTTTCCGGCATCTGTTCATGGTGAAACAGCAACCCCAGGTCGGCCCGGCGCTCCACCAGTTTGCGCGCTACGTCGCCCTGGGCCCCGCTGGCCAGTTGCACCTCCAGGCTGGGAAAGTGTTCCGCGAGGGCCTCCAGGCTGTCGAGCACCGGCTGATAGGGCATCGCCTCGTCCTGGGCCAGGCGCAACCGCGCTTCCTGGCCGCGCATCAAGGCCAGCGCCCGGCCATTGAGGCGGTCGCACTGGCGCAGGATCTCCCGCGCTTCCTGCAACAGTGCACTGCCCGCCTCCGTCAGCCTTGGCTGGCGGCCACTGCTGCGTTCGAACAGGCTCACTCCCAGGTCATCCTCCAGCTGGGCGATGGCACTGCTGATGGCCGATTGCGCCTTGCGCTGATGGCGGGCCACGGCAGAAAACGAACGCAGTTCGGCGACCCCGACAAACAGGCGCAACTGCTCCAGGTTCCATTGCATGTTCACGGCACAACCTATCTAGCATCCAGATAGGTAATGACTTTACCCCATCTGAACTTTCTCTAGAATGCCGACCTCATAAAGCAGTCCCAGCCCCGAGGAACCCTCCCATGAACGCTTACTACTACCTGGCTATCGCCATCTGCGCGGAAGTGATCGCCACTGTTTCAATGAAAGCGGTCAAGGGCCTGAGCACTCCGCTGCCCCTGGCATTGATCATCGTCGGCTACGGCGTGGCCTTCTGGATGCTGACCCTGGTGGTGCGTACGGTGCCGGTGGGCGTGGCCTACGCGGTATGGGCCGGCATGGGCATCGTCATGGTGAGCATCGCCGCGCTGTTTCTGTACGGCCAGAAGCTGGATATCCCGGCGATGCTGGGCATGGCGCTGATCGTCCTCGGCGTGGTGGTGATCCAGTTGTTCTCGAAAACCGCCGGGCACTAGAAAGCAGCCTCACGCCACACGCCTCAAGCGGCCAGAGTGAGCGCCAAGCTTGCAGCTTGAGGCCTGAGGCTTGAAACTTGCGGCTTCGTTTTACTTACCGAGGTCGCTGCATGCCATCCGCTATTTCCACCGATGTGCTGATTGTCGGCGCAGGCGTCGCCGGTCTCTGGCTCAACGCTCGCCTGCAACGCCTGGGTTTTTCCACCGTGCTGGTGGAAAGCGCCAGCCTCGGCGGCGGACAGAGCGTGAAATCCCAGGGGATCATCCACGGCGGCGCCAAATACGCCCTGCACGGCGCCCTCACTGGCGCCTCCGAGGCCATTGCCGACATGCCACGACGCTGGCGCGAAGCCCTGGCGGGCAACGGCGAGCTGGACCTGTCCGGCGTGCGCCTGCTGTCCGAGGCCCACTACCTCTGGTCCCCCGGCACCCTGGCCGGCAACCTCACCAGCTTCTTCGCCAGCAAGGCGGTACGCGGGCGGGTCGATCAGGTCAAGGGTGAGCAACTGCCCCCGGCCCTGCAGGACAAGCGCTTCAAGGGCAAGGTCTACCGCCTCGCCGAACTGGTAGTGGATGTGCCGAGCCTGATCGAGCGCCTCGCGCACCTGGCAGGAGACAGCCTGCTGGCCGGGCAGAAGATCGAGCCCCTGCTGGAGAACGGCCAACTGCTGGGCCTGCGGGTCGACGGCCGGGAAATCCGCGCGCAACGCATTGTCCTCAGCGCCGGAGCCGGCAATGCCGAGCTGCTGCAAGCGGCCGGCCTGAGCCAGCCCGCCATGCAACGGCGACCATTGCACATGGTGCTGGTCAAGGGCCCGAGCCTGAAACCGCTGTACGCCCACTGCCTGGGCGGCGGGCCAAAACCACGGATCACCGTCACCACTCACCCGGCCGCCGACGGCCAGTGGGTCTGGTACCTGGGGGGCGATATCGCCGAAGCCGAGGGCGTGGCCCGGGAACCGGCAGCGCAGATTGCCGCAGCCCAGAAGGAACTGGCGCAACTGCTGCCCTGGATCGACCTGAGCCAGGCGCAATGGGCCACCCTGCGGGTCGACCGCGCCGAACCGGCACAGTCGGGCCTGGCCCGCCCGGACAACGCCTTCCTCGCCGAGCAGGATCGCCTGCTGGTGGGCTGGCCGACCAAGCTGGCCCTGGCACCGGACTTCGCCGACCGGGTCCTGGCTGCCCTGGAGCGCGACGGCATTCACCCCGCCGCCGCCCAGGCCCTGCCCGAACTGCCCAAGCCGCCCCTGGCGCAACCAGCCTGGGAGCAACTGCTGCCATGAGCCAGCCAACCCTGCACGATCTGCATCGCCCCTTGGGCAGCACCGGCCTGCTGGTGTCGCCCCTGGGTCTGGGCACGGTGAAACTGGGCCGCGACCAGGGCGTGAAATACCCTAACGGCTTCCAGATCCCCGACGACCAGGAGGCCCGCATGCTGCTCAAGCTGACCCGCGACCTGGGCATCAACCTGATCGACACCGCTCCGGCCTACGGCCGCAGCGAAGAGCGCCTGGGCCCGCTACTACGCGGCCAGCGCCAGGAATGGGTGATTGTCAGCAAGGTCGGCGAAGAGTTCGCCGATGGCCTGTCGCGGCACGATTTCAGCGCGGCCCATACCCGGATGTCCGTGGAGCGCAGCCTGCAACGCCTGGAAACCGACTTCATCGACCTGGTGCTGGTGCATTCCGACGGCAACGACCTGGCGATCCTCGAGCAGTGCGAGGTCTACCAGGCCCTGGCGCAGCTCAAGCAGGAGGGCAAGATCCGTGGCTTCGGCTTCTCCGGCAAGACCGTAGACGGCGGCCTGAAGGCCCTGGAGCAAGGCGATTGCGCCATGGTTACCTACAATCTGAACGAACAGGCCGAGCGGGCAGTCATTGACTACGCTACCGCTCACCACAAGGGCATCCTGGTGAAAAAGGCGCTTGCCAGCGGCCACGTTTGCCTGAGCCCGGGCATCGATCCGGTGCGGGCCAGCTTCGAGCTGCTGTTTGACCGGCCCGGTGTCGCCAGTGCTATTGTCGGGACCATCAATCCCTTGCACCTGGCCCATAACGTGTCGACTGTGGCGCAGGTCCTTGGCAAGAACTGATGCCGCCGACGCGGCCGACCCCGACGCAAGAAGGAGCCGAGATGTCGCGACCGCTCATTAGAAAGAACCCCAGCAACTTCAAGACCCTGCCCCTGTTCGTCGAAGCGACTCCCGAAGGCTTGAGCTACCAGAGCGTCGGAATGCCGCTGAACTTCGCCCAGACCCTGCAGCGCCGGCGCGCGGTGACGGTGGCCGACAATCAGCGCTTCGCCCTGGAGCTGGCCAATCTCGGGGTCTCGGTGCGCCTGACCCTGCACTGGCAGAACCGCGACTACTGGGTGCTGGTGCGCCAGCGCCGCCAGGATCGCGGCGATGTAGTGCTCAAGCTGATTTCCGGCTATGTCCCGGCTCACGAGCTCAACCTGCCGCTGCATACCGCGATCCAGGAAATTGCCGAGGAATGCCTGCTGGAAACCCCCGAAGGCTGGCTCGGTGGGCGCTTCAACGACACCTGGCTGCCCGCGCCCTATGCCGACGCCCTGCACTATCGCGAGGCCCTGCCCTTTCGCCTGACCCCGCTGTCCGGGGCGGCGCTGCCGGTACGCTGTGGCAACCTGCAGTTGCTGGAACGTCCCCGGGCCTATGTGCACCTGCCCACCGCCTCGCTGCAGTTGATCTACGACCTGCGCCTGGACGTGCCGAGGGAAGCCAAGTCCCTGAGCCTGTTCCACGTCGACGAGCGCCTGGAGGGCGACCAACTGGTGGCACGGCTGGACCGCAAGCGCCCGGACCTGTACCTGATGCCCCTGGACAACGGCGAGCCCTGCGCCGAGCTCTACACCCTGAAGAAAGACCAGTTGCATCCGGCCAGCACCCGCGGCCTGTACCTGGCGGAAAGCTTCGCCCAGCAGGAAGGCTGGGTGGTGAGTGACGAGCGGATTCGCTGGAAGGACTGGCTCAGGCAGCGGGGCCTGGAGCCACCGCAAAAGGCGTCGAAGCTATCACGGCTAACCGGCCGGGCCCGGCAGATCCTGCGCAAGATCGTCCCCGGCAAGGCCCGGCGCCAGGGCTGAGGCCAAAAAAAGGCGCCTGCAACAGGCGCCTTTTTTGCGGACCGCAAGGCCGTTACTCGGCCTTGTCGGTCTTGCGGATCTTCTCGACGATAGCCGTGGTCGAGCTGTTTTCCACCAGCCCCAGCACCTTAACGGTGCCGCCATAGGCACCGACTATATCGGCACCTACAACCTGGTCGATGGAATAGTCACCGCCCTTCACCAGCACGTCCGGCCGAACCTGGGACAGGAGGTTTTCCGGGGTGCCTTCGGGGAAACTGATTACCCAGTCCACCGCCCCCAGCCCCGCCAGCACCGCCATGCGCCGGTCGACACTGTTGATCGGACGGCCAGGGCCCTTGAGGCGACTGACCGAAGCGTCATCGTTGATCGCCACGATCAACCGGTCGCCCTGGGCTCGCGCCTGCTCCAGGTAGGTCACGTGCCCGGCATGCAGGATGTCAAAGCAGCCGTTGGTGAAGACGATCTTCTCGTTGTGGGCTCGGGCATCATCGATGGCCAGCAGCAACTGGTCGAGGCTCAGCACCCCGCGCTCGGAGCCTTCCTCGCGCTGGATCGCCCGGCGCAGTTCGGGAGCACTGATGGCGGCGGTACCCAGCTTGCCAACCACGATGCCGGCCGCCAGATTGGCCAGGCCCACTGCATGAGGCAGCTCTTCGCCAGCAGCAATGGCGGCCGCCAGGGTGGAGATCACCGTATCCCCGGCACCGGTAACGTCGAACACTTCCCGGGCCCGGGCTGGCAAGTGCATGGCCGGGTGGTCGGGGCGCAACAGGGTCATGCCATGTTCGCCACGGGTCACCAGCAACGCCCCCAGCTCCAGGTCATGCATCAACTGCGCGCCCTTGCTCACCAGGTCGTGCTCATCGGCGCAACCGCCGACGATGGTCTCGAACTCGCTGAGGTTCGGCGTGATCAGGCTGGCGCCGCGGTAGATGGAGAAATCCTTGCCCTTGGGGTCCGCCAGTACCGGAATGCCCCGGGCCCGCGCAGCGGCGATCAGCACTTGGTGATTGCGCAGCGCGCCCTTGCCGTAGTCGGACAACACCAGCACCTTGATCCCGTCGAGCAGGGCATCAACCTCGGCCGCCAGGGCCAGGGCGTCGGTGGCGAAAGGTTCTTCGAAATCGATACGCAACAACTGCTGGTGACGGCTCATGACCCGCAGCTTGACGATGGTCGGCTGGTGCTTGATGCGCTGGAACAACGCACGCACGCCCGCGCCTTGCAGGCTGTTGGCCAGGCTGTCGGCGGCTTCATCGTCGCCGGTCACGCCCACCAGGGAGGCCGGCGCGCCGAGGGCAGCGATGTTCAGGGCAACGTTGGCGGCACCGCCGGGGCGATCCTCGATTTGCTCGACCTTGACCACCGGCACTGGCGCCTCAGGGGAAATCCGTGAGGTACCACCATGCCAGTAACGGTCGAGCATGACATCGCCGACCACCAAGACGGGGGCTTGATCGAATCGCGGCATGGACAACTTCATGGAGCATCCCACATACAAAATGAACAGGGGCGCGATATTAACACAGGGTTGGCGCCGCCTAGTTCTATGCCTTGAATGGGGCCGACGAAGAATTCTTGCCGCTTATTTACGGGGCAGCAGTTGCAGCAGGCGGCGGATCGCCTCCGGCAGTGCCACGGTCGCCGTGTCGATCTCGCAATCGGCCTGCAACGGCGCTTCATAAGGGCTGTCGAGCCCGGTGAAGTCCTTGATCCGCCCCTCCAGCGCAGCCTGGTACAACCCTTTGGGGTCACGCCGGGCACAGGTGTCAAAAGGTGTACTGACGTACACCTCGATGAATTCCCCCGGGCCGAACAGCGCGCGGGCGGCATCGCGCTCGGCGCGAAACGGCGAGATTGCCGACACTATGACCAGCAGGCCGGCGTCCACCATCAGCCGTGCCACCTCGGCCATGCGGCGGATATTCTCCTTGCGCGCCTCGGCCCCCATACCCAGGTCACTGCACAGGCCACTGCGAACGTTGTCGCCGTCGAGGACGAAGGTGTGCATACCCAACTCGTTGAGCCGCAGCTCCAACAGATTGGCCAGGGTCGACTTGCCGGCCCCCGACAATCCGGTCAGCCAAAGACAGCAGGGTTGCTGCTGCTTGAGGGCGGCCCGGGCCTCGGTGGACAACGACAGGCTGTAGGGACGGATTTGCGGGCATTCCAGCGGTACACAGGCAAGCTTATTCATAACCGAGCATCTCGTAGTCGCGTTGATAGACCCGGCGCACCAGGCGCCGGGTGCGTACCGAACAGATATCCCTGACGGGGGTGCTATGGCGCTGCTGGGTGCTGTTGACATGGGGCAATCGGGTCTGGACCTGCAACTGCTCGCACAGCAGTTGGAAATCCCGCTGCAGGTGCTCCTGATAGCCGACGAAATCCAGGGCCAGGCGGCCCAGGGAGTCGGTGAGAAAATCGCTCTGGGCAGCAAAGTGCATCTGCTTGTGGATGGTTTCCGGATGCAGCCAGCGGCCGACAAAGTCATCGAAGTCGCGGTAATGCCCTACCAGCGCCTGGGCTGCCTGGTCCCGTCGGCCGAGGCGATTGCCCCGCAGGAAAGCGTAGGCCGAGTAGGCGCGCTCCAGGGGATCGCGCACGAAGGCAAACTTGAAGCTGCTGGAAAAGGCCTGGGGAAACTGCTGCTCGTACCAGTACAACGGCAGGTGCCCGGGCATCCAACCGTCGAACAATGCCGAACAGATGCTGCTGCCCGCGCACTTGGGGACATGAATGAACAGGCAGGAGTGCCGGGAGAAGGCATCAGGAAAGCGCACATTGGCCGACATGGACTTGTTCACCACTTGGCGATCCACCACCGACAGGCGCCCAAGCAGGAAATTGCGCTGGGTCTTGGGTAATAACTTCCACACAAAGCGTTGCAACATTCTGCTACCCACGCGAGAGGGATGGCCCCCTCGATCTGTTCAAAGATTCAGGCGGGAACCATAACAAGCGGGAAACGCAGAATTATTTAGGCTTGGTCAAGACTGTAAGGAAGCGGCTACAAATGATGCCAAGGTGCCTTGCACACCAAGGCCCCGAGGAGCGAGCCAGCTCGCTCCCCGGAACAGGTCAGGCGATTCCGCTGGGCGCGGGCTCTTCCAGGCCCATGGCATGCAGCCGCGAGTAGTAGCCGTTCTGTGCGAGCAGCTGGGTATGGCTGCCGCGCTCGACAATCCGCCCCTGGTCCATGACCAGGATCAGGTCGGCTTTCTCGATGGTCGACAGGCGGTGGGCAATCACCAGGGTGGTGCGGCCCTTCATGACCTTGTCCAGTGCGGCCTGGATGTGCCGCTCGGATTCGGTGTCCAGGGCCGAAGTGGCCTCGTCTAGAATCAGCAGCGGGGCGTTCTTCAGCAAGGCCCGGGCAATCGCCAGGCGCTGGCGCTGGCCACCTGAAAGCAGTACGCCGTTCTCCCCTACCTGGGTATCCAGGCCTTCGGGCAACTGGGCAATGAAGTCCATGGCATAGGCATCGGCGGCGGCCTTCTCGATGTCCTCACGCGGCGCACCGGCCAGGTCACCGTAGGCAATGTTGTTGGCCACGGTGTCACTGAACAGCGTGACGTGCTGGGTAACCTGAGCAATATGCCGACGCAGGTTCAGCAGGCGGAAGTCTTCGACCTCGGTGCCATCCAGAAGAATCTGGCCCTTGTCGTGGTGATAGAACCGCGGAATCAGGTTGGCCAGGGTCGACTTGCCACTGCCGGAACGCCCCACCAGCGCCACCATTTTCCCGGGCTCGATACTGAAGCTGATGTCATCGAGCACCTGCCGTTCGGTTCCCGGGTAGGTGAAACTCAGGTTGCGCACCTCCAGGTGCCCATTGATGCTGGCGCGCTCGACGGTGCCGCGATCGACCTCAGGCTCGACGTCCAGCTGCTCGAAGATGCTCTCCGCACCCGCCACGCCTTTCTGGATCGTTGAGCTGACTTCGGACAGCTGGCGGATCGGCTTGGGCAGCAGACCGGCCATGGTGATATAGGCCACCATTTCACCGGCAGAAGCATCACCGCGCAGATACAGAACCAGGAACATCAGCACCGCCATGGCGCTGTAGATCACCAGTTGCAACAGTGGGGTGTAGATGGCGCCGGTACGGGTCATGCGCAGTTGCTTGTCGGTGTTGCCCTGGCTGGCAGCAAGAAAACGCTGCTGCTCATAGGTCTCGCCGCCAAAGCTGCGAACCACGCGATAGCCCTGGATGGTTTCCGAGGCAACGTGGGTCACATCACCCATGGCCACTTGGATCTTCTTGCTCTGCTTGCGGAATTTCTTGCTGGCGGTGCGGACCATGACCGCGATCAGCGGCAGGATGGCGATCATCACCAGGGTCAGGCGCCAGTTCATCCACAACAGCGAGCCGAACAGGAAAATCACGGTCATGCCTTCGCGGATCACCACCTTGATCGCGTCCGTCGCCGCCCCCGTGACCATGGTCACGTTGAAGGTGATACGCGAGATCAGGTGCCCGGAGTTGTGCTTGTCGAAGTAACGGTTGGGCAGGGTCAACAGGTTGTTGAACAGTTGCACCCGCAAATCGTGCACCAGCCCCAGGGATACCTTGGCCAGGAAGTAGTTGCCCAGGTAGGAGCCCAGGCCTTGCCAGGCAGCGATCAGCACGATCAGCAGCGGCACAGCTTGAAGCAACTGCATGTCGCGCAGATAAGGCACACCGGGAAACAGCACCGCCTGAGGGTTGGACAGGCCGTCGACGAAATACTTGAGGATGTAGCCGAGCATGGGCTGAGTCGAAGCGAAGATCAGAAACCCGACGATGCTGATGAGAAACAGACCAATATAGGGCCGCACATAGCCGAGCAGACGGAAGTAGATTTTCAAGCTCGAGGGGCTTGCGTCAGGACTGGAGTCGGTCATATCACGCGAATGTCGTCAAAAAGGAGGCTGACTTTAGCACAGCTTGTTCGCGGTACTGGCACTCCCATAGGCCCGAGTTTGTTCAGCTGACCAACGACACCGCCAGCCATTAGTCGTTATGATTGCCAGCTTAACTTCCGGGATGAACGTTCAAGCATGCAACCCAATGCCCTTCACAATACGGCCAATCGAGTATTCGATTTCATTTGCCTGTGGATTCTGCCGATCGGTTATCTACTGCTTCTCTGTGCGATGTTCTTCCTTCCGGGGCGCAGTGGATTGCACAAGCTGTACTACGGACTGTTCAGCATCCCGACGCTGATCGCGCTGTGTACTCGCCCCAGCGAACTGAAAAGCCTTCTGCGCGAACCTGTCTTCATCGCCATGCTGTTGTTCTGCACCTGGGCCATTGTCAGCCTAGCCTGGAGCCCTCCGGTGGACAGCGTGCTGGGGGAAATCAAGACCCCTCTGCACACCCTGATGCTGTTCGCCGGCTGCATGCTACTGGTTCGCTACCGCGGGGAGGTGCTACAGCCTCTGGTCTTCTGCGCTGCGATCGTTGCTCTCATCGCCTCGATCTTCAACCTGTACGTCTTCGCTCGATACCACACCCCCGAACTGCGAATGGTCGGCGCGGGCGCCTTTGACAACCCGCTGCTGAGCTCCCATGTCTTTGGGTTCTTCTGTGTCTACTGGCTGTGCCTGAGCATGAACTGCCGTCGTTACCAGATGCTCTGGCTGAGCGTTCCGGCACTGGTCGTCATGGTCGCCGCGCTGATCGCCACGGGCTCCAGAACGCCTCTGGTGGCATTGACCCTGGCGGCACTGTGGCTGAGCTTCATTAGTTGGAACCGTCGTTCGCTGATGCTGCTGGGCGGCATGCTGGCAGGCGGTATAGCCGTCGTTGCGCTGTTCTCGCAGATGCTTCTGGAACGGGGCAGCTCGTCGCGTTTCGATCTCTGGCGCCTAGCCCTGGAACAGATTGCCAACCACCCATGGATCGGCCACGGCTATAACGCCAGTCTATCCCTGGACCCCGGCATCGGCTTCCTGCTGCAAGAGCCCCATAACTTCGCCCTGGGCGTGCTCTACTATGTGGGCATCGTCGGCCTGCTGCCGTGGCTGTTCATGCAGGCCTGGGCCCTGTTCAAAAGCTGGCAACTGCGGGCCGAACCACTACTGATCCTGGCCTCGACCTGGCTGATGTTCGGCATTGGCGCAGGCCTGACCGAAGGCGGCGGGATTCTATCTCGCCCCAAAGAGCACTGGTTCCTGCTGTGGATTCCCCTGGCCCTGATCGCTGCACTGTGTATCAACCAACGTGCACGACGCTCACCCAGCCACCCGGTGGAGTCGCTCACCCAGACCGACGCCGACAATCTGATGGCCAATGCCCGGGTTATCGAGGCCGACGGCCTGGGTCCCAAGGTCCTGTGTCTTGACGACGGCAGCTTCCTCAAGCTGTTTCGCCCTCGCCGCTGGTACACCTCCGGCGGGTTCAATCCCTACTCCACGCGGTTTGCCACCAATAGCGAGCAACTGCGCGATCTGGGCATCACCACCCCGCAAATTCTCGGACTGTATCGTCTTGCCGACGGCAGCAACGCAGTGCGCTACCAACCGCTGCCCGGCCAGACTCTGCGCCAGAGTCTGCAATCGGCAAGCTCTGGCGACGAGCGTGCCAAGTTGATCAAGCGCTTTGGCGCCTTCATGGCCAACCTGCATGAGCAAGGGGTCTATTTCCGCTCACTGCACCTGGCCAATGTGCTGGTACTGGAAGATGGCGAGTTCGGGCTGATCGATCTTGCAGACCTGCGGATCTATCCCTCCTCACTGAGAAAGTCGCTGCGCCAGCGCAATGTGCGCCATATGCAGCGCTATGCCGAGGATTGTGGCTGGCTGTTCCTGGAGCATCTGGACGCGCTGCAGGCCGGTTACGCCCTGGACACCTCGATGCCCCTGGCCACCGGACTGCTGAAGCCGCTACCGGCGAATGACCTGCACCAGGTGGCTCGCTGATCCCTGCGCACGCACCTGTTCCATGACAGCTACACAAGGCTGCCTGGAACAGGTTCGGAAGGGATTAAACAGCGAGCGGTCAGGCTGAGCGCTGCCGGGCGTAGGCCAGGAAGCCGTCGATATCATCGCAGCAGAGCTTGTCGGCCAACCCGTGCAACTCAGCCTCCGGCCAGTCCCACCAGGCACTCTGCAAGAGTTGCTGGCGCTGCTCCTCAGGAAAGCGCCAGCGCAGGAAACGCGCCGGGTTGCCACCGACGACCGCATAAGGCTCGACGTCCTTGGTGACCAGCGCTCCCGCCGCGACAATCGCACCATGGCCAATGGTCACACCGGATAACAGCGTGCTGTTGGAACACAGCCACACATCACTGCCCACCCGGACATCGCCATTGGTCCCAGCGTAGCCACTGATGTGCGCGGCCTGAGGCAGCATGGCCGGGAAGGGATAAGTGGTGACCCAATCCGCTCGGTGGTGGCCACCGAGGAATATCTGCACCCCTTCGGCAATCGAGCAGTACGCCCCGATGCTCAGGGTCGAGCCCTCCTGCCAGTCATGCACCTCGGGCAAGCCATAGCTGCCACGCCCGATGCTGTAACCTGGATATCTCTGCTGAAAACGCACCACGCCGCGCTCGATTTTCGGCAGCTTGCGGATCGCACGCTTGGCGCGCTTCTCCAGAAAACGTTGAATCCAGCCCATGCTCCGGCGTCTCTTCAGTCTTTTTCCAGTGGAGAAAAATAAAGGCGGCCCAATCCACGCCAGGTTTTCTTGTTCCAGGCCTTGAACGGGATCTGTGCCAGCAACTCGCGCGCCAGCTTGCGATCCCGATTGGAAACCTTGAGGAACATCGAACTGAGGAACTTGTAGCGCACCTCGTCATACAGCGGGTGGTCGCTGAACAGGGCGTAGGAACGCAGGATGTTGTCGATCATGAACCGGTGGTTCTTGTAGGAGTTGGTGGCGTGCTTGCGATACCGCGCCATCAACACGTTCAAGCCATCGATGAAATAGCCGGCCCGGGTGATCTTCAACTCGATCAGCAGGTCTTCAAGGCGGATATTCGGATCGAAACCGCCGACCTTTTCCAGGGCCTCACGACGAATCATCAGGGTCGGAGCTGGCGGATAGGGCTTGCGCTCAAGGAACATGTCGTCGAAGTCCAGGCGTCGGAACGGCACGTCACGGCGCTGGCGCTTCTCGGGAAACAGGTTGCCGTCGCTGTCGATCAGCTCGATATTGCCCGCGCAGATCCCCACCTCAGGCTTGCCATCCATGTAGGCCACCTGAGTCGCAATGCGCTCGGGCAGCATGATGTCGTCGGAGCCGAAGGGCACGATCAGGCTGCCCCTGGACCGTGCAATGGCACCATTGAGAGTGTTGGTCAGGCCCTGATTCTGCTGGACCCGGAAGTCGAAGCCATGCTGCTCCTGCAGGCGCCGGATACGCTCGACGCTGTCATCGCTGGAACCGTCATCCACCACCAGCAGCTCGATGTT
Source organism: Pseudomonas sp. NFPP12 (assembly GCF_900103205.1). Taxonomy (NCBI): domain Bacteria; kingdom Pseudomonadati; phylum Pseudomonadota; class Gammaproteobacteria; order Pseudomonadales; family Pseudomonadaceae; genus Pseudomonas; species Pseudomonas sp. NFPP12. Next base: position 238,720 of record NZ_FMWW01000006.1, read on the forward strand.
CGAATAGGTCTGATTAAGCACACTGAGAATGCTTTGCTCAATGTAGGGCGCGTGGTTGTAGGAGGCGATGATCACCGTCACCACAGGTTGCTGGTCTGTCATTACTGCCTCTTGCCCGCTTGACTCAAGCCGGAGTCGATCAATTGCCGGTACTCCTCGCGGAACACCTCGATATCGTGTTCTTTCTGCAGATAGGCATAGGCTTGCTGGCCCTTGGCGGCCAGATCCTCGTCGGACAGCCCCAGATAGGCATCCAGTGCGGCTACCAGCGCCGGTACATTGGCCGGCTCCACGGCCAGTCCGCCAGCCCCCTCGATCAGGGGCAGCATGGCCGGCACGTTCGAGGCGATCACCGGCAACTGCCCGCTCATGCCTTCAAGCAAGGCCAGGCCCAGCCCCTCGGCCAGCGACGGCATGGTCCAGATATCGAAGGCCCGCACGTATTGCAGGGCGTTCTCCTTGAACCCCAGCAGGTGAGCACGGCCCTGCAGCCCCAGGCGCTCGATTTCAGCGCGCAGATTGGCTTCCTCACGACCGGCACCAATGATTGCCAACTGAGTTTGCGGGTACTTGTCCTTGAGTTGAGCAAAAGCCTGCAACAAATAGGTATGACCCTTGACCGGCACCAGGCGGCCCAAGGCACCAATCAGACGCACATCGGGGGCCAGCCCCAGCAACTCTCGGGAGCGCTCGCGGGAATGCTGCAAGGCCTCTGCCTGTTCGATATCGATGGCGTTGGTGATAGCCCAGGTGTTCTGGTCGGTGAAACCGCATTGGCAATCGAGCAGGTACTCCTTGACGGCCGGGGACACACCGACAAAGCGCCAATGCCGATCGATCAGACGCTGGGTCTGGCGGCGCCGGTAAAGCCGGTCGTACTCACCGAAACCGTGGGAAATTCCGATGCACAACGGCACCTTCAACCAGCGATTGAGGGCCAGCATCATGTTTACCGGCTTGAAGCGGTTGCAGATCACCACATCGAACTGTTCCTTGCGGCAGAACTGATACAGCCGCCACATGGCCCGCAGGCGCATGCCCTTGAGGGATTGGTCGGAAAACTCGAAGTACACCGAATGCGCGGCGCGACTCACCGGATCGTTCGGCCCGGGGCGGCCCCGCAGGAACGCTGCGGTGACTTCGTAACGCTCGGCCGGCAAGGCCTTGACGATCTGCTCGGCGAGGTCGGCGAAGTCGTGGGATTTGACGTTGTAGTCCGGCTGCAACTGCAGGACCTTGAAGCGCTGGTTCATAACTATCCCCGGTGAAAACCTGTGGCATCGATGATCCAGGACGGCTCATTGGCCAGGGCTTGGAGCGACTGCGCATCCTGCTCCGGCAACTGCGACCACTCATTGCGCTTCCAGCACACAAAGTGGAAATACGGGAAACTGCGGTCGCCGTCGCGGTCATTGGTCAGACGCCCATCCTTCCAGTACCAGCGCGTCGGAAAATCACGGCTGCCGTCATGCCACTTGATGACTCCACCCGGCGTGCTGAAGGCCTCGGTGAACTCACTGCGGCGGCGCCATGGATTGAACTTGCCCACCAGCTTGAACAGCGGCTCCGGAAAATTCTTGCGCCAGAGGAAAATCCGACTGAAGGCTCCCTCATCCAGTGCATGGTGCTGCAGGTCGGTAAAGCGCTTCTGCCAATCCTTGATCTGCCTGAACAATTCACGCTTACGGGCGGTATTGCGTATCAGGCACAAGTGCCCGGCGACACGCCGTTCATGGGTGGAGAACAGGTCATACCCCGCCAGGCGGTCCGGAGTGAAATAAGCCCGCAGATCACCGTAGACCAGGTCGATATCGCCGAAGGCCCAGAAGTCGTAGCCCTCCAGACGATCAATATGGATGTACCCCATTGCCGGCCTGATATCACAGAGCTTGTAGGCCGCATTGGGCGCAAAGTCGATCTCCAGGCGCCGGGATACCAAAGCGCAGTACTCCGCAAAGCTCATGCTTTCAAGCTTGACGTTCGGCGGCAGATTGTCCGGGGTCCCGCAGTCGCTGAAAAAGAGCCAGTCGATATCCGGATTCCGGCGGCAGCTTTCGAGAAAAAACGGCATCCAGAATGGCCAACGCCCGAAGTAGGGCATGAGAAACAAGATTCGCGGGCGAGGATTGATCACAAAGGACTCACTGTCGGATTGGGGCTACAAAACGCCCCCATGGTTATGTCGGTTTATCGCTGTTGCAATAGCCAGAACAGCTCATGGCGTCTGACCGCCTTGCGAAAGAACTCATTCTCCCCCAGTGCCGAAGGCACCCTGCTGGCCATAAGCCATTGTATCGACCTGCGCAGGCGTCGCTTGAACGGCATTTTCGGTTGCAGGTCATGCATCATGCCCAAGGCCATGGCCTTGTCATACTGCTCGCCCTGGGACAGTGACAAGCACCAGGGACGCAACACCGCCGTCGACTCGAACACCGGCGGCAACGCAATGCCTGCGCCCGAGTCCCCCATGGGCCAGCGGTCGTTGTCATGCAGGTGATTGGCGTAGCCGAGGATGGTGGCCGGCTGCCAGGCCAGCCCTTCCAGGGCTTGCATGACCGCCTCGCGAGCACAGATGTGGTCGGGATGAGGGTCGAGCGTCGGGTGCGGCAGCACTATCACTTCAGGGCGCGCCTTGAGCAGCAGCTCGCGCAGGTCGGCCAGGAGATTGTTCCAGGTCGGCAACCCGTCCTGGTCGGCGGGCAGCGGGAATGGATTGAACTGGCGGAACAAGCGGATATCGCTCAGTTGCGCCTCGCGAGAGGCCACCGGCTGTTCAGGGGCTGCCTGCATGGCAGGCAGCTGCAGGCAGAAATAGCCCAGCTGCACGCAATGGGATTCAGGCACCCCGGCCCAGCGCGGCACAGTAATACTGTCCCAGGCCCGCAAGCGCCCCTTGATCCGCGCCGCGTCTGCCGGGTTCATGCCCATGGCCTGGTAATGCTCAGCCTCGATTTCGCCTGCGGTGAGGGTCACGATCCAGGCCTCGTCGGCCTGGCTGTACAGACCGAAGGCTGCCAACTCGGCATCGTCGGCATGGGGAGCGATCACCATCACCCGCTGGCGCCGGTAGTCGGGATCCCGCCAGAACATCAGTTGCGGCTGGATGCGCAGCCGACAGAAGCGCCCGCGCAACCTCAGCTCGCCACTGACCAGGGAACTGGCCAGGCCGCTGAGGTTGAGGTAGCGCAGTCCGTTGACCCCGCGCTCGAACACCTGACGATCGGCAAGCGGACCGCCAGACACCTCAACAGCCGGGTCGAGAAAACGTCCCAGCCACGAGCTCTTGACGTGCACGCCCAGAACCAGGGTTTCATCCCCGGCCAGCGCCAGCGGCGCCTCCAGCAACAGGCGCCCCGCTTCAAGGCGCACAGCGGCCTGCTGGGCATCGCTGCCGAAGTCGTAGCAGTAATCATCCTTGGGCGAATAGAACAGATGATCGGCAAACCAGGCTTCATGGGCCAGCCAGGCTAATACCGCCAGCAATACCGGCGCCCACCAGGCCACCAGGATGCCGACCACCAATAGCAGCACCAGCCCGATCAACAGAGCAATTCGTTTATTGCGCCGGTGGCGCTTGAGCAGTTGTTGCTTGCGACTCATGGGCTGACTCACACCTGGAAAACCGGCACAGGGTTGCACCAACGGTCCTTGTATTCACGGTCGGCACGACCAAAGGAGAAGCGCAGCGGCTTGTTCAGGGCACGGGCCTGTTCCCAGGCACTCTGGGTGTTGAGAAAACTCAACACACTGCCGGGGCTGAACTCACGGGTCTCGGGGTCTACCCCACCGTTCACGTACTCGACGCTGATCCACTCCGGCGCTTCGACCCGGTAAATCAGTTGCACGGCAATCGGCGCGTCGTTGAGGAAGATCACCGAACCGATCAGCAGCTCGCGCAGGCGCTCCAGCACCTCGGCCATACGCTCGGCACCAGTGGCGGCAAAGCCCCAGCGGCGCTGGAACAGGTCGCAGTAGATCGCCGCCAGCTCGGGGCTGCTGAAATCACTGACCGGGCGTACAACTCCGCCCGCCTCTTCCAGCAGGCGCAGCTCACGACGCTGGTTGTAACGAAACTTCTTCGACAGCTCTTCCGGCGTCCTGGCCATGGCCAGCTGTTCAGCCTGGGGCTTGAGGCCGGTCAGGCGCCCCTCGTTCAATGCGGACAGGTAACGCCCACGATGGCGCAACACCGCCTGTGCATCGGCAGCGGCGGGCAGGATCAGCTCGGCATTGCCGATATCGAACAGGCCCTTCTTGCCGGCCCGCTTGAGCACGTCCTTGGACAGCGCCAGGTCGCGCCCCCAGGTGGCAATGGCCGCCTGCAATTGGCCGTTGCGCTCCCAGGCCAGGTAGCGCACCGGGATCTGCGCCAGGTCCGCCAACTGCTCCACCACCAGGGGATGGGTTGCCACACTGCCACCGAACCGCTGCCAGGCATCGGCGTAGGTCGATGCGTCAATGACTGACCAGCCACGTTCGCGCCAGCCTTGAAATCGATTGAGCATCAGCCCCTCGCGGTCAGATCGGTGACTTGCGGCAAACGCCAGAATACGTCGCGTACAGCACGGTCGGAGAAGCGCTCGCGCAGGCGGTCGAGCATCAGCTCGGCACAGACCCGGCGCTGGTGATCGTCCATCGCGGCCAGATGCTGAAGCCCCTGGGCCATATGTTCAACGTCGCCCAGGGGGAACAGGATGCCCACCCCCTCGACCACTTCCCGGGCACCGCCACAGGCGGTGGCCAGCAGCGGCACGCCGGCGGCCATGGCCTCCAGCAGGACCATGCCAAAAGGCTCGTGGTCGGAGCTCAAGGCAAACACATCGAAGGCGCGGAAATAGCGTCGGGCCTGAGGCACCTGTCCGAGGAACAGCACGCGATCGGCAATCCCCAGCTCGCGGGCCAGGGACTTCAGGTCTTTTTCCAGACGCCCGGTTCCGAGAATCGCCAGTTGGCTGTGCAGCGGCAATTGCGGCAAGGCCGCGGCAAAGCCGCGCAGCAAGGTGGCCTGGTCCTTGTCCGGATGCAGGCGCCCGACGTTGCCGACAATCCAGGCATCGGCGGACAGGCCCAGCTCGCTGCGCGCCTGGGCAGCGTTCAATTGCTCGGCCTGCAGTGCCTCAAGGTCGATACGGTTGTACAGGGTCTGAATGCGCTGCGCCGGCCATTTCGGCAGGCAGGCACGCATGTCGTCACGCACCGCATCGGACACCCCGAGCAGGCTCAGGCGCTTACGGAACAGTTGGGCAAAGAGCTTGCGGCTGCCGCGCTTGTAATCGGAAAACGCATGATGGACACCGATCACCGGCAAGCCGGTGCCCAGCAAGGCGATATAGATCGGCTTGAAGCGGTGAGCGATGCAGAAGCTGAAATTGCGTGACGCGGCGATCTTGCGCAGGTCGCGGATGGCGCCCAGCTTCAGGCCGCGGATGGCCTTGGAGCTGTATTCCATGAACAGCACTTCATCAGACGCGCAGCCCGCGGCGACATCGGCATCGGCGGCCCCGGTGAGAAACACCGTGGTCACTCGATAGCCGCTGCCCGCGAACAGGTTGGCGTATTGCCGGGCACAGTCCAGGAACGGCCCGTCATAGCCGTGGCAGAACTGCAGCACATGGCGTTCAGCCGAGCGTGTCATAAGGGTCCACGCCGTCTTTGACCACCAGAATGTCTTCCATGATCAGGTACTGCAGGTCGGACCCGTAGAACATGTTCAGGGCATCGGTGGGCGAACAGATCATCGGTTCGCCACGGCGGTTCAACGAGGTATTCAGCGACACGCCGTTGCCGGTCAGTACTTCCAGGGCCTTCATCATGTCGTAGTAGCGCGGGTTGTATTCGCGCTTGAGCACCTGGGCCCGGGACGTGCCGTCCTCGTGGACCACTTCCGGTACCCGGGTCTTCCACTCTTCAGCCACTTCGAAGGTGAAGGTCATGAACGGCGCCGGGTGATCGACCTTGATCATCTGCGGGCCGACGGTGTCGAGCATCGACGGGCAGAAAGGCCTCCAGCGCTCGCGGAACTTGATCTGTTCGTTGATCCGGTCGGCCACGCCAGTGGCGCTCGGGCAACCAATGATCGAACGGCCGCCCAGGGCACGCGGACCGAACTCCATGCGGCCCTGGAACCAGGCCACCGGGTTGCCATCCACCATGATCTTGGCGATACGCTCCGGGGTGTTGTCGATCTGCCGCCAGGCTGGTTTGTTCGGGTGGCGGGCACAGGCCGCGATCACGTCTTCGTTGCTGTAGGACGGGCCGAGATAGACATGCTCCATCTTCTCTACCGGCACCCCACGGGCATGGGAAACGTAAGCTGCGGCACCAACGGCGGTACCGGCGTCGCCGGAAGCCGGCTGCACGAACAGCTCCTTGACCTCGGGACGGGCAATGATCTTCTGGTTCAGCTTGACGTTCAGCGCACAGCCGCCGGCGAAGGCCAGCTTGCCGGTTTCCTTGAGGATGTCGCCCAGGTAATGGTCGATCATCTGCAGGGCCAGCTTCTCGAACAGTGCCTGCATGCTCGCCGCGTAGTGGATGTACGGCTCGTCGGCGATGTCGCCTTCGCGCTTGGGACCCAGCCACTCGATGAGTTTTGGCGAGAAGTAGAAACCCTTGCCCTTCTCTTTGTAGCGACGCAGGCCGATGACGTTGGCGTAATCGGTGTTGATCACCAGCTCGCCATTTTCAAAACTGGCCAGGCGCGAGAAATCGTATTTGCTGGCATCGCCGTACGGCGCCATGCCCATGACCTTGAACTCGCCGTCGAGCATCTCGAAGCCGAGGAACTCGGTGATCGCGCCATAGAGGCCGCCCAGGGAGTCCGGGTCGAAGAATTCCTTGATCTTGTGGATCTTGCCGTTTTCGCCGTAGCCGAAGAAGGTGGTGGCGTACTCACCCTTGCCGTCGATCCCGAGGATCGCGGTCTTCTCCGTAAAGCCCGAGCAGTGGTAGGCACTGGAGGCGTGGGCCAGGTGATGCTCCACCGGCTCGATCTTGACCTTTTTCGGGTCGAAGCCCAGTTGTTCCAGGCACCAGACGATCTTCTTGCGGTAGCGCTTGTAACGACGGTTGCCCATCAGGATCGCGTCCAGGGCGCGGTCCGGGGCGTACCAGTAGCGCTTGGCGTAGTGCCAGCGAGCCTTGCCGAACAGGCTGATCGGGGCAAACGGAATCGCGACTACGTCAACGTCGGAAGGCTTGATCCCGGCCTGCTCCAGGCAGAATTTCGCCGACTCGTAGGGCATGCGGTTCTTTGCATGTTTGTCGCGCACGAAACGCTCTTCTTCAGCGGCGGCAATCAGCTTGCCGTCGATATACAGGGCCGCTGAAGGATCATGGCTAAGGGCGCCGGACAGGCCAAGAATCGTCAATGCCACAGGGGTCTAGCCTCGTTTAGTCTGCATGCGGGCGCGATGCGCCTTGAAAATGAAGTGTGCTCGCAAGGGGCGAGAAACAACGAAAGGGCGGGATTATAACGTAAAAGCAGGTGCAAGCCTCTAGCGGCGAGCGCCAAGCCTGGGTTGGCACCCACCGTGCGCCGTGGCCGCGGCGCAGGCAGCGGCCATGGGTCGCAGGTCAGGCCTCGGCGCCCTGGGCCGTCTTGGGCAGGCGCTGGTCAATCACTTGATACAAATTGCTGTCTTGCGGCCAATTGCGCATGAATCGTGCGCGATCACGGGCATAAGCCGGGGCAAAGCTGCTCAGGCTGGAGTGCTGGCACATGGAGTCGAGGTCTATCAGCGCCCAACGCCCCTCTTGCCAGAACAGGTTGTGGCCCTTGAAGTCACCATGGCTGATGCGCTCCTTGATCAGCTCGGCAAACAGCTGGTCCAGCGCCAGCAATTCCGGCTCCGGGGCTTGCCCGCTGTCCACGAAGGGTGCAAAGCGCTCGATGATGTCCGGCCCTGGCAGATGCTCGGTCACCAGGTAGGCGCTGCGCCGCAGCCACAGGAAACGCCGCTCCAGCAAGGCCAGAGGCTTGGGCGTGGCGATGCCCAGGAACGCCAGGCGATTGCCTTCGCGCCAGGAATGCCAGGCCCGGCTCGGGCGCCAGAAGCGCTTGAGCCAGTGAGCAAAGCCCTTGATGTTGTAGCGCTTGATCACCAGCGGCCGGCCCGCAACCTCGACCCGCCCCACACTGGCCGCGCCACCGGTCTTGTACAGATGGCCCTGATCCAGCAGGGCGTCGGCCTGCTCCAGCACCGGCAGCATCGCCGCCTCTTCCTCACGGCGGATCGCGCGCAAGGCGAACGGGCCGCGCTGCACGCTGAACAGCGTGCATTCGCGGCCGACCTTGTTGAGAAAGTCCCGCAGGCGCCAGCCCCGGACCTTGTTCACCTGCTTCTGCAGGGCTTCCAGGGGCAAGGCATGCTCGGCGTTGCTCAACAGGTAGTGCACCAGCAACTCTTCGGTGAACGGCTCCAGGCTCTTGGGCAACTGGGCGAAGAATACCCCGAGGTTCTCCAGGACCTTCTGCCGGGACAGGGGCTTGCCCGCCTCTTCGACACAAATCCCCGCCCCATCGATCAAATACAGCCGGCCATCATGGCGCAGCAGATTGTCCAGGTGCAGGTCCGATTGCCATAGGCCCTTGGCGTGCAACTGGCCGATAGCCCCGAGGGCCTCGGCCAGTACCTCAGCCTGCTCGTCGGCCAGCACCGGCAAAGCTTCCACCTGCTTCCAGGCGTCGCCCAGGCTTTGTGCGCCCTGCAGTAACTCGAACAGCAGCCAGCCGCCCTCGCCTTCCTGCAAACCGTCCGCCAGCAGCAAGGGCGTCGTCAGCCCTTGTTCTGCCAGCAGGCGCACACCCTGCAATTCTCGCTGGAAATGCCGAGCGGCCTTGGAGCCCACCAGCAGCTTGGCCAGCACCGGACGCCCGCGCCACACCCCGGCCCCCACGTAACGCTGCCCCGGCAGCACCCGCAGCAGGCTCAGCAACTGCAATTGTGCCGGGCCCGCGGCGTCCGCCAATTCAAGGCTCAAGGGCAGCGTCGGGCTGCGCCCGCTGTTCTTCAGTTCGGACAGGCGCATCAGCGTGCCCCCTTGTGGCTGCGCCGAGCACTGAGCCGCGCCACCCAGTCATCCACCAGGGAGCTGTCCTGAGGCTGGCCCACATAGGCCGCCAGCAGGCTGCGTACCTCATCGCCGCTCCACACCGAAGCCCGGCGCAGCAATGGTTCCAGATCCTTGACCCGATCACGCTGGCCAAACAGCAGGGGCCGGGTCTTTTCCAGGTCGATCAACTGCGCCTGATACCCATCGCCCGCGGCCCGCAGGAAAATATGCTTGGGATAGAAACAGCCATGCACCTGGCGCAAGCCGTGCAGCTGCCGGGCCAGTTGCCCGCAAGCCTGGAGCACCGCCTGCCGCTGATGCTCGCTGAGCCGGTCCCACTGCAACAGCAGCGCATCCAGGTCATCCCAGCCATCCAGGGCCCGGGTCACCAGGATCGCCCGGGACTCGCCATCGACCTTGCGCATACCGAAGAACACCGCTTGCAAGGCCGGAATGCCCAACTGCTGGTAGCGGCGGATATTGCGAAATTCACGGGCGAAACTCGGCTCGCCAAAGGGCCGGTGCAGGGTCCGGGTCAGGTAGTTGGTCTGGCGCTTGAGGTAGAACCCCTGCCCTTCCACATCCAGGCGAAACACACTGCTGCTGCCGCCACGACCGGTATTGGGTTCATCCACCGCTTCCAATTGGGTGGCCCACAGCTGGTCGAAAGTGCCGAGGCCATTGCGCTCCAGCAGCGCACGCTCCTCGGACGCCAGAAAATCAGTCATTCACGCCCCTCGAAAAATCTCACCACGTGGCGAATACGCTCCTTGTCGGCGGCACTCAAGTGATCACGCTGACGGTATTGCAGGTAGAAACGCAGGCGCTGGGTGGCCGACAGATGGTATTTGGCTACCTTATCCAGACAGGCCAGGTCCTTGGTGATCCGGTACTTGAGCCAGAAGCCACGCCAGAAATCACCGTTCGGACAGTCGATCAGGTACAACCGGTCCTGGTCGTCGACCAGCAGGTTGCGCCACTTCAGATCGTTGTGGGTAAAGCGGTGGTCATGCATGACCCGGGTACAGGCCGCCAACTGGCGGCTGACGCCATCCACCCAACGACGGTCCTTCAGACGCAGGTCGTTGCGTTCGGCCAGCACCGAGAGATCCTCGGTACGCGGCAGCTCCCGGGTGATCATCGCCCCCCGGGAATAGGCCAGGCAGCGACGCTCCAGGCCCCAGGCCACCACATCGGCGGTGGGAATGCCCCATTTGGCGAAGCGCTTGAGGTTCTGCCACTCGAACTTGACCCGGGGCTTGCCCAGGTAGCGCCGCAGATTCTTGCCGGCGCCGGTATAGCGCTTGACGTAATAGTTGACGCCACCACGCTCGACGCGGATGACCTCGGACAACGGATCCCGGGTCAGGTGCTCGCCCTGCAGGGCAAACACCGCTTCCAGACTGCCGAAATCCTCCGCCAACGCCTGATAGGCCGGGTCCAGGTTCCAGCTCGCCATCAGAGTGCATCTCCGTACCGTTGCTTGCGGGCGTAGAGCTTTTCCGCCTTGCCTTCGAGCCAGGCCAGCAGTGCGCCCTCCTCGGCCAGAATCTGCCGCAACGGCTGCTGGAAGTAGCCCTTGAGAAAGCGCAGCTTGTCGCGGCGCGTCAGGCCGATATCCAGGGCCGAGAAATACAGCGCCGCCAGATCCTTGTTGCGCCAGCGCTGAGTGATCTTCGGCCGGGTCTGGGCCCGGTGCAGGTCGATCACCGAGAGCTTGAGCCCTTCGGGAGTGACAGGCCGATCGGTGTGCAGCAGGAAGTGGCAGATATAGCAGTCGCGGTGGTTGACCCCGGCGCGATGCATCATGCCGGTCATGCGCGCTACTTCGGCGATCAGCGCGCGCTTGAGCGCAGGCGCCGGCGGCTGCTTGACCCAGTCGATGCTGAAATCTTCGAGGCTGACGGTCGGCGCCAGTTCCTCGGTGACGATGAACGAATGCTGGTCTGCCGGATTGGCCCCACGCTCGCCGTAGGCCACGGCGGTCATGGTGGGCACGCCCACCTGATGCAGGCGCTCCAGGGCCCGCCATTCCTGGCCGGCGCCGAGCACCGGCAGTTTGGCGGTAACCAGGTTCTTGACGATCTCGCCCCAGCCGATCCCACGATGGATCTTCACGAAATAGCCGCGGCCGTCGACTTCCGTACGCAAGGTACGGCGCGCCTCCAGCTCACGGTAGACCTGGCCCTTCAGGCCCTCGACGGCGTCGAACGCATCGCGTCCGGCCCAGAGGCTCTTGAAGGGTTCGGCAAGCATCAACTTCATCGGTGTTGCTCCGCCAGAATCACATCCGCAGCGTGCTGCGGCATGCTGTAAAGGTCGGCCGTCTCGGCGAACGCCAGGCCATTTCGGCTCCAGGTCGCGCGTGCAGCATCGTCGGTCAACATGGTGGTGAGGTATTGATTGAGCTGCGCCTGTTCCAGCGGCTCATCCAGCACCAGGCCGCTCTGGGCCTCGGCAATGTAATGGGCATAACCGCAGACCGCGCTGACCAGCACCGGCAGGCCGGCCACCAGGGCCTCCAGCAATACGGTGCCGGTGTTTTCGTTGTAGGCCGGGTGAATCAGCAGGTCGGCGCCCAGCAGGAACCGCGGGATATCGCTGCGGCCCTTCATGAACTGCACCTGGTCGCTCAACCCCAGCGCAGCACTTTGCACCTGGAATACCTTGGGGTCGTCCTGGCCGATTACAAACAGCCGGGTGCGTTTTTTCAGCGCCGAGGGCAATGCCGCCAGGGCCTTGAGGCTGCGGTCCACACCCTTGGTCTTGAACCCGGAACCGATCTGCACCAGCAGCAGGTCGTCATCCTTGAGCTTGAATTCGCGACGAAAATCCGCCCGGATCTCGGCGGCGTTGGCCGGTGCCCGGCGGTCCTGGGCGATCCCCGGCGGCAGCAGGTGGAAGCGCTCCAGCGGGGTGTCGTAGTGCTTGATGAACAGCGGCTGCTGGACCTCGGAGATCATCAGGATCTCGGTCCTGGCGTCCTTGGCGAACACCGCGCGCTCGTACTCGGCAAAGTGCCGGTAACGGCCCCAGCGCCGGTACAGGGAGTGCCGCAGGTTCTGTGCCTTGTCCTCGAAACAGCCGTCGGCGGCGTAGTACACATCCAGCCCCGGCATCTTGTTGAAACCCACCAGCCGGTCCACCGGGCGCTTGGCCAGGTCGGCCTCCATCCAGGCGCTGAGCTTTTCATTGCGACGATGGTTGAACAGCGCCTTGACCGGCGCCACCAGCACTTCGAAACCGGGAGGGACATCGCCTTCCCAGATCAGGGTGTAGACACGGATCTGATGCCCGCGCCGCTGGCACTCCAGGGCGATGCGCATGAAATCGCGCTGCAGGCCGCCGAAGGGGAAATACTTATAAAGGACAAAAGCCAATTGCATCAGCGCGGCTCCTCAGCCAGTAACAGGGTGCTCAGTCGGCTGGCGACACGCTCGGGATTCAGGCGAGTGAAGCACAGCGGCCACTCGCGCTTGAGGTCATAACGCTGCTGGTCCACAGCGGTGGGCTGATAGGTGCATTTCTTCTGCAGGCACGGCGCGCACGGGAAGTTGCTGCCCAGGTGGATCTGCACCCGGCCATAGGCGCCGGTCAGCCCCGGGTTGGTCGGCCCGAACAGTGAGATGGTCGGTACATCCAGTGCCGCGGCGAGGTGGCCCAGCCCGGTGTCCACGGCCACGCAGGCCTGGGCATCGGCCAGGACCTTGGCGACCCCGGCCAGGTTCAGCTTCGGCAGCACCGTGGCGTTTTTCAGGCCGCTGGCGATGCGCTCGGCTCGAGCCTTTTCCGCGGGGTTGCCCCAGGGCAGCTTGACCTCGACGCCAAGCATGCCCATGCGTTCGGTCAACTCGCGCCAGTAGGCCTCGGGCCAGTGCTTGGTGTCCCAGGTGGTGCCATGCAGGAACAGCACGAAGGGCTTCTTGCGCGGCAACTCCACGAGTTTTTCGACGTTCAGGCCATAGTCGCCCAGGCCCTGGGGCAGGTCGTAGCCCAGGGCCACGGCGAACAGTTGGCGCACGCGCTCCACCGCGTGCTGCCCACGGGCCACCGCCAGGCGCCGGGAATAGAAGCGTGAAGCCAGAGGCTCGCGGGCCGAGTTCTTGTCCAGCCCAGCCACCGGGGCACGCACGTAACGGGTCAGCCAGGCACTCTTGAGCAGGCCCTGGGCATCGATCACCAGGTCGTACTTGGTCGAGCGCACGCTCTGCTTGAAGCGCCGCCACTCGCCACTCTTGATGGTCTGCCAGATGTTCTTGCGCCAGCGACGGATCGCCACCGGTATCACCTTGCCTACCGCCGGATGCCAGGTGGGAATTTCGGCAAAGCCCTCTTCCACCACCCAGTCGAACTTGATCCCGGGGATGGCTCGCGCGGCATCGGTAAGGGCCGGCAATGCATGGATCACATCACCCAGGGAGGATGTCTTGATCAACAGTACCCGCAACTTATTGAACCTCGACCGGGGAGCCCTGCAAGCGCTGCAGGGCTTCGTTCACCGGCTGCGGCAACAACTGGCGCAGACAGTTGTAATGGCCGAAGCGGCAGGTGCGGTCAAAGCACGGGCTGCATTCGATCCCCAGCCGTACTACCTCGACCCGATCGGCCAGGGGCGGGGTGAAGCCCGGCGAAGTGGAGCCGTACACCGCCACCAGCGGGCGATTGAGCGCCGCAGCCACGTGCATCAACCCGGAATCGTTGGACACCACCGAATCGGCGCAGGACAGCAGATCGATGGCCTCGGCCAGGGACGTTTCGCCACTGAGGTTGCTCGACTCCTCGCGCAGGCCAGGAATCAGCCGCCCGCGAATCTCTTCGCCCACAGCATGGTCATTCTTCGAGCCGAACAGCCAGACCTGCCAGCCTTCGCGGATCTTCGCCTCGGCGACCTGGGCGTAGTGCTCGGACGGCCAGCGCTTGGCTTCGCCGAACTCCGCCCCCGGGCACAGTGCCAGCACCGGGCGGTCCAGGCTCAGGCCGAACTTGGCCAGGGCCGCTTCCCGGCTTTGCGGATCGATCTGCAGGCTCGGGCGCGGATAAGGCTTGGGCAGCTCGGCCCCCGGCTCATAGGCCAGGGCCATGAAACGCTCGATCATCAGCGGGTAGCGCTCCTTGTCGAGCTTGCGCACGTCATTGAGCAGGCCGTAGCGGAACTCGCCGCGCCAGCCGGTGCGCTTGGGAATGCCAGCAAAAAACGGCACCAGCGCCGACTTCAGCGAGTTTGGCAGCAGGATCGCCTGATCGTACTGGCCAGCCAGGGACTTGCCGATCCGCCGGCGGGTCGCCAGTTCCAGGGCGCCATGGCCCAGGGGAAAGCTCAGGGCCCGACGCACCTGGGGCATGCGTTCGAGGATCGGCCGGCTCCACTCGGGGGCCAGCACGTCGATCTCGCATTGTGGATGACGCTGTTTCAGGCACTCGAAGAGTGTCTGCGCCATCACCATGTCACCGACCCAACTGGGCCCAACGATCAGAATATTCATGTGGTTTCCATAAACGAACCGGGGAGGCATACGCCTCCCCGCCTCGAGAATCCAGCACCGCGGCCTTCACCGCCGGTTCAGTTTGGGCGAGCCGGCAAGGCCCGCCGAATACATGGTTGGCCTTCTCAGGCCGCTTAGCTTAGCCCCAGCTCACGCCAAATTCGTAACACTTCCCGTCGTTCGGTCACAAATTGATCACCGGTAATGATTCCGGCCTCATTCTGCAATGCCTGCCGGTGAGCCGCGGAACGGTAGGCCTTGTAGACCTCGCGCAGCAGGCTGGCATCGCTCGCGGGCATCAGCCCGACTTGCTCCAGACCTTCCAGGATGCGGATGTTATCGGTATAGCGCAGCAGTGACGGGTGCTCTTCGGACCACGCCAGGGCCGCGTATTGCACCATAAATTCGATATCGACGATACCTCCGGCGTCCTGCTTGAGGTCGAACGGCGCCGTGGCTTCGAAGGCATTGGCTGCGGTTCCGGCGGCGGTCAGGCGGCTGCCCAGGTTGTCGCGCATCTTGGCCCGCATCTCGCTGACTTCCTGGCGCAGCTTGGGCAGGTCGCGTTTTTTCCCCAGCACCGCGGCCCTGACCTTTTCAAAGGCCTGGCCCACATCCTGGCTGCCCACCAGCACCCGCGCCCGCACCAGCGCCTGGTGCTCCCAGGTCCAGGCCTCGTTTTCCTGATAGCGGGCAAAGGCCCCCAGGGAACTCACCAGCAACCCAGACGCGCCGGAAGGCCGCAGGCGCATATCCACTTCATAGAGCTGGCCGGAGTTAGTCTGGGTGGTCAGCAGGTGAATGATACGCTGCCCCAGCCGGGTGAAGAACTGCGCACCGTCTATGGGTTTGGGCCCGTCGGTTTCCGCCTGGGGGTCGCCATCATGGATGAACACCAGGTCCAGGTCGGAACCGTGGCCCAGCTCGATGCCGCCGACCTTGCCGTAACCGACAATGATGAAGCCCGGGTCGCACAAGGTGCCGTCGGTACGCAGCGGCGCACCGTGCTTGGACACCGTCTGGCGCCAGGCCAGGGCCAGCACCTGCTCCAGGATCGCTTCGGCGAGCCAGGTCAGGTAATCGCTGACTTTCATTAAAGGCAGGCTGCCGGCGATCTCCGAGGCGGCCACTCGCAGGCGGTGGGCCAGCTTGAAGTGGCGCAGGGCTTCCATCTGCTGCTCCAGGTCATCCTCGGGAATGCGCGTCAGGCGCTCGCGCAACTCGGCAGCCAGTTCCGGCGCCAGGGGCGGCTTGAACAGGCGCCCCTCGTTGAGCAGTTCATCCAGCAGCAGGGGGAAGCGGGTGATCTGCTCGGCGATCCACGGGCTGGCGGCGCACAAGGTCAGCAGACGACGTAGAGCCCCCGGGTTCTCGGTGAGCAGCACCAGATAGGCCGAACGCCGCGCCACGGCTTCCACCAGCGGCAGCACTCGCTCCAGCACCAGGTCCGGATTGGCGTGCTCCACCGCCTGGGCCAGCAACCGCGGAATAAAGGCATCCAGACGTTCGCGCCCCAGGCGCTGCATGGCACGTAGCTGCGGGCTGCCCCGCAGACCGGCCAGGGCACGCAGGGCCTTGGGCGCATCGACGAAGCCGCCCTCCTGCAACTGGCGGCAGGCGGCCTCCTCGTCCTGGGCTTCCTCCCACAGCGGCAGCCATTCGCCACCCACCACCACTTCGCTTTCGGCGCCTTCATCCTCATCCGGGTCGGCGATGACCTGGCGGAAGTGCCAATCTACCCGGCCGCGCCAGTGCATCAACTGTTCGTGAAAGGCGTTCCAGTCGGCAAAGCCCAGCATGAAGGCGATCCGCGCCTGATCCTGGGGATTGTCCGGAAGCATCTGCGTCTGGCGATCGGCGATGGCCTGGATCGCGTGCTCGGTATAGCGCAGGAACTCATAGCCTTCGCGCAGCTCGCTGATCACGGCAGGCGGCAGGTAGCCCTGCCCTTCCAGAGTGCCCAGCACCTTTAATAGAGGACGCTGCTGCAGGCTCAGGTCGCGTCCGCCATGGATCAGCTGGAAAGCCTGGGCGATGAACTCGACCTCGCGGATCCCCCCCGAGCCCAGCTTGATATTGTCGGCCATGCCCTTGCGCCGGACTTCCTGCTGGATCAGCTGCTTCATGGTGCGCAGCGCCTCGATGGCGGAAAAGTCCAGGTAACGGCGATAGACGAAAGGCCGCAGCATGTCCAGCAACTGCGCACCGGCGGCCTGATCCCCTGCCACCACCCGGGCCTTGATCATGGCGTAGCGTTCCCAGTCGCGCCCCTGATCCTGGTAGTACTGCTCCAGCGCATTGAAGCTCAACACCAGGGCACCGGCAGAACCATAGGGCCGCAGGCGCATGTCGACGCGGAACACGAACCCGTCGACGGTCATCGGGTCCAGGGCCTTGATCAGGCGCTGCCCGAGGCGAATGAAGAATTCCTGATTATCCAGGGGCCGCTTGACGCCGACGGTCTCGCCGCCTTCGGGGTAGGCGAAGATCAGGTCGATGTCCGACGACAGGTTGAGTTCCACCGCCCCCAGCTTGCCCATGCCGAGGATCACCATCTGCTGCGGCTCGCCGCTGCGCCCGCCGGTGGGCACGCCGAACTGCTGGGTGTGACGCAGATACAACCATTGATAGGCCTGGTCGATGCAGGCGTCGGCCAGATCGGAAAGGTCGCGGCAGGTCTGCACCAGATCCGCCTGGCGGGTCAGGTCGCGCCAGATGATCCGCACCTGCTGACGGGTGCGCTGGCGCCGCAGCACGCGCCCCAATTGATCCTCGCTCTCGGCCGCCTGCACCGCGGCGGCGATTTGCGCGCACAACTCCCCAGGCGCGAATGGGCGGTCCAGCTCGCCGCTGCGCACCAGCTCCAGCAACATCAAAGGGTCACGCAGGCTCTGTTCAATGACAAAGTCGCTGGCGGCGCCCACCCGGGCGAACTCTGCCCAGCGTTCGGCGCTCCAGTCGGCCAACCCGGGATCGCCTTCCAGGGCCGCGACGGCGCCACGCAACGACTGCTCTGCGCGGCTGACCAATGGCAAGAGAATCGCGGGGACGGGGGCAAGCGCGGGCAGGCTCATGGGCTATCCTTGATCGGCGTGGAAAATGCGGGCGGGGACGGATGTCGCGGGCAGGTCGCCTGATGGACTGTCGAACAAAAGTTAGAAATAGCTGAAAATAGGTTTTTTTTAGCAGCCAGCATTAATTTATTACCTATTCCCGTTAGTCATCGACCAACAGTAACGATTATTCTCACAACGCAGCAGGAGGCCACAAGCCGCTCTTCTGTAGTTTTACTACTCGTATATACATTCGAAAGGCTGAAATGGCCGACGATTTGTAGTAAAACTACACGCCGCTGGATCAACCTCCGGCAATCCAAGAATTTATAATCGTCTGCCCAAAAGGCCAGTCGCAAACTCAGGCAACCGATTCTGGAAGCCTTTCCGCCCTGGAGCAAGCCATGCAAGACCTCGATCCCGTCGAAACCCAGGAATGGCTGGACGCCCTGGAATCGGTTCTCGACAAAGAAGGCGAAGACCGTGCTCACTATCTGATGACCCGTATGGGCGAACTCGCGACCCGCAGCGGCTCGCAACTGCCCTACGCCATCACCACGCCGTACCGCAACACGATTCCCGTCACCCACGAAGCACGCATGCCTGGCGACCTGTTCATGGAACGCCGCATTCGCTCGCTGGTACGTTGGAACGCGTTGGCCATGGTCATGCGTACGAACCTGAAAGATTCTGACCTGGGCGGTCACATCTCCAGCTTCGCCTCCAGCGCCACCTTGTATGACATCGGCTTCAACTACTTCTTCCAGGCCCCGACCGACGAACACGGCGGCGACCTGATCTACTTCCAGGGTCACGCATCGCCAGGCGTCTACGCTCGTGCGTTCATGGAAGGCCGCATCACCGAAGACCAGATGAACAACTTCCGCCAGGAAGTCGATGGCAACGGCCTGTCGTCCTACCCGCACCCTTGGCTGATGCCTGACTTCTGGCAGTTCCCGACCGTTTCCATGGGTCTGGGCCCGATCCAGGCGATCTACCAGGCGCGCTTCATGAAGTACCTGGAAGCCCGTGGCTTCATCCCTGCCGGCAAACAGAAAGTCTGGTGCTTCATGGGCGACGGCGAGTGCGACGAGCCGGAATCCCTGGGCGCGATCTCCCTGGCCGGCCGCGAGAAGCTGGACAACCTGATCTTCGTCATCAACTGCAACCTGCAGCGCCTCGACGGCCCGGTTCGCGGCAACGGCAAGATCATCCAGGAACTCGAAGGCGTGTTCCGTGGCGCCCAGTGGAACGTCAACAAGGTGGTCTGGGGCCGTTTCTGGGACCCACTGCTGGCCAAGGACGTCGACGGCATCCTGCAGCGCCGCATGGACGAAGTCATCGACGGCGAGTACCAGAACTACAAGGCCAAGGACGGCGCGTTCGTCCGCGAGCACTTCTTCAACACCCCTGAACTCAAGGCGATGGTTGCCGATCTGTCCGACGACGAGATCTGGAAACTCAACCGTGGCGGCCATGACCCGTACAAGGTCTATGCGGCCTACCACGAGGCGGTCAACCACAAAGAGCAGCCGACCGTCATCCTGGCCAAGACCA
Organism: Pseudomonas sp. NFPP12; assembly: GCF_900103205.1. Classification (NCBI taxonomy): domain Bacteria; kingdom Pseudomonadati; phylum Pseudomonadota; class Gammaproteobacteria; order Pseudomonadales; family Pseudomonadaceae; genus Pseudomonas; species Pseudomonas sp. NFPP12. The sequence goes on from NZ_FMWW01000006.1 coordinate 257,867, forward strand.
TCAAGGGTTATGGCACCGGCGCCGGCGAAGCGAAGAACACCGCGCACAACACCAAGAAAGTCGACGTCGACAGCCTGAAGCTGTTCCGCGACCGTTTCGACATTCCGGTGAAAGACGACGACATCGAGAACCTGCCGTTCTTCAAACCAGAAGAAGGCAGCGCCGAAGCCCGCTACCTGAGCGAGCGTCGTGCCGCACTGGGCGGTTTCGTGCCGCAGCGTCGCGCCAAGAGCTTCAGCGTCCCGACTCCGCCACTGGATACCCTCAAGGCCATCCTCGACGGCTCGGGCGACCGTGAAATCTCCACCACCATGGCCTTCGTGCGGATCCTCGCGCAGCTGGTCAAGGACAAGGAAATCGGCCAGCGCATCGTGCCGATCATCCCGGACGAAGCCCGTACCTTCGGTATGGAAGGCATGTTCCGCCAGTTGGGCATCTACTCCTCCGTCGGCCAGCTCTACGAGCCAGTCGATAAAGACCAGGTGATGTTCTACCGCGAAGACAAGAAGGGCCAGATCCTCGAAGAAGGCATCAACGAAGCGGGCGCCATGAGTTCCTTCATCGCTGCCGGTACTTCGTACTCCAGCCACAACCAGCCAATGCTGCCGTTCTACATCTTCTATTCGATGTTCGGCTTCCAGCGTATCGGCGACCTGGCCTGGGCTGCCGGCGACAGCCGTACCCGCGGCTTCCTGATCGGCGGTACTGCCGGGCGCACCACCCTCAACGGGGAAGGCCTGCAGCACGAAGACGGTCACAGCCACATGCTGGCCGGGACCATCCCGAACTGCCGCACCTTTGATCCGACCTACGGCTACGAGCTGGCGGTGATCATCCAGGACGGCATGAAGAAGATGACCGAAGAGCAACAGGACGTCTTCTACTACATCACCGTGATGAACGAGTCCTACCAGCAGCCAGCCATGCCGGCCGGTGTCGAGGAAGGCATCATCAAGGGCATGTACCTGCTGGAAGAAGACACCCGCGAGGCCGCGCACCACGTGCAACTGATGGGCTCCGGCACCATCCTGCGCGAAGTTCGCGAAGCCGCGAAGATCCTGCGTGACGAGTTCAACGTCGCTGCCGACGTCTGGAGCGTGACCAGCTTCAACGAACTGCGCCGCGACGGCCTGGCCGTGGAACGCAGCAACCGCCTGCACCCTGGCCAGAAGCCGAAGCTGAGCTACGTAGAAGAGTGCCTGAACGGCCGCAAGGGTCCGGTCATCGCCTCCACCGACTACATGAAGCTGTTCGCCGAACAGATCCGCCAGTGGGTCCCATCCAAGGAGTTCAAAGTCCTGGGCACCGACGGTTTCGGCCGCAGCGACAGCCGCAAGAAACTGCGTCACTTCTTCGAAGTAGACCGTCATTTCGTGGTGTTGGCAGCCCTGGAAGCCTTGGCTGACCGTGGTGACATCGAACCTAAGGTCGTGGCTGAAGCCATCACCAAGTTCGGTATCAACCCGGAAAAACGCAACCCACTGGACTGCTGAGGAGACTTTCTGTGAGCGAACTCATTCGCGTACCTGACATCGGCAGCGGTGAAGGTGAAGTAATCGAACTGTTTGTGAAGGTCGGCGACCGTATCGAAGCCGACCAGAGCATCCTGACCCTGGAATCGGACAAGGCCAGCATGGAAGTGCCGGCCCCGAAAGCCGGCGTCATCAAGAGCCTCAAGGTGAAGCTGGGCGACCGTCTGAAAGAAGGCGACGAACTGCTCGAGCTGGAAGTCGAGGGCGCCGCTGCTGCGGCCCCGGCGGCTGCTCCTGCGGCAAAAGCTGAAGCCAAACCGGCGGCTGCTCCTGCCGCAGCGCCAGCCCCAGCCGCAGCCCCTGCTGCCGCTTCGGTTCAGCAAGTGCACGTGCCGGACATCGGTTCGTCGGGCAAGGCCCAGATCATCGAGATCCAGGTCAAGGTCGGCGACAAGGTCGAGGCTGATCAATCGCTGATCACCCTGGAATCCGACAAGGCAAGCATGGAAATCCCGTCGCCTGCCGCTGGCGTGGTCAAGGCCATCAGCGTCAAGCTCAACGACGAAGTCGGCACCGGCGACCTGATCCTGGACCTGGAAGTGGCGGGTGCTGCGGCTCCTGCTGCCGCTCCGGCCCAGGCTGCTGCTCCGGCCGCTGCCGCTGCGCCTGCTCCTGCAGCAGCCCCGGCTGCTCCAGTGGCTGACAGTGTTCAGGACATCCACGTTCCGGACATCGGTTCGGCCGGCAAGGCCAAGATCATCGAAGTGCTGGTCAAGGCTGGCGACAGCGTTGAAGCCGACCAGTCGCTGATTACCCTGGAATCCGACAAGGCGAGCATGGAAATTCCATCGCCTGCCGCTGGCGTGGTGGAAAGCGTTTCCATCAAGCTGGACGACGAAGTCGGCACCGGCGATCTGATCCTCAAGCTGAAAGTCAAAGGCGCAGCGCCTGCTGCTGCCCCGGCTCCGGCTGCGGCGCCAAGCGCTCCGGCTCCAGCCGCCGCTGCTGCCCCGGCTGCCGCTGCACCTGCTGCCGCCCCGGCCGCCGCACCTGCCAAGCCAGGCGCGAAAGTTCACGCCGGCCCGGCTGTGCGTCAACTGGCCCGTGAATTCGGCGTCGAGCTGAGCGCTGTCGGCGCCAGCGGCCCGCACGGTCGCATCCTGAAAGAAGACGTGCAGGTCTACGTCAAGGCCATGATGCAGAAGGCCAAGGAAGCGCCAGCTGCTGGCGGTGCAACCGGTGGCGCGGGCATCCCGCCGATTCCGGTCGTGGACTTCAGCCGCTTCGGCGAAATCGAAGAAGTGCCGATGACCCGCCTGATGCAGGCCGGCGCCGCCAACCTGCACCGCAGCTGGCTGAACGTGCCACACGTGACTCAATTCGACTCGGCCGACATCACCGAGCTGGAAGCTTTCCGCGTTGCACAGAAGGCCGTGGCCGAGAAGGCCGGCGTCAAGCTGACCATCCTGCCGCTGCTGCTCAAGTCCTGTGCCCACCTGCTCAAGGAACTGCCGGACTTCAACAGCTCCCTGGCGCCAAGCGGCAAGGCGATCATCCGCAAGAAGTACGTGAACATCGGCTTCGCCGTGGACACTCCGGATGGCCTGCTGGTACCGGTGATCAAGAACGTCGACCAGAAGAGCCTGCTGCAACTGGCGGCCGAGGCGGCTTCCCTGGCGGAAAAAGCCCGCACCAAGAAGCTCTCCGCGGACGAGATGCAAGGCGCCTGCTTCACCATCTCCAGCCTCGGGCACATTGGCGGCACCGGTTTCACGCCGATCGTCAACGCGCCGGAAGTGGCGATCCTCGGTGTTTCCAAGGCCACCATCCAGCCAGTCTGGGACGGCAAGGCCTTCCAGCCGAAACTGATGCTGCCACTGTCCCTGTCCTACGATCACCGTGTGATCAACGGCGCGGCCGCCGCACGCTTCACCAAGCGCCTGAGCGACCTGCTGGCGGACATTCGCACCATTCTGCTGTAACCCGCGTACCGGCCCTCCTGTCATGGGCGGGCCGGTAGCGCACGCTTTCCGAGCGCCACGCTCGTACCTCAACCCCGTCAATTTGGCGGGGCTTTTTTTGCCAGAAAAACGTCGCCAATTGCCCGTCAGTGCACGACGCCAAACAGCAAAAAAGTTACTTTGCAGAAATCCTTCTGCCTGCCGATACAGGTTTATAGCACTTAGCCTTCATCTTACTTGTCAGTCGATGCGCCATGATGCAACCTTGCCGCAGGCAACAGTAAAGAGGGCGTGAGCCCGGCGCGATCAGCAATTTCGAAGCGAGTTTCCCCATGAAAAGCCAACCCGATGCCGCCAGCCGTATGGCGGCCGAGGTAGTGACGCAGTTGCCTGTGCCCTCGCGGCTCGGCATGTTGCGTTTCGAACGGCTGAATGAAGCGAGCTGGGCGCTGCTGTTTCTCGATCCCAATTGCGAACGCCAGTTCGGCCTGCCCGCCGTCGAACTCTGCGCCCTGGTCGGCTCGCCCTATGCCAGCCTGATGGAGCCCGAAGCCCGCTATCAGTTGCACGACACCATCCAGCAGCAACTGAGCAACAGCTCCCATTACCTGATCCGCTATACCCTGCACACCGCCCAGGGGCCCTTGAGCATCCTCGAGCTGGGCGAAGCCTACAAACAGCACAACCGGCACCTGCTGCGCGGCTACCTGTTGGTGGTCGAAGGGCTGTTCAGCGATGCTTCGGCGCTGCCGGCACTGGATCTGGAAACCCAGAACACCCGCCTGCAGATCGCCCTGGAACTCAACCAGCGGGCCCAGCAGGAGCAATTGCAGCACCTGGAACGGGTGCGTGCGCAGCAGGATTTGATCCTGCTCCTGACCCGCCAGCGCTACAGCACCGGCAATTCGTTGAAGGAAGCTGCCGAACTGATTACCCGCAGCGCCTGCGACATCTACCAGATCGACTGCGCCAGCATCTGGAACCTGGAAGACCAGCAACTGGTGCCGATTGCCGCCTATCACCGCGGCCCCCAGGAATACCGCATGCCGGAGTCCATCGACGCCAGCAGCTTTCCCGACTACCTGGAAGCCCTGCACAGCTGCCGCGCCATCGACGCGCAGAACGCCATGCGCGACCCGCGAACCCGGGAGATGGCCGAGAGCCTGCGCCCGCGGGACGTCAACGCCATGCTCGACGCCAGCATCCGCATCGACGGCCAGGTGGTCGGCGTGCTGTGCCTGGAACAGACCGGCATGACCCGGGCCTGGCAGTCCGACGAGATCGCCTTCGCCGGCGAACTGGCAGACCAGTTCGCCCAGGTCATCAACAATCACAACCGGCGGGCCGCCACCAGCGCCCTGCACCTGTTCCAGCGCGCCGTGGAGCAGAGCGCCAACGCCTTCCTGCTGGTCAATTGCGACGGCGTGGTGGAGTACGTCAACCCCAGCTTCACGGCGATCACCCAATACAGCACCGAAGAGGTCCATGGCCACCGCCTGTCCGAACTGCCGGCCCTGGAAAACCTCAGCGAGCTGCTGTTCGACGCTCCGTCCAGCCTGGCCAAGAGCAACAGCTGGCAGGGCGAGTTCAAGAGCCGGCGCAAGAACCTGGAGCCTTACTGGGGCCAACTGTCGATCTCCAAGGTGTATGGCGACAACCGCGAGCTGACCCACTACATCGGTATCTACGAAGACATCACCCAGACCAAGCTCGCCCAGCAGCGCATCGAGCGCCTGGCCTACACCGACAACCTGACCAACCTGGGCAACCGCCCCGCCTTCATCCGCAACCTCGATGAACGCTTTGCCCGAGACAGCGATACCCCGATCAGCCTGCTGCTGGTGGACATCGACAATTTCAAGCGGATCAACGACAGCCTCGGCCACCAGACCGGCGACAAACTGCTGATCAGCCTGGCCCGGCGCCTGCGCAACAGCCTGAGCCCCAGCGGCAGCCTGGCGCGCTTCGCCAGCAACGAATTCGCCGTGCTGCTGGACAACACCGACCTGGAAACCGGGCAACAGATCGCCAGCCAGTTGCTGATGACCCTGGACAAGCCGATGTTCGTCGACAACCAGTTGATCAGCGTCACCGGCTCCGTGGGCCTGGCCAGCGCGCCGCTGCACGGCCGTGACCCGCAGACCCTGATGCGCAACGCCGGCCTGGCCCTGCACAAGGCCAAGGCCAACGGCAAGCACCAGGTGCAGGTGTTCACCGAGGCGCTGAACGCCGAGGCCAGCTACAAACTGTTCGTCGAGAACAACCTGCGCCGCGCCCTGACCCAGAACGAGCTGGACGTGTTCTACCAGCCCAAGCTGTGCCTGCGCAGCGGCCGCCTGCTGGGCATGGAGGCGCTGCTGCGCTGGAACCATCCGGAAAAGGGCATGATCCGCCCCGACCAGTTCATCAGCGTGGCGGAAGAAACCGGCCTGATCATCCCCATCGGCAAGTGGATCGCCCGCCAGGCCTGCCGCATGAGCAAGCAACTGACCGCCGCCGGCATGGGCAACCTGCACGTGGCCATCAACCTGTCGCCCAAGCAGTTTTCCGACCCGGACCTGGTGGCCTCCATCGCCAGCATCCTCAAGGAAGAACAGCTGCCCTCCTCGCTGCTGGAGCTTGAGCTAACAGAGGGCCTGCTGCTGGAAGCCACCGACGACACCCACCAGCAGCTCGAACAACTGAAAAAACTCGGCCTGACCCTGGCCATGGACGACTTCGGCACCGGCTATTCGTCCCTGAGTTACCTGAAGAAATTCCCCATCGATATCATCAAGATCGATCGCAGCTTCATCCACGAGATCCCCGACAACCAGGACGACATGGAAATCACCTCCGCGGTGATCGCCATGGCCCACAACCTGAAGATCAAGGTGGTCGCCGAAGGCATCGAGACCGCCGAGCAACTGGCCTTCCTGCGCCGCCACCGCTGCGACGTGGGCCAGGGCTACCTGTTCGACCGGCCGATTCCCGGCTCCGAGCTGATTGCCAAGCTCAAGCGTTATCCTCGTGGCCCAATTGCCTGACAGCGCTGTAACACTCGGGCAAACTGCGTGTCTATCGACTGACTGACTCCCCAACCTGACTGGAGGACTGCAACATGGTCTTGCGCTCGGAAATCCTGGTGAACAAAAACGTGCTTCCAACCAAAGAACAAGCTCTGCCTGGCCGTGAAACCCCCATGGCCCTACCAGCCGAACACTACGTCAACGGCAACCCGCTGCTGGGCCCGTTTCCGGGCAATGTGGATTTCGCCATCTTCGGCCTGGGCTGTTTCTGGGGTGCCGAACGGCGCTTCTGGCAGCGCGAAGGCGTGTTCAGCACGTGCGTGGGTTATGCCGGCGGCTTCACCCCGAACCCGACCTACGAAGAAGTCTGCTCGGGCCTGACCGGGCATACCGAAGTGGTGCTGGTGGTGTACGAGCCGGAAAAGGTCAGCTACAAGGAATTGCTGGCGATGTTCTGGGAACTGCACAACCCGACCCAGGGCATGCGCCAGGGCAATGACATCGGCACCCAGTACCGCTCGGTGATCTACGCCACCAATCCGACCCAGCTGGAGCAGGCGCTGCACAGCAGGGACGTGTTCCAGGCGGAGCTGACCAAGGCCGGCCTGGGCACCATCACCACGGAAATCGAAGAAGCGCCGACCGTGTACTTCGCCGAGGCTTACCACCAGCAGTACCTGGCGAAGAACCCTGAAGGCTATTGCGGGATCGGCGGCACCGGCGTGACCTGCCCGATCTGAGTCCTTGCGCCGGCCAGCCGGCTCCTGCAACCTTCCGCAGGAGCTGGCTGGCCAGCGACCCTTTACTCTGCGATCAACCAGTCCATCTGCCAGCCGCCCTGGGTCTGGCCGAGCTTCTTCGACAACCAGGGCAGCAACTCGCGCAATTCCTCTTCCAGGCCCCAAGGCGGGTTGGCGATCGCCAGGCCCGAGCCGTTGAGGCTGTTGGGCGTGTCCAGCGGATGCACCAGCAACTCCACCCGCAGCAGCTTCGGCGCACCGGTACCGGCCAGGTCCTGATAGAAACGTCGCAGGGCGCGCTGGTCCTTGACCGGGTACCAGATGGCCGCCACGGTCTGGCGCATGCGGCCAATGGCTTCCTTCAGCGATGCCGCACAGCGCTGCATCTCGTCCAGTTGCTCGAAAGGCGGGTCGATGAGCATCACCGCGCGTTTTTCTGCCACCGGCAGCAGGGCCCGCGCCACGTGCCAGCCCTCGCCCAGGTGCACCGCTACCCGCCGGTCACCCTTCATGTTGTCCTTGAGCAGCAGGCCGTCTTCCGGGTGTTTCTCGTTGAGCAGCACCCGATCCTGGGAACGGGTCAGGCGCCGAGCCAGTTCCGGCGAGCCCGGGTAGTAACGCAACTCGCCATCGGGGTTCATCTTGCGCAGCACCTGCATGTAATCGGCGGTCAGCGCCGGCAGGTCCTCATCGCCCCACAGGCGGGCGATGCCTTCCAGGTACTCGCCGGTGCGCGTGGCCTGGTCGCCCTTGAGGTCATACAGGCCGATACCGGCGTGGCTGTCGAGGTAGGCGAACGGCTGCTCCTTGCGCGACATCAGGGCGATGAGGCGGGTCAGGGTCAGGTGTTTGAAGACGTCGGCGTGATTGCCGGCGTGGAAGGCGTGACGATAGTTCATGGTTGCTCCTGCGCAGGGGGGCAAGTTTACCCTGTGCGCAGGCTGTCGTCAGTTCAGAGCGGAGCCGTACCCGGCGCAGGCGACGACGGGCACGGCCAGGGTTTCAGACAAACTCGTGGCTGACTTGCGACCACAGGCTGACCCGCCGCCCGGACGTTTCGAACACCTCGATCTCGCGCTTGATCCCGCCACTGTCCTTCCAGCCCGGCAGGTCGAGCACGATCAGCTCCTCCATCATCGCCATGTACAGCGCATCCACCGGCGCCCAGAGCTTGCCGATGGCGGCATTGTCCTTGCCCGCCAGGCACAGGTTGATCGGGTGGGACATGCTCACCTGGCTGAACACCGCATGGCCGGCCTCCAGTATCTGCGCCGCGACCTGGTTGCATTGGAGAAAACGCTCGTTGACGACGGCCGGCTCGGAATGGCTGTAGGGGCAGGCCAGGAAAATCTTGCGCATCGTTACCTCGATTTCAGGGATAGGTGATGCGGGCCGTCAGGCCCGCGCAGGTTGCAGGGCAAAGGCTGCCGCCTGTTCCTGCTCTTGCAGCTCATAGCGCTGGGCGGCCGGCACCGAGATGCGGATGGCGATCGCCACCGCCAGCAGGCCGCCGAACAGTTTGCCGAGCAGAATCGGCAGGATCAGGCTTGGCTGGAAGTTCGCAGTGAACGCCAGGTGGTCGCCGATCAGTGCCTGGGCGCAGACCCCCAGGGCCACGCACAGCACCTTGTCGCGGGCGGTCATGTGCTTGAACAGGTGGAAGGTGGCGATGATGTTGGCAAACACCATGATGAACCCCGCGGCACCGGTGCTGGACAGGTTCAGATGGCGTCCCAGCAGTTCCATGGGCTTCTTGCAGTAGCGCTGGAACAGGTAGCAGATGGGGAAGGTACCGGCGAGCATGATGCCGATGTAGCCGGCGATCTCGATCGCCCGGAACAGCTCCTTTTCGTCGGCGAACATCGGGTCGAAGCCCCAGCCGCCGAAGTTGATGCTGAAGAACTTGGTGAAGTGCTCGACGATGCTCAGGGCCAGGATCAGCTTGATCGCCGCGTCCATGATCTTGCCGAACACCAGGAAGCCCCTGACCATCATCTGCGGCCGGTAGCGCAACCCCGCCGCCAGCAGGAAGCAGAACACGAACAGCGGCGCCAGCAGCTTGAGCATGTCGACGAAGCCCAGGGACAGGTAGTACAGCGCCTCGGAGTTGGTGGAAACGATGTCCCGCACCGGCAAGTGGGTAGCGGTGATGATCAGCAGCGACATCAGCACCGCGAACGGAATGCTGATCAGCCCGGCCATGGCACCCAGGGCCAGGTACTTGTGGTCCTTGCGCTCGAGCATGGTCAGGCCCACCGGGATCAGGTAGACGATGGTCGCCCCGGAGGTGTAGCCCACCAGCATTGCGGTGATCCACAGGTCACGGTTGGCGGTCAGGGCGTTGGCCAACTGGTAGCCGCCCATGTCCACGGCAATGATCGACAGCGCCGCAATGGAGACATCCGAACCCAGGGCGTTGAAGAACGGCCCCAGGGCGTGGGAAATGCCCTGGGACAGGTAGGGAATCGCCACCATGATCCCGGCCTGGGCCAGGAACACCGGGCCGATGGAGTGGATGCCGTTGACGAACTCCTTACCCAGCCCGCTCTCGGGCTTGATGATGGATGACAGGGCGCCGATCACGGCGCCGAGCATGATCAGGTAAATGACGTAGTTTCCAAATTCAGCCATGTGGGTTCATCTCTCTGAGCGTCATTTATAGGTTTCCCCCGCCGGGGAAGTTCTTGTCGAGGCCAGCTCTGGTCACTCATCGCCAAGGAGAACGATGAACCAGGTGATGAAACACAGGGCACATCCCGTGCCACAATGTGTATTAGTTGTGGTTTTTACTTTAAAACAACCATATTTCGGTCAATGCACCTTCGCAACATTGGCCCGACCTGCCGTGGCTCCTTTGCCAACCCCATGACTGCAGGCCATTGTGAAACGTGCAAGTAAATGCTTAACTTTTCCATCGAATTTGACCGAATCAGCACATTCCTGAACCAGGAGTGTGCGTAAGTAACAAAAAATGCCCATTTGTGTGGCGAAGTACCACTAAACGGAAAACACCATGCGCCCCAACGAACGACGACAGCACATTCTCGAACTCCTGCGGCAACGGGAGCGGATTTCTGTGGAAGAGCTGGCGCGCATCACTGCCACATCCCAGGAAACCATCCGCCGCGACCTCAGCGACCTGGCGGAAAGCGGCCTGGTCACCAAGTTCCACGGTGGCGCGGCCCTGCCCCCTACCGGCGAGCACGAAAACACCTTCCAGACCCGCATGAACGAACACGCCCAGGAGAAGCGCGCCATCGGCCGCTACGCCGCCGGCCTGTTCTGCGCGGGCGACAGCATCTTCATCGATACCGGCACCACCACCCTGTTCTTCGCCCGGGAACTGGCGCAGCACACCCGCCTGACGGTGATCACCAACTCCCTGCCGATTGCCGGCTGCATTGGCGAGTCGGGCAATCGGGTGTTCATGATCGGTGGTGAATATCGCCCCGACTCGACACAGAACGTCGGCACCCTGGCCCTGGAACAGATCACCCGTTTCAACGCCGAGCACGCGGTGATCACCATTGGCGCACTGAATGAAGACGGCGCCATGGACTTCTCCATCGAAGAAGCCGAAGTGGCCCGCGCCATGATTGCCCAGGCCCGCCAGCTGACGGTGATCGCCGATTCCTCGAAGCTGGAACGCCGCGGCCTGTTCAAGGTGTTCCCGCTGGAGCGCATAGACCGCCTGGTGATCGACCGCCAGCCCGGCCCGGAGCTGCTGGCGGCCCTGGAGAAAGCGGGCGTGGAGGTGCATCTGGTGCCACAACCCTGAACCAGGGCCGTTGCCACAGCTGATGGCCACCCCCCAAAAAACCACAACCAAATGACCGATATATGACCGAATAGAAAACAAAAACAACAATCATGGCCCGCATTATGCTTTGATTCCTGCACAGATCCTTGGGTGTTACCGCAGGAAACAGGCATTTATATGACCGAACTTTATCCGAACAATGTGACTTTCGATGTGGCCATCGTCGGTGGCGGGGTCGTCGGTTGCGCCATGGCCCGGCGCTTCGCCCTCGAAGGCGCACGGGTGGTGCTGCTGGAAAAGGGCAGCGACATTCTCTCCGGCGCCAGCAAGGCCAACAGCGCCATCCTGCACACCGGCTTCGACGCCCCCAGTGGCAGCCTGGAACTGCAGTGCATGCAGGCCGGCTACCAGGAATACCTGGAAATCCACTCGGCCATGAACCTGCCACTGCTCAAGAGTGGCGCGCTGGTGGTGGCCTGGAACGCCGAGGACCAGGCCAGGCTGCCGGGGATCCTCGCCCAGGCCCAGGCCAATGGGGTAGACAACGTTCGCCTGCTGGAACGCAGCGAAATCCTCGCCCTGGAGCCGCACCTGGCCAATCACGCCGTGGGCGCGGTACTGGTCCCCGACGAGCACCTGATCGACCCCTGGTCCGCACCCCTGGGTTACCTGCAGCAGGCCATGGCCCATGGCGCCCGCGTACAGTTGCAATGCGAGGTGCAGCAAGGCCAGTTCGATGGCGACGCCTGGACCCTGCACACCAACCGGGGCACCCTGCGCAGCGCCCAGGTGATCAACTGCGCCGGGCTGTTCGGCGACACCCTGGAACACAACCTGCTGGGCCACAGCGAATTTCGCATCATGCCGCGCAAGGGCCAGTTCGTGGTCTTCGACAAGGCCGCGGCCACACTGCTGGAGCGCATCGTCCTGCCGGTACCCAACGAGCGCACCAAGGGCATAGTCCTGACCCGCACGGTGTACGGCAACCTGCTGGTGGGCCCCACCGCCGAAGAGCAGGAGGACCGCGTGCATGCAGGGCTCGACGGCCCGACCCTGCAAAGCCTGATCGATGCCGCCGTGGAGCGGATTCCCGCCCTCGCCGGGATGCCGGTCACCGCCACCTACGCCGGGCTGCGCCCCGCCAGCGAAAAGAAGGAGTACCGGATCCAGGCCGACCACGCCCGGCACTGGATCACCGTCGGCGGCATCCGCTCCACCGGGCTCACCGCCGCCCTGGGTATTGCCCGGCATGTCTACGGCCTGTACAGCCAGCGCCGCCAGCACCAGCCGGTGCGCGAACCGGTCTGGCCACAGATGCCCAATCTGGCGGAGCACTTGCCCCGCGACTGGCAGCGCCCCGGCTATGGCGAAATCGTCTGCCATTGCGAACTGGTGACCCGGCGCGAAATAGAAAGCGCCCTGCACAGCCCCCTGCCCCCTGGCGACCTGGGCGGGCTCAAGCGCCGCACCCGCGCCTGCATGGGCCGCTGCCAGGGTTTCTATTGCTCGGCCCAGGTCGCCGAACTCAGCGCCAGCCAACTGGCCGTCCCTCTTGCCACAGGTCGTTGCCATGAACAGCACTGAACTTCTTCAGGCCGAAGCGGCCATTATCGGCAGCGGCCCGGCGGGCCTGGCCGCGGCTATCGAACTGCGGCGCCAGGGTATCGGCCCGGTGATTGTCATCGAACGTGAAAGCGAAGCCGGCGGCATTCCCCGGCACTGTGCCCACCCGCCCTTCGGCATGCGCGAGTACCAGCGCCTTCTCAGCGGCCCGGCCTATGCCCGGCGCAATGTCGAAGCCGCGCTGAAAGCCGGCGTGATCCTGCTGCCGCGACACACGGTGGTCAGCCTGGAGCCCGGCGGCCTGTTGCGCCTGGCCACTCCAGACGGGCCACGGCAGATCCAGGCACAGAAGGTGCTGATCGCCACCGGCGCCCGGGAAACCCCGCGCTCGGCACGCCTGCTGTCCGGCGACCGCCCGGTGGGGGTGATCAACACCGGGGCCTTGCAGAACTTCCTCTATGTGCAGCACCTCAAGCCTTTCGAGCGGCCGCTGATCATCGGCACCGAACTGGTCAGCCTGTCTGCCGTGCTCAGTTGCCGACGCGCCGGTATCCGTCCGGTGGCGGTGCTGGAAGCCAATGAACGAGCCACCGCCCGCTGGCCGCTGTCGGTGTTCCCAAGGTTGCTGGGCATCCCCATGCACTTTGGCGCCGAGCTGCTGGCGATCAATGGGTGTGGCCGGGTGGAGTCGGCCCGGGTGCGCCTGGCCGACGGCCAGGTTCGCGACATTTCCTGCGACGGCGTGCTGCTCACCGGCCAGTTCACCCCGGAGTCGAGCCTGGTGCGCCTGAGCCACCTGCAACTGGACAATGGCAGCGGGGGGCCGAAGATCGACCAGTACGGCCGCTGTTCGGACCCGGCCTACTTTGCCGCCGGCAACCTGCTGCGGCCGATCGAGACGGCCGGCTGGTCCTACCGCGAAGGGCGGCGCATCGGCAGCCTGATGGCCCTGGCCCTGAGCGGCCAGCTACCCGATGCCAATGACGCCCTGACCCTGAAGTACGCCGCCCCGATCAAGCTCGGCGTGCCGGGCCGCCTGGTGCGCGGCGAGCTGGCGGGCCTGGCGCACATCCAGTTGCGGGTCAGCCAGGCGGTCAGTGGCACCCTGCGGGTCCGCGCCCAGGGCTTGGAGCTCTGGAGCCGACCGGTCTCGGCACTGCCGGAACGGCGCCTGCTGATCCCCATCAAGGACCTGCACCTGCCGGAACATTTCGACCAACTGGACATCTGCATCGACCAGGCCGTCCCACAACAAGAGAAATGACCATGCGAATAGCCGCACTTGACCAGGGCACCACCAGCACCCGCGTACTGGTCGTGGACATGCAAGGCCGTGCCGATATCCAACTGGCACTGCGCCACCAGCAGCATCACCCGCGCCCGGGCTGGGTCGAACACGACCCGCTGGAGCTGCTGGCCAACCTGCAACGCTGCCTGGAAGCCACCGGCCGGGTCGACGCCATCGGCCTGGCCAACCAGGGTGAAAGCTGCCTGGCCTGGGACGCCGTCAGCGGCGCGCCGCTGTCGCCGGTGATCGTCTGGCAGGACAACCGCAGCGCCGCGCGCATCGAAGAACTGCGCGCCAGCGGCGCCGAAGCCCTGACCCTGGAACGGGCCGGGCTGCCCCTGGATGCCTACTTCTCCGCCAGCAAGCTGGCCTGGATCGTCGACAACCTGCCGGCGGCACAGGCCGCCCTGAGTGCCGGCCGCCTGCGCCTGGGCACCACCGATGCCTACTTTCTCGATCGCCTGACCGGGGTCTACGCCACTGACATCACCACCGCCTCGCGCACCTCGCTGATGAATCTCGCCACCGGCCAGTGGGACCCGCAGTTGTGCCAGCTGTTCGGCGTGCCCATGCAGGCCCTGCCGGAAATCCGCGCCACGGTCGGCGACTTCGGACGCATCGGCCAGACCCCCATCAGCGCCTCGGTGGTCGACCAGCAAGCCTCGCTGTACGGTCACGGCTGCCGGGAGCCGGGGGACGCCAAGATCACCTTCGGCACCGGCGCCTTCGCCCTGACAGTCACAGGCGAACAGATCATTCGCGCCCCGGAGAAAGGCCTGCTGGCCACCGTCGCCTGGCAGGCCGACGGCAAACCGGTGTATGCCATGGACGGTGGCGTGTACGACGCCAGCGCCGCAGTGGAATGGGCCGGGCGCCTGGGCCTGTTCAGCGATTTCTCGGAACTGGCAGCCTTCGATCAGCCACCGGCGATTTCCCGCGAGCTGGCGTTTGTCCCGGCCTTGTCCGGGCTTGCCTGCCCGCACTGGGACCGCAGTGCCGGGGCGGTGTGGATCGGCATGAACGCCGCCACCACTCGCCAGGACCTGTGCCAGGCGGTACTGGAAGGCGTGGCCCTGCGAAGCGCCGAAGTGATCACGGCGATGGACGATCACCTCAACGTCACCGACCAGTTGTCGATTGACGGCGGCCTGGCCCGCAGCCCGTATTTCGCCCAGTTCCTGGCCGATATCCTGCAACGCACCATCGTCACCCAGCGCTTCGACGAACTCACCGCCCTGGGCTGCGCCGCCCTCGCCGCCCGCGGCCTGGGGCTGGAGTTGCCAGAGCTGGACAACACCCGCACCGACTACCGGCCGCGTATCGATCGGGCCACGGCAGACGCCTGGCGCTGCACCTTCAGCGCCGCGGTCAAGCGCTCCCAGGGCTGGTCCCAGCCGCACTGAAACAGCCCGCCGGCCATGGATGGCCGGCCCTTTCCTGCCGCACCTCGGGGCCCTTGCCCATCCGCCGCGCCTATTGGACACTGACGCGCCCGCTCGCGGCCAAGCGGCGGGCACATCAAGCGGTTGCTGGCGACTCAGACACACGGGACCACTGACTGCTGCGCGGGCACACGACCTGCCTGGCTGTGCTCATTAATGGATTAGCCAGGGTCTGTTACCGCTTGGTAACAGACCCTTAGTCGAGGATTTATGAAAGACGCAACGATTGCGCTGCACCATGGATTCAAGTCGGACCCGACCACCAAGGCCGTGGCCGTGCCCATCTACCAGAACGTCGCCTTCGAGTTCGACAACGCCCAGCACGGCGCTGATCTGTTCAACCTCGATGTGCCCGGCAACATCTACACCCGCATCATGAACCCCACCAACGATGTGCTGGAACAGCGCATGGCCGCCCTGGAAGGCGGGATCGCCGGGCTGGCGGTGGCCGCCGGCAGTGCCGCCATCCACTACGCGATCCAGACCCTGACCCAGGCTGGGGACAATATCGTCTCCACGCCCCAGCTGTACGGTGGCACCTACACCCTGTTCGCCCACCTGCTGCCAAGCTTCGGGGTCGAAGTACGCTTCGCCCGGGACGACTCGGCCGAGGCCATTGCCGAGCTGATCGACGACAAGACCAAGCTGGTGTACTGCGAGAGCATCGGCAACCCCGCGGGCAACATCGTCGATATCGAGGGCCTGGCCCAGGCCGCCCACGCCCGTAACGTGCCACTGATGGTGGACAACACCGTGGCCACGCCGATCCTGTGCAAGCCGATCCAGTTCGGCGCCGACATCGTGGTGCACTCGGTGACCAAGTACGTCGGTGGCCATGGCAACTCCCTGGGCGGGGTGATCGTCGACAGCGGCAACTTCCCCTGGGCCGACCACCCGCAGAAGTTCGCCAGCCTCAACACCCCGGAGCCGGCCTACCACGGCGTGGTCTACACCGAGAAGTTCGGCCCCGCCGCCTTTATCGCCCGGGCCCGCACCGTGCCGCTGCGCAACACCGGCGCAGCATTGGCGCCGATGAACGCCTTCCTGTTGCTGCAAGGCCTGGAAACCCTGGCCCTGCGCATGGAGCGCCACACCGACAACGCCCTCAAGGTGGCGCAGTTTCTCAAGGCCCACCCGCTGGTGGCCTGGGTCAGCTACGCCGGCCTGCCCGACCACCCGCACCATGAACTGGCGCGCAAGTACATGCAGGGCAAGCCATCGGCGATCCTCTCCTTCGGCCTCAAGGGCGGCTATGCCGCGGGCGTGCGCTTCTACGATGCGCTGCAGATCTTCAAGCGCCTGGTGAACATCGGCGACGCCAAGTCCCTGGCTTGCCACCCGGCGTCCACCACCCACAGGCAGATGAACGAAGAAGAGCAGGCCAAGGCCGGTGTCAAGCCGGAGATGATCCGTCTCTCTGTGGGCATCGAGGCCATCGAAGACCTGCTCGAAGACCTGGACCAGGCACTGCAACAAGCCTGACCCCCGGCCCTGGCGTTCTGCGCCAGGGCCATTGCCTAGCGCGTTGGCACCCACGCCACTCCCCTCTCCAGCCTCCAGGACCCTTAATCACCCGCAAAGGAACCCGACATGATTGTGCGTTACGTCAAGATCACCATGACCCTGGCAGTGGCGGCCTTCGCCCTGCTGGTGGCCTACAACAACATCAGCGACTACGGTTCCAACTTCGCCTTTGTCCAGCACGTGCTGAGCATGGACAGCGTCTTCCCCGGCAACAGCGCCACCGACCGCGCCCTGACCTTGCCGCTGCTGTGGAATGCCGGTTACTGGCTGATCATCGCCGGTGAAGCCCTGACCGGCATGCTGCTGGCATTCGGCGCCCTGCGCCTGTGGCTGGCCCGGCACGGCGTGGCCAGCTACTTCAACCGCACCAAACGCTGGGCCATCGCCGGTTTCTGCCTGGGCTTCTGCGTCTGGTTCTTCGGCTTCATGGTGGTTGGCGGCGAGTGGTTCATGATGTGGCAGTCCAAGGCCTGGAACGGCCAGGACGCGGCGTTCAAGTTCTACATGGCGATCCTTGGCGTACTGATATTCCTCAACCAGCCCGACACCGAGCTGCACTGACCCTGTAGCCGCTGCCGAGCCATGACGAGGCTGCGCAAAAGCCCGCAGGGCCTTGCGGTCCCTCCGAGCGCCCCTCGTTAGCAGCCTGCGGCAGCGGCTACGGGACGCGAAAAAAAACGGCCCGCTGCGGTGACGCAGCGGGCCGTTCTTCAGCGCCCTGGGGAATCAGGGCAGGATTTGCGCACTCAGTGGTTGAGCTTGAAATCCTTCTCGGCCGCTTCGAAGCGCTGGACCATGCCGGCGCTCGGCGTGCCCATCTTGCTCACCAGCAGGATCGCCAGGCTGGCGAAGATGAAGCCCGGGATGATTTCGTACAGGCCCAGCAGAGCGAAATGCTTCCACAGGATCACGGTGACGGCACCGACGATGATGCCGGCCAGCGCGCCGTCACGGGTCATGCCTTTCCAGATCACCGAAATCAGTACCACGGGGCCGAAGGCCGCGCCGAACCCGGCCCAGGCATAGCTCACCAGGCCCAGCACGCGGTTTTCCGGGTTGGCGGCCATGGCAATGGCGATCAGCGCCACCACCAGCACCATGGCGCGGCCGACCCACACCAGTTCCAACTGGGAAGCGTGCTTGCGCAAGAAGGCTTTGTAGAAGTCTTCAGTCAGGGCACTGGAGCACACCAGCAGCTGGCAGCTCAGGGTACTCATGACTGCCGCCAGGATGGCCGACAGCAGCACACCCGCGATCCATGGGTTGAACAGCAGCTTGGCCAGTTCGATGAACACCCGCTCAGGGTTTTCGGTCACAGGGCCGGCCACCTCAGGGTGCGCCGAGAAATAGGCGATACCGAAGAAGCCCACCGCCACGGTGCCGCCCAGGCACAGGATCATCCAGGTCATGGAGATGCGACGGGCCTTGGCAATCGACTTCACCGAATCGGCGGCCATGAAGCGCGCCAGGATATGCGGCTGGCCGAAGTAGCCCAGGCCCCAGCCCATCAGCGAGATCACGCCGATGAAGGTGGTGTTCTTGAGCATGTCGAAGTTGGTCGGGTCCTTGGCTTCGATGGCCAGGAAGGTGGTGTCCACGCCACCGGTCGCCAGCAGAACGATGATCGGCGTCAGGATCAGAGCGAAGATCATCAGCGTGGCCTGGACGGTATCGGTCCAGCTCACTGCCAGGAAACCACCAACGAAGGTGTAGGCAATGGTTGCCGCCGCACCGGCCCACAGCGCTGTCTCGTAGGGCATGCCGAAAGTGCTTTCGAACAGGCGGGCACCGGCGACGATGCCGGAGGCGCAATAGATGGTGAAGAACACCAGGATCACCACCGCAGAGATGATCCGCAGCAGGCCGCTCTTGTCTTCAAAGCGGCTGGAGAAGTAGTCCGGCAGGGTCAGTGCGTCGCCGTTGTGTTCGGTCTGCACCCGCAGGCGGCCGGCCACGAACAGCCAGTTGAGGTAGGCACCGACGATCAGGCCGATGGCGATCCAGCTTTCCGAAAGACCGGACATGTAGATGGCGCCCGGCAGGCCCATCAGCAGCCAGCCACTCATGTCGGAAGCACCGGCGGAAAGCGCGGTGACCACGCTGCCGAGGCTGCGGCCGCCAAGAATGTAGTCGGAAAGGTTGTTGGTGGAGCGATAGGCCATGAAGCCGATCAGCACCATTGCCGCGATGTAGATCACGAAGGTGATCAAGGTTGGATTGCTTGCACTCATTGAGTTACGCCCTGGCTTTGTTTTTATGGTGCGGCGGCCACTGCCACCCGCCGCCAAACGATGACGCTTGGGAGACGATCAGGCGGGCCGCGCATTTATGACTGATGTTTCCCCAGGAAAGCCATCAGCCGATGAACCAGTCCTGCAGGACGGTTGCACCTTGGCCGCGAATCCTATGCAACAAGACGAACAAGGTGCAACCAATTTGCGCCGAATCAGTTGCACCTTGTCTAAAAACTGGTCGCTGACGACGCTTTTGCTCCTTTTTGGAGCAAAAAATGGCGTTTTCAGAAGTAAAGGCACCAGTAGGAGGCAAGCTACTCCGTGCAGGAATTTTATTCCTGACAAGCTGCTTCTTTTTCCAGCTAAAAATGGGTTGCACCCGGTTGCACCTATTGCAGTGCGCGGATAATCTTGCCGCCAGCTGATGCCACACGTGCGTGGCAAACATGAGGATAAAAATATGGCTACCACCACCCTCGGGGTCAAACTCGACGACCCTACCCGCGAGCGCCTCAAGGCCGCCGCGGCCTCGATCGATCGTACGCCGCACTGGCTGATCAAGCAGGCGATTTTCAATTACCTGGAAAAACTCGAGGGTGGTGCAACCCTGACCGAGCTGAGCAGTGCCACCGCCAAAGACGGCGAGGATGCCGGCGAGGTACAGACCGATCACGCTCACCAATGCTTCCTGGAGTTCGCCGAAAGCATTCTCCCGCAGTCGGTGCTGCGCGCCTCGATCACCGCCGCCTACCGCCGCCCGGAACCGGAAGTGGTGCCGATGCTGCTGGAGCAGGCGCGCTTGCCGGCCGCCACCGCCGAAGCCGCGAACAAGCTGGCCGCCTCGATCGCCGAGAAGCTGCGCAACCAGAAGAGCGCCGGCGGCCGTGCCGGTATCGTCCAGGGCCTGCTGCAGGAGTTCTCCCTGTCGTCCCAGGAAGGCGTGGCGCTGATGTGCCTGGCCGAAGCCCTGCTGCGCATCCCCGACAAGGGCACCCGTGACGCGCTGATCCGCGACAAGATCAGCACCGGCAACTGGCAGCCGCACCTGGGCAACAGCCCATCGCTGTTCGTCAACGCCGCCACCTGGGGCCTGCTGCTCACCGGCAAGCTGGTGTCGACCCACAACGAGGCCGGCCTGACCTCCTCCCTGAGCCGCATCATCGGCAAGAGCGGCGAGCCGATGATCCGCAAGGGCGTGGACATGGCCATGCGCTTGATGGGCGAACAGTTCGTCACCGGTGAAACCATCGCCGAAGCCCTGGCCAACGCCAGCAAGTTCGAAGCCAAGGGCTTCCGCTATTCCTACGACATGCTCGGCGAAGCCGCACTGACCGAGCACGACGCACAGAAGTACCTCGCGTCCTACGAGCAGGCCATCCACTCCATCGGCAAGGCCTCCCACGGTCGCGGCATCTATGAAGGCCCGGGCATCTCCATCAAGCTCTCGGCCCTGCACCCGCGCTACAGCCGCGCCCAGTACGAGCGCGTGATGGAAGAGCTGTACCCGCGCCTGCTGTCCCTGACCCTGCTGGCCAAGCAATACGACATCGGCCTGAACATCGACGCCGAAGAGGCCGACCGCCTGGAGCTGTCGCTGGACCTGCTGGAACGCCTGTGCTTCGAACCGCAGCTGACCGGCTGGAACGGCATCGGCTTCGTGATCCAGGCCTACCAGAAGCGCTGCCCGTACGTGATCGACTATGTGATCGATCTGGCCCGTCGCAGCCGTCACCGCCTGATGATCCGCCTGGTGAAAGGCGCCTACTGGGACAGCGAGATCAAGCGCGCCCAGGTCGAAGGCCTGGAAGGCTATCCGGTCTACACCCGCAAGGTGTACACCGACGTTTCCTACATCGCCTGCGCACGCAAGCTGCTGTCGGTGCCGGAAGTCATCTACCCGCAGTTCGCCACCCACAACGCCCACACCCTGTCGGCGATCTACCACATTGCCGGTCAGAACTATTACCCCGGCCAGTACGAGTTCCAGTGCCTGCACGGCATGGGCGAACCGCTGTACGAGCAAGTGGTGGGCAAGGTTTCCGAAGGCAAGCTGAACCGTCCGTGCCGCGTGTACGCACCCGTCGGCACCCACGAAACCCTGCTGGCCTACCTGGTACGCCGGCTGCTGGAAAACGGCGCCAACACCTCGTTCGTCAACCGTATAGCCGACCAGTCGATCTCGATCCAGGAACTGGTGGCCGATCCGGTGACCCAGATCGAACAGATGGCCACCCTGGAAGGCGGCTTCGGCCTGCCGCACCCGCGCATTCCATTGCCGCGTGACCTGTATGGCGCCGAGCGGGCCAACTCCGCCGGCATCGACATGGCCAACGAACACCGCCTGGCGTCGCTGTCCTGCGCACTGCTGGCCACCGCCCACAACAACTGGAAAGCCGCACCGATACTCGGTTGCGCCGCCAGCAGCGAAACCCCGGCGCCGGTACTCAACCCTTCGGACCATCGCGATGTGGTGGGCCACGTCCAGGAAGCCACGGTCGAAGACGTCGACAACGCCATCCAGTGCGCCCTCAACGCCGCACCGATCTGGCAGGCCACGCCGCCGGCCGAACGCGCTGCGATCCTGGAACGCGCCGCCGACCTGATGGAAGGCGAGATCCAGCCGCTGATGGGCCTGCTGGCCCGGGAAGCCGGCAAGACCTTCGCCAACGCCATCGCCGAAGTGCGTGAAGCCGTGGACTTCCTGCGCTACTACGCGGTGCAGGCCCGCAACGACTTCAGCAACGACGCCCACCGCCCACTGGGCCCGGTGGTGTGCATCAGCCCGTGGAACTTCCCGCTGGCAATCTTCAGTGGCCAGGTCGCCGCAGCCTTGGCTGCCGGCAACCCGGTCCTGGCCAAACCGGCCGAACAGACTCCGCTGGTAGCCGCCCAGGCCGTGCGCCTGCTGCTCGAAGCCGGGATTCCCGAAGGCGTGCTGCAACTGCTGCCGGGCCAGGGCGAAAGCGTCGGTGCCCGCCTGGTGGGTGACGAACGCGTCAAGGGCGTGATGTTCACCGGCTCCACTGAAGTTGCGCGTCTGCTGCAACGCAACATCGCCGGGCGCCTGGACAACCAGGGCCGGCCGATCCCGCTGATCGCCGAAACCGGCGGCCAGAACGCGATGATCGTCGACTCCTCGGCCCTGACCGAACAGGTGGTCATCGACGTGGTGTCCTCGGCCTTCGACAGTGCCGGCCAGCGTTGCTCGGCCCTGCGCGTGCTGTGCCTGCAGGAAGATTCCGCCGAGCGTGTGATCGAAATGCTCAAGGGCGCCATGGCCGAAAACCGCCTGGGCAACCCTGAGCGCCTGTCGGTGGACATCGGCCCGGTGATCGACGCCGAAGCCAAGGCCGGCATCGAGAAGCACATCCAGGCCATGCGCGACAAAGGTCGCAACGTGTACCAGATGGCCATCGCCGACGGCGAAGAATGCAAGCGCGGCACCTTTGTCATGCCGACCCTGATCGAGCTGGAAAGCTTCGACGAGCTGCAGCGCGAGATCTTCGGTCCGGTGCTGCACGTGGTGCGCTACAAGCGCAAGGAAATCGACCAGCTGATCGCCCAGATCAACGCTTCCGGCTACGGCCTGACCCTGGGCGTGCACACCCGGATCGACGAGACCATCGCCAAGGTGGTGGACAACGTCCACGCCGGTAACGTCTACGTCAACCGCAACATCGTCGGTGCCGTGGTCGGCGTGCAACCGTTCGGCGGCGAAGGCCTGTCGGGCACCGGCCCGAAAGCCGGCGGCCCGCTGTACCTGTACCGCCTGCTGTCGACCCGCCCGGTGGATGCCATCGAGCAGTCCTTTGCCCGTGGCGACGCCGAGAACGCCCCGGACCTGCGCCTGCGCGAAGTCCTCAGCAAGCCGTTGAACGCCCTGCAAGCCTGGGCCGAGAGCAGCAAGCTGGCGGAACTGGCGATCCTGTGCAAACAGTTCGCCGGCCAGTCCCAGAGCGGCATCACCCGGCAGTTGACCGGCCCTACCGGCGAGCGCAACAGCTACGCCATCCTGCCCCGCGAGCACGTCCTGTGCCTGGCGGAGGTCGAGGGTGACCTGCTGACCCAACTGGCAGCCGTGCTGGCCGTCGGTGGCTCGGCGGTGTGGCCGGAAAGCGAGATCAGCAAGGCGCTGTTCGCCCGCTTGCCGAAGGAAGTCCAGGCACGCATCCAGCGCGTGGCCGACTGGAGCAAGGACGAAGTGGTATTCGACGCCGTCCTGCACCACGGTGATTCCGACCAGCTGCGCAGCGTCTGCCAGCAGGTGGCCCAGCGTGCCGGTGCCATCGTCGGCGTCCAGGGCCTGTCCCAGGGCGAGACCGCGATTGCCCTGGAGCGCCTGGTGATCGAGCGCGCCTTGAGCGTCAACACCGCTGCGGCCGGCGGCAACGCCAGCCTGATGACCATCGGCTGAAGCCGATAGTCAGCACCCTGGAAAAGAGCGCCCTCAGCGGCGCTCTTTTTTTTGCCCGACGCCATTTCCTGTAGCCGCTGCCGCAGGCTGCGACCGGCCGGAACGGCCGTAGCGATTTCATTGCCGCCGAAGTTCCTGCGGGACTTATCGCAGCCTTCGCAGCGGCGACAGGGGCTGTGCCTGTTTGGCATCTTTATCACCCACATCAATCTTGCTATCCAGCCTTCATTCACGCGCCTAGACTCGGCCCATTCCCTATCCCACAGGTATGCCGCCATGTCCGAGACGCTGCTCAGTTCCCGCAATCTGGCCTTCGAACTGTATGAGGTACTCGACGCCGAGGGCCTGACCCAGCGCGAGCGGTTTGCCGAGCACAACCGGGAAACCTTCGACGCCGCCCTGGGCACCGCCCGCAGCATCGCCGAGAAGTTCTTCGCCCCGCACAACCGCAAGGGCGATGAGCACGAGCCACGCTACGAAGACGGCCAGGCGGTGCTGATCCCCGAAGTGAAACCGGCGGTGGATGCGTTCCTCGAAGCCGGCTTCCTGAATGCCGCCCGCAGTTTCGAGGCCGGCGGCATGCAACTGCCAACCCTGCTGTCCCAGGCCTGCTTCGCCCACTTCCAGGCGGCCAACGCGGCCTCGACCTCCTACCCGTTCCTGACCATGGGCGCCGCCAACCTGATCGAGAGCTTCGGCACCGAAGAACAGAAACAACGCTTCCTGCAGCCGATGATTGACGGTCGCTTCTTCGGCACCATGGCCCTGACCGAGCCCCATGCCGGCTCGTCGCTATCGGATATCCGCACCCGTGCCGAACCGGCCGCCGACGGCAGCTACCGGCTCAAGGGCAACAAGATCTTCATTTCCGGCGGCGACCACCCGCTGTCGGAAAACATCGTGCACATGGTCCTGGCCAAGCTGCCGGACGCGCCGCCCGGAGTGAAGGGCATTTCGCTGTTTATCGTGCCCAAGTTCCTGGTCAACGACGACGGCAGCCTGGGGCCGCGCAATGATGTGCTGCTGGCCGGGCTGTTCCACAAGATGGGCTGGCGCGGCACCACCTCCACCGCGCTGAACTTCGGCGATAACGGCCAGTGCGTGGGGTATCTGGTGGGCAAGCCCCATCACGGCCTGAGCTACATGTTCCAGATGATGAACGAGGCACGGATCGGCGTCGGCATGGGTGCGGTGATGCTCGGCTACGCCGGCTACCTGTACTCCCTGGAATACGCCCGCGAACGCCCGCAAGGTCGCCTGCCGGACAGCAAGGACCCGAGCACCGCGCCGGTGGCGATCATCCAGCACGCCGATGTGCGGCGCATGCTGCTGACCCAGAAGGCCTACGTCGAAGGCGCCTTCGACCTGGGGCTGTACGCGGCGCGGCTGTTCGACGACACCACCACCCTGGCCGATGCGGCCGAGCGCCAGCAGGCCCACGAACTGCTGGACCTGCTGACCCCGATCGTCAAGTCCTGGCCTTCAGAGTTCTGCCTGAAGGCCAACGAACTGGCGATCCAGATTCTCGGCGGCCACGGCTATACCCGGGAGTACCCGGTGGAGCAGTACTACCGCGACAACCGCCTGAACCCGATTCACGAAGGCACCCACGGCATCCAGTCCCTGGACCTGCTGGGGCGCAAGCTGGCGCAGAACGGCGGCGCCGGGCTCAAGCGCCTGGTACGCCTGATTGCCGAGACCGGCGAGCGGGCCGGCGCCCATCAATCACTGGACGCCCTGCGCCTGCCCCTGGAACAACTGGTAACGCGCCTGCAAAACGTGACGCTGGGGTTGCTGGGTGACCTGGCCAGCGGCAAGGTCACCAGCACCCTGGCCAACTCGGCGCTGTATCTGAAAGCCTTCGGCCATGCGGTGATCGGCTGGCGCTGGCTGGAACAGGCCATCCGGGCCGAGGAAGGACTGGCGCAGGCAGTGGCGGCGGATCGGGATTTCTACCTGGGCAAGTTGCAGGCCGCGCGCTACTTCCTGACCTGGGAAGTGCCAGGCTGCCAGCACGAGCTGGCACTGCTGGAAGCGCGGGACGATACCTGCCTGAGCATGCAGGACGCCTGGTTCTGAGGCCACCCAGGAGCCGGCTGCCGACGAAAGCGCCCGGCCTGACACACCGCGGCGCATGGTTCGCTGGCAAGCCAGCTCCTACACCAGGCACCGTTGCTCCCCGTAGGAGCCGGCTTGCCGGCGAAGGCGCCCGGCCTGACACACCGCGGCGGGCGGTCAGTGCAGCTTGAAGCCGCCCACCTGTCGGGCCAGGTCCTCGGAGAGGCGCTGCAGGGTCCGGCAGTCTTCACGGCAGGCCTGGACTTCGGCCGCGGTGGCCCGGGCCAGATCGGAGATGCCCTGGACATTGCGGTTGATTTCTTCGGTCACCGCCGATTGCTCCTCGGTGGCGGTGGCCACTTGCTGGTTCATGTCGCTGATGTGCTCAACCTGCCCGGTGATCGCTGTCAGCGAAGCCCCGGTCTGCTGGCTGGACTGCACCCCGGTACCGGTGGCCGACTGCCCGGCATGCATGGAGGCCACGGCATTCTCCGCGCCCTGCTTGAGGCTCTGGATCATCTGCTGGATCTCGTCGGTGGAAGCCTGGGTGCGCTGGGCCAGGGTCCGCACTTCGTCCGCCACCACGGCAAAGCCACGGCCCATTTCCCCGGCACGGGCTGCCTCGATAGCCGCATTGAGGGCCAGCAGGTTGGTCTGCTCGGAGACCCCGCGGATCACCGCCAGTACCTGATCGATGGAGGCCACCTGATGCGCCAGCTCACTGACAGCGCTGGCGGCCAGGGCAATTTCCCCGGACATGCTTTCGATGTGCCGGATCGAGCCGTCCACTACCCCCTGGGCCAGCTGGGCCTCATCCCGGGCCGCCTGGGACGCATCGGCCGCCTGCCCGGCGTTGCGTGCGATGTCCTGGACGGTCAGCCCCATCTGGTGCACGGCCGTGGCCACCATGTCGGTCATTTCCTGCTGCCGCCCCGAGCGCTCGGCAGTGTTCTCCACCACCGCCGCCACCTGCCCCACGGATGAGCGCAGACGCTCGGTGGTGGCCAGCACTTCGCCGATCATGCCGTGCTGGCTGTCGAGAAAACGATTGAAACCCCGGGCCAGGTCCCCCAGCTCGTCGGCCCGGCTGGCATCCAGGCGCAGGGTCAGGTCGCCACCACCGCTGCCGATGGCTACCAGCCCGGCGGTCACCTGGCGCACCGGCCGCACCAGGCCGCGAGCCAGCCAGATCACCAGCAACAGGCAGACCAGGGCGATAGCCAGGCCGATACCGGTGGTCAGCCACAAGGTTTGCCGGGCATCGGCGTAGATCTGCGCTTCGGGCACCTCGGCCACCAGCGACCACCCCATGCCCCGCAGTGGCAGGCTCAGGGCCACAAAGTCTTCGCCGTCGCGCACGAACCGGCTGCTGGCCAGCCCCTCGTGCCCCATGACCGCCTGGGCGGCCGATTCGCCGATCTGCTCGGACAGGTGCCGCTTGCCACTGAACTGCGCCTCAGGGTGAACCTGGATCAAGCCGTCGGCGCGCACCAGATAGACCTTGCCGTGCTCGCCGAAGCTGAAATCATGGATCAGTTGCGACAGCGCCTGCATCTTCAGCCCGAGCCCGGCCACCCCCACCAGCTTGCCGTCCTTCTTGACCCGCATGTCGATGAACATCGCCAACTCGCCGGTGGCCACATCGGTGTCGATGTTGAGCAGCCGCGGCTTGTCGCTGTCGATGAAGCTGTAGAACCAGGCGTCCTTGGGATTGGAACGGCTGAGGGTGCGATCCAGCCCCTTCTCGTTGTAGTAGTGGTTGGTCGCGGTGCCCACCATCAAGGTGGTGAAGGCCTGATTTTCGGCGCGGATGCCTTCCAGGTAGTCGACGAACACCTGGGCCTGGGCCGGATCCTCGCCGCCTGCCAGCCAATCGCGCAGCATGCCGTTGCTGGCAATGTCCCGGGCGACCGTCAGCGGCTGGGCGAGGATGCGTTCGATATCGTTGCGCATGGCTTCGATGCTCGAAGGCAGCGCCTTGTCCACCAGGTAGTTCTGGGTCAGGTGGTTGATCACCACGGTGTAGACCGCCACCACCACCAGCAGGCTGACCAGCAGGGCCGAGCCCATGCTGAGGACCAGTTGCCATTGAATACTGCGTCGCCAGAATTGCATGGAACACCTCTTTCTTATTGGTATAAGAGGCTGAAATGTCGCGCCAGCCGCGGAAGGTTGTATACAAACATTGGTTATGTTTGTCCAACCTATAACCCTGCGGCTGTGTGCAGTTCCGTCAGTTCTGTTGAATGGTCTTGGCGATGACCTCGACGGTGGCGCTCACTTGCTCCTGATAGCGCTCCAGTTCCTGGGCATGGCGCTTCTGCATCTCGATCTGCTGCGAGCACAGGTTCATCGCCGCCAGCACCAGCAGGCGCTCGCCGATCAGCGTCGGGTACTTCTTCTTGGTGTCGGCCAGGGCCGCCTTGAGCATCAGCGCAGCGTCCATCAGGGTCTGTTCTTCCCCGGCCGGCGCCTTGATCGAGTAATCCTCCCCCAGGATCGAAACGACCTTCACTCCATCGATGTGATGTCTCATGGATTGGCCGGGCTCGCGCTGACACGCTCAACCAGCGCCTGGATCCGGGCAGCGGTGGCGCCTTGCTTTTCTTCCTGCTCCATCAGGCTCAGTTGCAGGCTTTCGTTTTCATCCTTGGCCTGGTCCAGTTGTTCCTTGAGGGCTGCGTTCGTACCGAGCAGTTCCTGGTTCTGTACCACCAGGTCGCTGACCAGCTGTTCCAATTGGCTGAGGGATGCTTCCAACATTTTGATCTTCCGGGCTTTTTGCAAAGGGCGCGTACGATAAAGAAAAGTCACCCTGGATGCCAGGGTTATCCAGGCGCAAAGCCTTGATTTTACTGGCGATGACCCTTCCGCGAGAGCTGTTAGAGACTGTCATTCTGCGCTCCGGTTCCTGACGCCTCGTCGGAGTCTCGGACTTTTATGAACTTTCCCAGTTACGCATAAGAAATTTCTGAAACTGCATCCGCCGGTTCAAGAAGCCATTGTTCAACGCGATAGACAGGTACGTCCCTGATCCTGCCAGCGCAATAAAGCGCTCACCCGAGGTAATGTCCATGTCCCTGCGCTCCCTGAATATTGCCCCGAGGGCCTTCCTCGGATTTGCCCTGATCGGCTGCCTGATGCTGTTTCTCGGGGTGTTCGCCCTGAATCAGATGGGCAAGATCCGCTCAGCCACCGAGCGCATGAGCCAGGACACCATCCCGAGCATCAAGAGCGTCGATGAATTCACCCAGCTCAGCCTGCGCCAACGGGTCCAGGCCTACCGACTGCTGCTCAACCGCGAACCCCAGGCCCAGCAGCAGACCCTGGATGCCATCGACCAGCGCAACCAGAAGATCGAAGAAGCCCGGGCCCAGTACCTGAAGCTCATCAGCAGCCCCGAGGAGCGCCTTGCCTACGAGCAATACGGCACGCTGCTGAGCCACCACCGGCAGTTGGAGAGCCAACTGATCGAGCTGTCGCACAACAACCAGCTTGAGGCCATGCAACAACTGCTCAATACCGACCTGATGGACAGCGCTGAAAAGATCAACGCGGTCCTCAACCAACTGGTGGAGATCAACAGCCATTACGCCACCGTCGCCGACGATGATGCTGCCGCTCAGTACCGCAGAGCCTTCAATCTGGTGGTGGGGCTGCTGGTGCTGGCCAGCGCCCTGACCCTGCTGTTCGCCTGGCGCCTGATCCGCAGCATCACCCAGCCCATCGCCAATGCCCTGAGGGCCGCCGAAGAGATCGCCGAAGGCAACCTGACCCGCCCCATCACGGTCGATGGCAGCGACGAAGCCGGGCGCCTGCTGCAAGCCATGGTCACGATGCAGGAAAAGCTGCGCGACACCCTGCAGAGTATTTCCGGCTCCGCCCATCAGTTGGCGTCGGCGGCCGAAGAGCTCAACAGCGTCACCGAGGAAGGCGCCCGCGGCCTGACCCAGCAGAACAACGAGATCGAACAGGCCGCCACCGCGGTCAATGAAATGACCAGCGCCGTGGAGGAAGTGGCGCGCAATGCGGTGAGCACCTCCGAAGCCTCGAAGAGCGCCACCACTTCCGCCGGCGACGGCCGCGACCTGGTGCGCGAAACCGTGTCGGCCATCGAGCGCATGAGCTCCGACGTGCAGGGCACCGCCAGCCTGATCGGCGACCTGGCCAACGAGTCCCGGGACATCGGCAAGGT
>NZ_FMWW01000006.1:287670-289337 GCF_900103205.1 Pseudomonas sp. NFPP12
CGAAATCGAACGCATGATCGGCAGCATCCAGAGCGGCACCGAGCACGCCGTGGACTCCATGCGCAACAGCACCGAACGCGCCGAATCGACCCTGAGCATCGCCCGGGGGGCCGGCCAGTCCCTGGACACCATCAACAGCGCCATCAGCGAAATCAACGAACGCAACCTGGTGATCGCCAGCGCCGCTGAAGAACAGGCCCAGGTGGCCCGTGAAGTGGACCGCAACCTGGTGAACATCCGCGACCTGTCGGTACAGTCCACCACCGGCGCCAACCAGACCCAGGCCGCCAGCAACGAGCTGTCACGCCTGGCGGTCGACCTGAGCAACCTGGTCACCCGATTCAAGCTCTGAAGCCCTTGCGCCCTGCTCCAGCTCCCGCCGTTGAGCGGTGGGGGCTGGTGAGGGTGGCGTTCAAGGCACCCCAGCAGACAGGTACCGGACAGGCTTAATCCACGGCGAGACTCAAGACTTTAGTCGTACGACCGATAAGTCACGGTAGAGTCAGTCTCAAGCCCCGCACGGATGCGCCCTTTTTGGTACCTACCATGTCCCTTCGTAATATGAATATCGCTCCGCGGGCCTTCCTCGGCTTCGCCATGATCGGCGGCTTGATGCTGATCCTCGGGGTGTTCGCCCTGAACCAGATGAGCAAGATCCGCGGCGCCGCCGAAGACATCACGTCGAGCAGCGTGCCAAGCATCAAGAGCCTCGACGAATTCACCCAGCTAACCCTGCGCCTGCGGGTGCTGTCCTACCGCTTGCTGGTGAACCGTGAGCCGGACGTGCAGCAAAAGACCATCGAACTGCTGGAAATGCGCAACCAGCAGATCCGCGCCGCCCAGGTCATCTACGAAAAATTCATCACCAGCCCGGAAGAAAAATCCGCCTACGAGCAGTACCTCCAACTGCTGGGCCAGTACCGGCAGATCGAAGAGCGGATGAAGAGCCTGTCGCGCAACAATCAGGTGGATGAGCTGCGCAACTTGCTCAACACCGAACTGCTGAACAACTCCGAAGCCATGAACACCGTGCTCAACCGCTTGCTGGAGATCAACACCCAGCAGACCGTGGACACCAACCAGCAAGCCGCCGAGCAGTACTCCTCGGCCTTCAACCTGGTGGTGGCGCTGCTGGTGCTGGCTACTGGCCTGACCTTCCTCTTCGCCTGGCTGCTGACCCGCAGCATCACCCAGCCCATCGCCAACGCCCTGGGCGCCGCCGAGGAAATCGCCGAGGGCAACCTGACCCGGCCGATCAAGGTCGATGGCAGTGACGAGGCCGGGCGCCTGTTGCAGGCCATGGCCAAGATGCAGGAAAAACTGCGCGACACCCTGCAGCGCATCTCCGGTTCCGCCACCCAGTTGGCTTCGGCGGCTGAAGAGCTCAACAGCGTCACCGAGGAAAGCGCCCGCGGCCTGACCCAGCAGAACAACGAGATCGAACAGGCCGCCACCGCGGTCAATGAAATGACCAGCGCCGTGGAAGAAGTGGCGCGCAATGCGGTGAGCACCTCCGAAGCCTCGAAGAATGCCACCGCCTCCGCCGGCGACGGCCGCGACCTGGTGCAGGAAACCGTGTCGGCCATCGAGCGCATGAGTTCCGATGTGCAGGGCACCGCCAGCCTGATCGGCGACCTGGCCAACGAGTCCCGGGACATCGGCAAGGT